>NZ_PGEZ01000001.1:1817528-2120449 GCF_002797495.1 Mumia flava
TGCCGGTGCAGGCCTCGGATCCGGGGCGCGAGCAGCCGCACCAGCGCGGGGGCCGCGAGCCCGACGAACCCGATCGGACCGGTCAGCGTGACCGCGGCCGCCGACAGCGCGACCGCGGTGAGGAGGACCTGGATCTGCGTCGTCCGGACCGGCACGCCGACGGTACGGGCGGCGTCGTCGCCCAGCGCCATCACGTCGAGCCGGCGGGCGAACAGGACGAGCACGAGCATCCCGGCCACGACCAGCGGCACCATCAGCGTGACGGCGTCGAAACCGTTCTGGCCGAGCATGCCCGCCTCCCACGCCTGCAGCCCCTGGGACTCCATCGGGTTGAGGATGATCAGCGTGGTGGCCACGGAGCGCAGCACCATCGCGACGACGGTGCCGGCCAGGACCAGGCGGACCGTTCCGTAGTCCGTGCCCGCCAGCGCGAAGACGACCGCGGCGGCGGCGAGTCCCCCGATGAACGCGATCGCCAGGTCACCGAAGACGACGGCCGGGATCCCGACGGTCGCGGCGAACGTCAGCGCGAGGAACGCACCCGCGTTCACGGCCAGCGTGTCGGGAGAGGCCAGGATGTTGCGGGAGATCGACTGGAGCACGCAGCCGGCCGCGCCGAGGGCGACGCCGACGAGGACGCCCGCCGCGACCCGCGGCAGCCGCGAGTCGACGATCACGGCCGCCGCCTGCGCGTCGGCGGACCCGGACAGCCATGCCCACAGCTCGGTCACGCCGACGGTCGCGGTGCCCTGGACGACGTCGATCGCCGCGAGGACGACGATCGCCGCGAGCAGACCCGCGACGAGGAGGACGAGCCCCACCGGGCCGCCGCGCCGACCGTCGGCAGGCACGCCTGCGGGCGGTACGGTCGGCTGCGCGGTGAGGCTCATCGTCGTTGCGTTCCTTCGTCGGATCGGGCCGTGTCGAGCTCAGCTGGGCCGGGTCAGGAGACCGTGTCGACCGCGGCCTCGACGAGTCGGGTCATCGAGGCCGGGCCGCCGAACATCCAGATGCCGTCCGGGAACCGCGTCACCTGACCGGCCTCGACGAAGGGCAGCGACGTCCACACCTTGTTGTCCGCGAGCGCGTCGGTGTAGACGTCGCCCTCGCTCTCGGAGGTGTAGTACCAGTAGAGCGTGTCGTCGCCGAGCTTCGTCAGCCCCTCGACGTCGGTCGCGCCGAGACCGTAGCCCGGGTCGCCCTCGATCCCCGGGATCTCGCTCCACGCGCTCGACAGCCCGATCTCGGAGAAGACCGCTCCGACGAGCGACGTCTCGGTGAACGGCCGGATGGAGACCGCGTCGCCGGTGTCGTACGCGTCGCTGAACGCCACCGCGGCGCCCTCGGCTCCGGCGTCGCTGATCGCCTGCTGGGCGTCGGCGAGGGTGGCGTCGAAGTCGGAGCGCAGGTCGGCGGCCTCGTCGGTCGTTCCGGTGACCTCGGCGACGAGGTCGACGTTGTCCCACATCCGGGCGATCTGGTCGGCGGCGTCGCCGCCGGCCACCACGACGACCGGCGTGGTCTCCTCGATCTGCTTCATGGCGTCGCCGGCGAGCTGGTCGGTGACGAACAGGACGTCCAGGTCGAGCGAGGCGACGGTGTCGATGCTCGGCTCGCCCCGGGTGCCCAGGTCGGTGACGTCGTCGCCGAGCTCCACGGACGTGTCCCAGGTCTCGAAGCCGGAGATGTCGGAGACGCCGACGGGCTGGACGCCGAGGGAGACCAGGTACTCGGCGACGTTCCACTCCGTGACGCCGACGCGGGTGGCGGGGCCGTCCAGCGTGATCTCTTCGCCGCGGACGTCGGTGACGGTGATCGGCTCGGACGACGAGGCGTCCTCGTCGCCACCGGCCTCTTCTGTGGTGCCGCAGGCGGCCAGCGCGAGGGCGGCGGCTGCCGACGCGACGGTGGCGAGCGTACGGGTGGTCTTCACTGGAGGTTCTCCTCGGATCGGTCGTGCTCGGTCAGGGGGAGGGTCGTGGGGCGGGTCGCCAGGCAGCCGCGGCTCGGCTCCGGGATCGGCGTCAGCCGATCGGCGCGCGGCCGTGGTGGCGCGCGCGAGCCCGCGTCCGCAGGAGCCCGTCGTGCGGGTCTGTGTGGACGTCGACCGTGACGCCGTACGCGGGTGAGAGCAGCTCGGTGGTGAGCACGTCCGCCGGCGTCCCGACCGCCACCACGCGACCCTCGACCAGCAGGACGACCTCGTCGGCGACGGCGGCGGCCTGATCGAGGTCGTGCAGCACGATCCCGACGGCGATGCCGTGCTGGTCGGCGAGGTCGCGGACGATGTCGAGCAGCTCGACCTGGTAGCGCAGGTCGAGATAGGTGGTGGGCTCGTCGAGGAGCAGCACGGGGGTGTCCTGCGCCAGGCAGCTCGCGAGCCAGACCCGCTGGAGCTGACCGCCGGACAGCCGGTCGACCGGACGGTCGGCGAGGTCGCCGACGCCGGTCATCTCCATCGCACGGAGCACGACCTCCGGGCCGTCGGGATCGCCACCGCCCCACCGCTTCGAGTGCGGGTGCCGGCCGTACTCGACGACCTCCCGCACGGTCACCCCGCCCGGTGCCGACCTCGACTGCGAGAGGAGGGTCAGCCGGGTGGCCACCTCGCGCGGACGCAGGTCCGTGATCGCCGCGCCGTCGGCCAGCTCCACCCGCCCGGCCGCGGCGGGGTGGAGAGCGGCGAGCGTGCGGAGCAGGGTCGACTTGCCGCTGCCGTTCGGCCCGATCAGAGCCGTGACGCGGCCCGGCACGAGCGCGACGTCGACATCGTCCACCACGACGGTCGGGCCGTACGCGGCGCGCACGCCCGTCCCGCGCAGCTGAGGTGCTCCCGCTCCGTTCTCCACGCAAACCAAGGTAAGGCATACCTACCCGCGTTGAGAACCAGGGTGACGCGTTCGACTCGCCTGCATCGATCCCCACACCTTCGGACGGTCGACACCCGAACGCAACGTGGACGCCCTAGGCTCGGAGGGTGACTGATTCGCCGCAGCCACCCCCTGCCGTCGTCCACGCCGTCCTGTTCGATCTCGACGGTGTGCTGACCCCGACCGCCGAGGTCCACATGCGCGCCTGGGCGGCCCTGTTCACCGACTACCTCGGGCGTCGCGGCCTCACGCCCGACTACACCGACGACGACTACTTCGCCTACGTCGACGGCAAGCCGCGCTACGACGGCGTACGGTCGCTGCTCGCGTCCCGAGGGGTCACGCTCCCCGAGGGCGACCCGACGGACCCGCCCACGGCCGAGACGGTCTGCGGGCTCGGCAACCGCAAGAACGCCGAGTTCGCCACCCTGCTCGCCACCGAGGGCGTCGCCGCGTACCCGGGCTCGGTGGCGCTGCTCGACGACCTCGAGACGCGGGGGATCGCGATGGCGGTGGTGTCGAGCTCGGCGAACGCGCGCGACGTGCTCGCTGCCGCCGGGCTCGGCGACCGCTTCGGGGTCGTCGTGGACGGTCTCGTCGCACGCGAGCACGCCATCGCGGGCAAGCCCGCGCCGGACACCTACGCGTACGGGGCCGCACAGCTCGGCGTCCCGAGCCGCGCGTCCGTGGTGGTCGAGGATGCGGTCTCCGGCGTGCAGGCCGGCGCCGCCGGAGACTTCGCGCTGGTCGTCGGGGTCGACCGGGGGGCGGGTGCCGACGTGCTCCGCTCGCACGGCGCCGACGTCGTCGTCACGGACCTGGCCGAGCTGGTCGGCGTGCTGGGGGTCTCGATCGCTCGCCCCGCTCGCGGCTCGACCGACGACGGCACCGACGACCGCAGCGGAGGTGCCGCATGACCCCGGTCCCGCGCGACACCCCGGCGCCGGTGACCGACTACCTCGACCGGCAACGCTGGCCGGTCGACGAGTGGCGCCTCTCCGAGCGGATCTTCGACTCGTCCGACCTCGGCCGCAGCGAGACCCTGTTCGCGCTCGGCAACGGCTACCTCGGCATGCGGGGCAACGTCGAGGAGGGGCGCGAGTCCTTCGCGCACGGGACGTTCATCAACGGCTTCCACGAGACCTGGAGCATCCAGCACGCGGAGGAGGCGTACGGCTTCGCCCGCGTCGGGCAGACCATCGTCAACGTCCCCGACGCGAAGGTCATCCGCCTCTACGTCGACGACGAGCCCCTGCTCCTGCCGGTGGCGGACCTCCTGGACTACGACCGGACGCTCGACTTCCGCGACGGCGTCCTGGAGCGGACGATCCTGTGGCGCACCCCCGCCGGCAAGCTCGTCCGGATCCGCACGTCGCGCATGGTCTCGTTCACCCAGCGTCACCTCGCGATCATGTCGTTCGAGGTGACGATGGTGGACGAGGCGGCGCCCGTCACCCTGTCGTCGCAGATCCTGAACCGGCAGGACGGCGAGGACGAGTACCACGTCCGCGCCGCCGCCATGGGCGAGGGCGCCGACCCGCGCAAGGCGGAGCGGTTCGACCGCCGCGTGCTCGAGCCGATCTGGCACGCCGACGACGAGACCACCGGACGGATGGAGCTCGGCTACCGGTGCGCGGAGTCGCGGATGACTCTGGCCGTGGCCGCGGACCACCACCTCGAGTGCGTCGATCCCGTCCAGGTCTCCTCGCACAGCGAGGACGACATGGCGAAGATCGTCTACCAGGTGATGGCCGAGCCGGGTCGTACCATCCGGCTGTCCAAGGTGGTCGCCTACCACACCTCGCGCGGTGTGCCGCCGCGCGAGCTGCTCGACCGCTGCCGCCGCACGCTGTCGCGAGTCGCCGCGGAGGGGATCGAGGCGCAGCGCTCGGACCAGCGTGCGTGGCTCGACGCGTTCTGGGCACGCTCGGACGTGGAGATCGCCGGCCAGCCCGCGCTCCAGCAGGCGCTGCGCTGGAACCTCTTCCAGGTCGCGCAGGCCTCGGCCCGCGCCGAGGGTGCCGGCATCCCGGCGAAGGGGGTGACGGGGTCGGGGTACGGCGGCCACTACTTCTGGGACACCGAGGTCTACGTCCTGCCGTTCCTCACCTACACCAGCCCGATGATGGCGCGCTCGGCGCTGCGGTTCCGCTACAACATGCTGCCCGCCGCGCGCCGACGAGCCGCCGACCTCTCCCAGCGCGGAGCCCTCTTCCCGTGGCGCACGATCAGCGGCGAGGAGGCCTCGGCGTACTACGCCGCCGGGACCGCCCAGTACCACATCGACGCGGACATCTCGTACGCCCTGAGCCGCTACGTCGACGCGACCGGTGACACCGACTTCCTGATGCGGGAGGCCGTCGACATCCTGGTGGAGACCGCGCGGCTGTTCGTCGACCTGGGCTTCTGGCGCAGCGAGGGCCAGGGCACGTTCCACATCCACGGTGTGACCGGTCCTGACGAGTACACCACCGTCGTCAACGACAACCTGTTCACGAACGTGATGGCGCGCTTCAACCTCCGTCGTGCGGCGCGTGCGGTGCGCGAGCTCGAGACCACGTGGCCCGAGGCGCACACCCGGATGGTGAACCGCCTGCGTCTGGAGGAGGCCGAGGTCGTCGAGTGGGAGCGCGCCGCGGAGGCGATGGCGATCCCGTACGACGAGCACCTCGGCATCCACCCGCAGGACGCGCACTTCCTCGAGCGCGAGGTCTGGGACCTCCCCCGGACACCCGCCGACAAGCGTCCGCTGCTGCTGCACTACCACCCGCTGGTGATCTACCGGTTCCAGGTGCTGAAGCAGGCCGACGTGGTCGCGGCGCTCTACCTGCAGGGCGACGCGTTCACGCTCGAGCAGAAGCAGCGCGACTTCGAGTACTACGACCCGATCACGACCGGCGACTCGACCCTGTCGGCCGTCGTGCAGGCGATCCTCGCGGCCGAGGTCGGCTACTCGTCGCTGGCGGTCCGCTACTTCACCGAGGCGCTGTACGTCGACCTCGCCGACCTGCACGGCAACACCTCCGACGGCGTCCACGTCGCGTCGACCGGCGGGGTGTGGAGCGCGCTGGTCCAAGGGTTCGGCGGCTTCCGGGACTACTCGGGCGAGTTCAGCATCGATCCACGCCTGCCCGAGAGCTGGGAGAGCCTGACGTACCGGCTCACGATCCGGGGCAGCCGCATCCGGGTCGCGGTGTCGGCCGGCACCGTGGAGCTCACGGTCGAGGACGGTCCCGGTGCCAAGCTCTCGGTGCGCGGCAAGGTCGTGCACGTGACCTCCCGCGAGCCCGTCGTCGTCCCGCTCGACGGGCAGGGTCCGGCCCAGGCCGGCATCCCCGGCCCCGGCCCGCTCGAAGGCGTGCGCCGCGCCGACGGGTCGCGGATCACGGCGACCGTCCCGCACCCGTAGGGGTCGGGGTCTCGATCGCTCGCTGCGCTCGCGCCTCGACCAGCGGAGGAGGACCACCTCGCTCGCGCCTCGACCAGCGGAGGAGGACCACCTCGCTCGCGCCTCGACCAGCGGAGGAGGACCACCTCGCTCGCGCCTCGACCAGCGGAGGAGGACCACCTCGCTCGCGCCTCGACCAGCGGAGGAGGACCACCTCGCTCGCGCCTCGACCAGCGGAGGAGGACCACCTCGCTCGCGCCTCGACCAGCGGAGGAGGACCGCTGCGGACGAGCAGCGACCCCCGACCCGGGTCCGGGTCGGGGGTCGCTGTCCCTCGGAGGGTTCGTGGACGCGATCGGTCAGGGGGGCGGGCGTCGTCCGAGGGTGCGTGCGGGCGGGGGTGGACGCCCCGCCCGCACGGAGTCGATCAGGTCGTCGCGATCAGCGACGGATCTTGACCTTGACCGTCTTCTTCGAGCCCTTGAAGTACTTGTTGCCGCTGTAGACGAAGGTGATCTTCGCCTTGCCGGCCTTCTTGAACTTCTTGAGCTTCAGCGTCGCCTTGCTGCCCTTGACCCGGGCCTTGCCGATCGTCTTCTTGCCGAGCTTGGCGGTGACGACGCCGGCCTTCGAGCCGTTGGCCTTGACGACCACGACCGCCTTGGCCTTGGTCTTGTTGCGCTTGATCTTCTTCGGAGCCACCTTGGCCGCCAGCGCCGAGCTGCCCTTGACGACGGTGACCGTGACCCGCTTGTTGGCGACCGGGTTCAGGTTCGCCTGGCCGCCGACGTGCTTCAGGGTCACCGCACGCTTGCCGGGGGCCAGCGACCGGGCCTTGAGCGCGATCGCAGCCGCGGTGCCCTTGACCGGGGCGGAGCCGATCTTGCGCGACCCGTAGTACGCGTCGATCCGACCGCCGACGGCCTTGTTGATCCGGGCGTTGATCCGGCCGGGCTTGCCGTAGACGACCTTGCCGGAGCCCGACAGCGCCGCGTCGACGTAGGCCGCGCCGGTGATCGGCATGGTGGCCAGGGTGGCGTCGCCGCCGAAGGAGCAGTCCATGACGACCTTGTCCGGACCACCGACGGGCTCCCCGTTCGCGGTGTAGACCGTGGCCTTGACGGTGAACTGCGCCGGCATGCTGAGCGTGCCGGTGCCCGTCGCGCTCGCCGGGATGCGGATGGCGGGGACATCACCCTCGGTCGGGATGACCCAGGAGGCGCCGGGGCTGGCCGGCACCGGCACCGGCGGGGACGACAGGTTCTTGATCGGGATCGTCTTGTCCACGCTGCCGGAGTCGGTCAGCCGGACAGCGGCGTCGTCGGAGTACCCGCCGGCGGTGCGGCCGCTCAGCAGGACGTACGTGGCGTTCCGGAGCGTCTCCGGGAGCGTGAGCGTGATCTGGGTCTTGCGCGGCGGAACGACCTGGTTGGGCGCCACGGCGTCCGGGACGACGACCTTCGCGTTGACGCCGACGATGTGGTCGCCGAGCGACAGCCCGGCGGCGTCGACCGCGCAGGTGTAGTCGTAGTCCTCTTCCACCGGTGCGGCCGAGGCCGCGGGGGCGGACGCGACGACCAGGCCGCCGGCGCCGGCGACCAGAGCCGCGCTCGTCGCGAGCGCGGCGAGCCGACTCCTCGAGCCGGCCTCCCGAGACAGCATCGATCGATGCATGGTTGTTCTCCCTCCGAGGAGCACGCGTGCGATCTGCATCACGTGTAGGGAGATTTGAACCCGGAGTTAAGTCGCGCGCCAGACCACCCGTGACGCTGTTACCGAATCGTAACCAACGCCCGGAGGCCGCGTCGCATCGCCGCAGGTCAGACGTGGTTACTTGAAAGTAGGATCAACGCGGCACGCGGACCAGCAGCACGCCCGGCTCGACCCGCGCGCGCAGCTTGGTGTGCTCGCCGACGGGGTCACCGTCGAGCTGCATCGGCGTCGGCTCGTTCGCCTTGACGACCACCTCCTGCCCGGTCATCCGGTCCAGCCGCTCGTCGATGCGCCGACGGCGGGTGAACAGGCGCAGACCCACCGACAGGAAGGCGAGCTTGTGCGGCGGTGCGATCGCCACCACGTCGAGCGCCCCGTCGTCGATCTGCGCGTCGGGGAGCAGGGGCAGGCCACCCTGCAGGAAGCCGACGTTGCCGATGACCACGGTCAGCGCGCGCCGCTTGACGAAGTCGCCGCCGTCCACCGAGATCCGCACGCGGGTGCGCGGGAACCGGAACAGCTGCTTGACCGCCGACAGCACGTACGCGAGCCACCCGACGCGCTTCTTCAGGTCCTCGTCCGCGCCGGTCATGATCGCGGCGTCGAAGCCCAGCCCGGCCATCACGAGGAACGCCGTCTCGGGCTCGTCGTCGAGCCGGACCTGGACGATGTCGACGGCACGGTCCTGTCCGACGAACGCGTTGTCGACGGCGTCGACGACGTGCAAGGGGATCCCGAGGTTGCGGGCGAGGAGGTTGCCGGTGCCGAGCGGGACCACGCCCACGCTCACGCCCGTCCGCGCCAGCTCGTCGCACACGACCCGGACCGTCCCGTCACCGCCGGCGACCACGACCAGGTCGGCGTCCGACTCGAGCGCTGCTGCGGCCTGCGAGACCCCCGGGTCGTCCGCGGTGGTCTCGAAGAACACCGGCGCCGCCCAGCCGTGTCGCTGCGCCGCGTCCGCGACCCGGGTCCGGAAGGTCTCGACGTCTCCGACCTTCACCGGGTTGAGAACGACCGCGACCTGCCGCTGACCCGTACCCGCGACGGTCGGGTGCGCGGGCGGCTCCTCGGCGAAGACGGCAGCGGTGACGACCAGCCAGAGCACGACGGGCACCAGGATCCCGAGCGCGACGCCGGCGACCACGTCGGTCAGCGAGTGCACCCCGAGCAGGACCCGGTCGGCCGCGGCGGCCAGACCGACGGCCACCCACACGACGACGAGCAGGCGACGCACCAGGCCCCGTCGGACGAGGACCAGGGTCACGATCGTCATCACCGTCGCGAACATCGCACCCGCGGCGGCGTGACCGCTCGGGAACGCGTACCCGCCGATCGTCGAGATCGGGTCGTCCCAGACCGGACGCGCGCGGCCGATCGCGGCCTTCATGCCCCAGACGGCGAGGGCCTCGACCACGACGCTGAGCACGATCCAGATCGCGAGCCGCCAGGCGCGGCGGTACGCGGCGTACGCCGCGACGGCGAGCAGAACCACGCGCAGCACCAGCGGACCGAGCCACGTCGCCACCCACTCGAGGACCGCGACGAACGTGCCGTGCCCGTGGACGAGGTCGTAGGCCGCGTCGCCGACGGTGCCGTCGACGTCGGCGACCCAGGAGGCGTCGAGCCACACCGAGACGGTGAGCACGAGGAGGACGAGGAACAGCCCGCCCACGAGCCACGGCACGGGGCCGCGGCGCGCGTGCTGGGCACGTCGGAGGTCGATCGGCACCCGATCAGGGTAGTGGTCAGGGGCGCGCCGATACGCTGGGGCAATGATCGATGTCCGGACGCTGCGTGACAACCCCGACGAGATCCGCGACGCCCAGCGGCGTCGCGGCGAGTCCGACGCCGTGGTCGACGAGCTCGTCGCCGCCGACGAGCACCGCCGGTCCGCGATCGCGTCGTTCGAGGCGCTGCGCGCCGAGCAGAAGTCCCTCGGCAAGCAGGTCGCGCGCGCCTCCGGCGACGAGAAGGCCGCGCTGCTGGCGCGGACGAAGGAGCTCTCGGGTCAGGTCAAGGAGGCCGACGCCGCCGTCCGATCGGCCGGTGAGGCGTTCACCGCACTGCTTGCCGGCGTCCCGAACCTCGCGTCTCCCGAAGCACCCGCCGGCGGCGAGGACGACTTCGAGGTCCTCGACGTCGTCGGCGAGCCCCGCGACTTCGCGGCCGAGGGGTTCGAGCCGCTCGACCACCTCGAGCTCGGCGAGCGGCTGGGCGCCTTCGACATCGAGCGCGGAGCCAAGGTCAGCGGTGCACGGTTCTACTTCCTGACCGGGGTCGGCGCGCAGCTCGAGCTCGCGCTGGTCCAGATGGCGATGGACCGTGCGACGGCGTGGGGCTTCACCCCGATGATCCCCCCGGCGCTCGTGCGACCGGAGGCGATGGAGGGCACCGGATTCCTCGGCCAGGCTGCCGACGACGTCTACCACCTGCCGAAGGACGACCTCTACCTCGTCGGCACGTCCGAGGTCCCGCTCGCCGCGTACCACTCCGGCGAGATCCTGGACGCCGAGTCGTTGCCGCGCCGTTACGCGGGGTTCAGCCCCTGCTACCGGCGCGAGGCAGGCTCGTACGGCAAGGACACCCGCGGGATCTTCCGGGTGCACTGGTTCGACAAGGTGGAGATGTTCGTCTACACGACGCCCGAGGACTCCTACGCGATGCACGAGCAGCTGCTCGCGTACGAGCGCGAGTGGCTCGACCTGCTCGAGCTCCCGTACCGCGTGATCGACGTCGCGGCGGGCGACCTCGGGCTGTCGGCGATCCGCAAGTTCGACTGCGAGGCCTGGATCCCGACGCAGCAGAAGTACCGCGAGCTCTCCAGCGCCTCGAACTGCACGCAGTTCCAGGCGCGACGCCTGTCGATCCGTGCCCGTGACGGCGAGCAGGTCGCGCCGCTCGCGACCCTCAACGGCACGCTGATGGCCTCGACCCGGACCATCATCGCGCTCCTCGAGAACCACCAGCAGGCCGACGGCTCGGTACGCGTCCCCGCCGCCCTGCAGCCCTACCTCGGCGGACGCGAGAGGCTGGAGCCCACCACGTGACGATGACGACCGCCCCCGGCGAGCAGACGGACACCGCCTGGGTCCCGAAGCTGCTCGCGCTCGACGTCGACGGCACGATCGTGGACTACGACAACCGGATGACCGACGTCGTCCGGGAGGCGGTCCGCGGTGCGGCCGACGCCGGGATCCACTGCGTGATCTCGACCGGCCGGGCCGTGCCGGGGGTGATGGACGCGGTCGAGAAGCTCGGGTTCTCCGACGGGCTCGCGGTCGCGAGCAACGGCTCGGTGGTCTTCTCCTACGAGCCCGTCGAGCTGCTGCACACCGTGACGTTCGACGCAGGACCGGCCGTACGGGCTCTGCTGGAGGCAGTCCCGGACGCGGCTGTCGCCGTCGAGGAGATCGGGGTCGGCTACCGGATGAACAAGCCGTTCCCGACCGGAGAGCTGAGCGGCACGATGGTCAGGCAGAGCATCGAGGAGCTCGTCGCCGAGCCGGTCACCCGCGTGATCGTCCGCAGCCCGGACTCCTCCGCGGAGGAGTTCGCAGAGCTCGCCCACGGACTGGGTCTCGAGGGCACGAACTACTACGTGGGCTACACCGCGTGGCTCGACCTGGCGCCGGACGGCGTGTCGAAGGCGGCGGGGCTCGAGAAGATCTGCGAGCGGCTCGGGATCGACCGGGCGGACGTGCTCGCCCTCGGTGACGGCTCGAACGACGTCGAGATGCTCGCGTGGGCCGGCCGTGGCGTCGCCATGGGCGATGCGCCGCTGCACGTGCAGTCGGCAGCCGACGACGTGACCGAGACGGTCGAGAACGACGGTGTCGCCGTGGAGATCGCCCGCTACCTCTGACGGACCGCTCGGCCGCGACTGGATTCGAGCGTGAAGCTCGACATCTCCGTCGCCCGGACAGCGGCAGTGTCGAGACGTCCGTCGTCGCCGCGGACATGTCGAGACCCCGGTGGATGCGTGAACCACCGGGGTCTCGATCGCTCGCTCCGCTCGCGCCTCGACCAGCGGGAGGGAGGCGTCCGCTCGCGCCTCGACCAGCGGGAGGGAGGAGTCCGCTCGCGCCTCGACCAGCGGGAGGGAGGAGTCCGCTCGGGAGGATCGAGGCCGTCAGGCCACGAGCTCCTCGGCCTCGTCGACCACGCGGCGCTCCTCGTCGCGGTTCTTGCGGTACTGCGTGACGGACCAGACGACCGCCGAGACCCACAGGGCGGCGACCACGACGTACGTCACGGCGGCGACCTGGCCCGACGCGGCCACCCAGTCGCTGCGCAGCAGGGTGCGGACGTTCGTCAGCACGATCAGGCCACCGACGAGCGAGCCGAGGACGCGCGGCGGGATGTGGCGGACCAGCCAGGCGGCGATCGGCGCCGCGATCATGCCGCCGATCAGCAGCGCGAGCGCCCACGAGTAGTTCACGCCCTGCGAGCCGATCCCGACGATGAAGCCGAGGCTCGCGGCGACCGCGACCAGGAACTCGCTCGTGTCGATCGACCCGATCGTCTTGCGGGGCTCGAGCCGCCCGCTCGCGAGGATCGCCGGCGTGCCGACCGGTCCCCATCCGCCACCGCCGGTGGAGTCGACGAACCCGGCGACCAGACCGAGCGGCGTGAGGAACCGCTTGCGCAGCGGCTTGCCGAGGTTGTTCTTCGGCAGGCCGGCGACCGTGAACCGCACCAGCACGTAGACGCCGAGCGCGAGCAGGATCAGCGACATCAGCGGCGCGGCGGTCTCGGTCGAGAGCTGCGAGAGGAACGTCGCGCCGGCGAACGCACCGATCGCGCCCGGGATGCCGATCTTGGCGACGACCTTCCAGTCCACGTTCCCGAATCGCCAGTGCGCAGCCCCGGAGACGAGCGTGGTGCCGATCTCGGCGAGGTGGACCGTCGCCGAGGCTGCGGCCGGGTTGGTGCCGATGGCGAGCAGCAGGGTCGTCGACGTGACGCCGTACGCCATGCCCAGCGATCCGTCGACGAGCTGGGCGCCGAGCCCGACGAGGGCGAGCAGGAGCAGACTACGCATTGTGTCCTCACTAGATTTGGTAACTAGATCAAGTTGATGCACTTTAAGCGCAAAGAGAAGCGGCGCGCAAGCGCGCCGCGCCCCTTTCTTCGTGGAACCCGCCCCGGCGACCGCACGGTCGCCAGGGCCCACGCCCGCGCTACGCCGTCAGCGCACGCGCCCGGGCGTCCCCGACAACCTCGTCGAACGCGTCCAGCACCGCCTCCAGACTGGGCCGCGCGTCGTCCTTCTCGGCCGGGCGAGGCTCGGGAAGCTCGCCCCGGTAGCCCCGCAGATGGCGTTTCACCGTCGACAGCGAGCAGCCGAGCCGCTCGGCGAGCTGCGCGAACGTCTCCTTCGGATAGGCACGTCGCACCGCCACGATCGCGTCGTGGTCGATGCCGCGCCCACCCGCCCGGACGCCGGCGATCGCGTCCAGGTCCACGCTGGCGACGGCGACCCCGAGGCGCTCGCGCAGCAGCGTGCGGTCGGCCTCGGTCGTGCACGCCGCGTAGCCTGCGACGTCGGCCTCGACCACGGCGCGGTAGAGGCACGCCGTGAGCAGCGGGCACGCCGCGCAGGCCTGCCTCGCCGCGGCGAGGGCGTTGTGTCGTGCCAGCCAGCTGTCCGGGGTGTCGCTCGCCTCGTCGGCGGGCTCCGCCAGCAGTCCGTACACCTCCGGCAGCAGCGCACACGCGGGAACGACGTCCTCGCTCAGCGCGATCCGGCGGCCGGCGAGTCTCGAAGTCGACATCTCCATGATCCTGCATCCCCTTCAACCGATGAGATACAGAGATCGAACCAGCGGCGCGGACCCTCCGATCAGCGCGGAAGTACTCAGATCCGCGGCGGGTCTACTCAGCGATCACTCAGACGTGTCGCCCAGGTCACACGCTAACGCACCCAGGGGTCACGCCGGCCCGGGTCAGCGACGGGTCAGAGGTACATCCCGCCGCCGTGGCCCTCGCCGCCGCGCGTCTGGTCGCCCGGGTGGGCGCCCGGCCCGGGCGGCTGCCCGGGTGCGCCCGGGAGCGCGCGCCGCATCTGCTGCAGCTGGCTCTGCGCCGCGACCTGCTGGGCGTAGATCGCCGTCTGGATCCCGTGGAAGAGACCCTCGAGCCAGCCGACGAGCTGGGCCTGGGCGATCCGGAGCTCGTCGTCGCTCGGCGTCTGCTCTCCGAAGGGGAGGCTCAAGCGCTCGAGCTCGTCGATCAGCTCGGGTGCGAGCCCGTCCTCGAGCTCCTTGACCGACGTGCGATGGATCTCCGCCAGCCTCGCCCGGCTGGCCGCGTCCAGGGGCGCGGCCTTCACCTCCTCGAGCAGCTGACGGATCATGCTCCCGATCCGCATCACCTTCGCCGGCTGCTCGACCAGGTCCGTCACCGACGTCGGCTCGTCCTCGTCCGGCTCGGGAACCGGTCCGCCGTCCGGGCCGATCACCTGACGCGTCTCGGTGCGGTCGTGGAAGCCTTCGCCTGACGTCTCGGCTGACATGCGCCCCACTGTAGTCAGCGACCGCGGACGTCCCCAGACTCCGCCCGGTCGATCCCGCAGGACATCGTGGCCGCCTCTCCCGGCCGGAGCCGGATGAGCCCGATCCCGCTGGCGAAGGCGTCGGGCGGGCACGTGCAGGGCTCCACCGCCGCGCAGCCGCCGGACTCCGGGGTGTAGACCTGCATCCACCGCACCGCCGCGTCGCCCCACAGCCGGGTGCGGCCGAGCCGCACGCCGACCCGGCCGTCCTCGGCATCGCGGACCAGGTCGCCGTACGCGGTGTCCAGACCCGCGCCGGCCGCCCGCCGTGCCGTACGGAAGTCGACCCTGCTGCCGTCGACCTCGGCGACGCCGGTCGGCAGGAGGCGCTCGGGATCGGTCCGCACGTAGGTCCGCGCCGCCACCTGGAGGTCGTCGTCCGGGCCGTGCCGCACGTACGGGTGGAAGCCGCACCCGAACGGCGCGACCACGTCCCCGATGTTCGTCCCCGTCACCGCGACGGTGAGACCGAGCTCGGCGTCCAGCGCGTAGCGGACCTCGACATCGACGTCGAACGGGTAGCCCTCGGAGCGGGGCACGGCGACCCCGACCCGCACCTCGTCGGCCCGGTGCTCCCGGACCTCCCAGTCGATCGCGGTCACCAGCCCGTGCAGCGCGGTCCCGCGCTCCGGCTCGGTGACCGGGAGCCGCAGGCTCGACCCGTCGAAGACGTACGCGCCGTCGGCCAGGCGGTTCGGCCACGGTGCCAGGACCGCACCGCGGTAGTCGGGGTGCGCTCCGTGGCCGTCCTGCGGGACCACGACGTCCTCGTCGCCGAACCGCAGCTGCGCCAGGCTCCCGCCGTACGGGTTAGACGTCGCCGTCCACCGCCCGGCCGCGATCGTGATCACGGTGTCAGGACGACCTTGCCGATGTTGCCGCTGTCGTCGAGGATGCGGTGCGCAGCAGCGACGTCGTCGAGGCCCAGCACCGTGTCCACGACCGGCACGAGCGTCTCGTCGGAGTACAGCGGCCATGTGCTCTCCACCAGCTCGGCGACGATCCCCGCCTTCTCGCGGGCCGGACGCGCCCGCAGGCTCGTCGCGGCGACGCTGCCGCGCTTGGCAAGCAGACGGGACAGGTCGAGCTCGCCCCTGGTGCCGCCCTGCATCCCGATCACGACGATCCGACCGCCGACCGCGAGGGCCTCGACGTTGCGCGGGAGGTACTTCGCTCCGACGATGTCGAGGATCACGTCCGCCCCGCGCCCCTCCGTCGCGCCGGCGACCTCCTCGACGAAGTCCGCCTCGCGGTAGTTGATCGCGACGTCGGCGCCGAGCATCCGGCACGCCTCGACCTTGCGGTCGGACCCGGCGGTGGCCACGACCGTGGCTCCGAACGCCTTGCCCATCTGGATCGCCGTAGTCCCGATCCCCGACGCGCCGCCGTGCACGAGCAGGGTCTCGCCGGGCTGCAGGTCACCCAGCATGAAGACGTTGGACCAGACCGTGGCCGCGGTCTCCATCAGCCCGCCCGCCTGCACCGGATCCATCCCGTCCGGCAGCGGCGCGAGCTGGCCCTCGGGGACCGCGACCTGCTCGGCGTAGCCTCCCGCGGACAGGAGGGCGACCACCGGGTCGCCCGGGCGCCACCGCGTCACGTCGGCCCCGACGGTGCGGACGACGCCCGAGCACTCGAGCCCGAGCACGTCGGTCGCGCCCTTCGGCGGCGGGTAGAACCCCTGCCGCTGCAGCACGTCCGCGCGGTTCACGCCCGCTGCGACCACGTCCAGCACGACCTCGTCCGGTCCCGGCTCGGGGATGGGTCGCTCGACCACCCTCAGCTGCTCGGGACCGCCCGGCTCCTCCACGACCACAGCGCGCATGCGCTCACCGTACTTCCCGCCGGCGACGACGCTCAGGGGCGGCGCGAGGCAAGGTCGCGCACCCGGCGCAGCGCGTCGCTCACGTCACCGCCGGTGCCTCCGGCCGTCGCCGCCGCGTAGCCGACCAGGAAGGCGGTCAGCGGGGCGGCGGGCCGCGCCACCGCGTGCGCGACGTCACGAGCCGCGTCCAGGATCTCCCCCAGGTCGTAGTCCGGTGCGATGCCGAGCTCGCGGCACACCTCGTCGCTCCACGCCTGGAGGTCGTTCGCGGGCTCGTCGGGCTGGTCCGTCATGGGCCCGACGGTACGTCCTCGGGCGTGTCCACGTCATGGGTCTCGCCTGCGCGCGCCGGAACCTCCACGGCCTCGAGCTCCCCGAGCAGGGACCGCACGGACGCGTCCGACCAGTCGCGCCTACGTCCGAGCGCCCGGTCCAGGCCCGCACGGCGCCAGAGCCCGCACAGCAGCTGGAGCCGCCCGACGTCGTCGATCAGCAGCGCCCCGTCGGCGCTCGACCGCGTCGCGAGCCCACGGTGCAGACGCGCCACGGTCCCGCCGTCGACGTACGGCAGGTCGCCGGCGACCACGACCACGAGCCGGTCGACCGGACCCGGCAGGAGCCGCAACGCGGCCGCGACGGCCTGCGCCGGGCCCGATCCCGCGGGGTGCTCACGCGTCCAGCGGACGGGCCGGACGGTCCGGCGGGCAGGACCGACGACGACCGTACGGTCGGCCCCGGCCGTCGCGGTCAGCACCCGGTCGAGCAGGGTCGCACCGTCGACGGTGACCGCCAGCTTGTCGCCGCCGAAGCGCGAGGCCCGCCCGCCGGCCAGCACCACGGCGTCGTACCCGGAGGTCTCGGTCACACTCCACCCTCCCGCACCCTGGGGTCGGGCTGCAAAGATGGAGGGATGCAGGTCGCACTGGTGCAGCTGAGCGCGACGAGCGATCCCGACGACAACCGCAAGCAGGTCGACGAGGTCCTCGGCCGCCTCGACGGATCGGATCGCCTCGACCTCGTGGTGCTTCCCGAGGCGTCGATGCGCGACTTCGGGGACCCCGACGACGACCTCGCGGCCGACGCCGAGACGCTCGACGGTCCCTTCGTCACCCTGCTGGCGCAGCACGCGCAACGCCTCGACGCCACCGTCGTCGCCGGCACGTTCGAGCGCCCGACCGACGGCACCGGAGCGGCCGAGAGCGACCGCTCCCTCCCGTACAACACCCTCGTCGCGCTCGGCCCGGACGGCTCGCTGCGCGCGGCGTACCGCAAGATCCACCTGTACGACTCGTTCGGCTACCTCGAGTCCGAGCGACTCTCGGCGGGAGCGGTCTCCCCGGTCGTGGTCGACGTCGCCGGGCGCCGCGTCGGCCTGATGACCTGCTACGACCTGCGCTTCCCCGAGATGTCGCGGATGCTCGTCGACGCGGGCGCGGACGTGCTCTGCGTGCCGGCCGCGTGGGTGCGTGGTCCGCTCAAGGAAGACCACTGGGAGACCCTGCTGCGAGCGCGCGCGATCGAGAACACCGTCGACGTGATCGCGGCCGACCAGTGCGGGCGATACGTCGGCCGCACGATGGCCGTCGACCCGTTGGGGGTGGTCGTCGCCTCGGCCGGCGAGGCACCGGGCGTCGTCCGGGCGAGCCTGACGACCGACCGCCTCACCCTCGCGCGCCGCACGAACCCCTCGCTCGCCAACCGCCGGATCACGTCCGGCTCGACCGGCGGAGCCCCGGCATGAGCGGTGCTCGCACCCAGCAGGGCGGTCGCCGCGCCGCGCCGCGCCGGCGCGCGGCGGACACGCTCAGCTACATCCCGCCCGTGCGCGAGCCGCGCTTCACCGTCAAGGCCCTGCGCGCGGCCGGGATCAGCGGGCTGTTCCTCGCCTGGCTCGCCGGGTTCGCCGTCGCGCTCACCTCGGTCGTCGCCGTCGGGTTTCCCGACACCTTCGCGCGCTACGGCGCGGGGCTGCTGACCGTCGTCTTCGTCGTCGGGACCGCCCGCCGCAGCGGCGGACGCGCGACGCTGTGGGGCGTGCTCGCGCTCGCACTCGTCGGCGTCGCGCTCTTCACGACCTGGTCCTGGGCGATCGCCGCCGGGTCCGTGGTGGCGGCCGTCTTCGCGGCCGTCTGGGCGGTGCTGATCACCCGGCCCGCGGCCCGGGTCGGGTCGGTGGTCCGGGAGTACGTGATCGCACTCGTCGTCGCCAGCAGCGGCACGGCCGCCGTGGCCGCATGGGACGCCACCGTCGAGTACCGCCGCTACTACCTGATCGTGCTGATCGTCGCGCTCGCGATCACGTTCGGGATCGTCTGGAGCCTGGGAGCGGGACTGCACGGGCTCGGCCGCCGCGGCGTCGCCCTGATCATCGGCGGCGCCGCCCTGCTCGCCCTCGTGCTGCTCTACAGCACCGCCGTCCGCCAGTACGGCTCGGCCGAGGTCGTCGACGCGATCGACCGGACGGCGGCGTGGCTCCACGACACCACCGGCGGCGTCCCGCGTCCCGCCGAGGTCCTCGTGGGCTTCCCCGCGCTGGTCTGGGGGATCAGCACGCGCTCGCACCGCCGCCAGGGCTGGTGGATGTGCGCGTTCGGCGTCGTCGGCACGGCGGTGATGACCACCGCGCTCGCGTCCCCGAACGCCGACACCACCTACGTCGCGCTGTCGACCCTCTACTCGGCGATCCTCGGCCTGGCCATCGGCCTGGTGATCCGCTCGCTCGATCCGGGCTCGACCTCGAAGTCCGGGCAGCGCGCCGCACGCCGCGCCTCGGCTCAGGACGAGATCCGTCCGGAGCCCGCGCGGTCCCACGCCCTGAAGTAGCCCCGCCGCGACGGCACCGCCTCCGCCCCGGCCCCTCGAACCACCGTGCACGGGCGCGGATGGAACAATCGGCACCGGGTCGACGCCACGGCGACGGTCCGAGGAGGGGTGCCGGAGTGGCCGATCGGAACCGCCTTGAAAGCGGTCGCTGGCAGAGATGTCAGCCGCGGGTTCGAATCCCGCCCCCTCTGCCCCATGAACGACACCACGAAGAGCACCAGCACGTACCGCCTCGCCCTCGTCCACGCGATGCGGCTGTTCGGCGTGCGCATGATGATCGCCGCGGCGCTCGCGATCCTCGCCGCCGTGCTGCTCACGATCGGCGGCGCCGCCCAGGTCTGGGGCTTCGTCGTCGCGGTGGTGTGCGGACTGACGGTGGTCGTGTCGTTCGTGGCGGTGCTGAGGCCGGCCCGGATCATCACGCTCACGACCAGCGGGTACCAGGTCCACCGGCTCCGTGACGCCGGCGTGCGGTCGGCGGCGTGGACCCTGGTCGAGCGGGTCGACGACAAGCCCAACGAGCACGGCGGCACCGATCTCGTGATCGGGCTCGAGCAGGGACGCACCACGCGCGTGCCGATGGCGCTGCTCGGACCGCGGGCCCTGGAGCTCCAGCGGGAGATCCGCGCCCGTCTCGACGCAGGGCACGGATACCGACCGCTCGAGCCGCCCGCCTGAAACCCGTCCGCGGACCCAGTCGGCGCACGCGCGCCGGGCACCTTGTACGCTGGGGCCGCACCCGGGAGGTGTCGCATAGTGGCCTAGTGCGCCCGCCTGCTAAGCGGGTTGAGGTTGAAACCTCTCGCGGGTTCAAATCCCGCCACCTCCGCAATACGCCGACGCGGCACGTGGTTCTCCACGTGCCGCGTCGGCGTTCGTCACTTCCGAGGGTCCGGGCGAGCTAGGGCCTCGCCCCCGGGCCGGGACCGTGCCGGTGTCCGTGGCCGTGACCGATCCCCTTCCCGCCCCCGCTGGGCTTGCAGACGAAGCTGGAGGCGACGTCCGGGTCGCCGCCGCGGTAGCGAGCGACCGACGGGTACGGACAGAGCGGCCGCGACCGGTCCGCCGCCCAGTCGGCCGGCACCTCGGCGTTCACGCCGCCGGGGTTGCCTTCACCACGGGCGGTCGCGACGATCCGGTCCGGGGCGTCCCCACCCTCGACCCAGGCGATCAGCGCTCCGAGCCCGTCGAACTGGTCGGTCGCCGGACCACCCCGTACGTGCCCCATGCCGGGCACCTCGAAGTAGCGGACGAAGTCGTCGGCCTTGTTGCGGTAGGCCCGCTCGAGCTCGGTGTACCAGCGTGCGGTGTCGTCGGACGAGAACACCGCGTCGGCGGTCCCGTGAGCGACGATCATCTTCGCGCCGGTGTCGCGCAGCGTGTCGAGGTCCGTCGGGTTCGGCGGCGTCATGAACTCCATGCCGCTCTCCGTGTACAGCTCGTTCGTCGCGTAGATCGCCGACGCGAGACCGTCGACGTCGACGCTCAGCGCGTAGCCCCGCGAGTCCGCCAGGATGCCGGGCGACTCGGGCGGTGTCGAGAAGATCAGACCGGCAGCGCCGGGATCCAGCGAGACCGACGCCCCGAACTCCCAGCCTGCCCAGCCGGACTGCGTCAGACCGAGGTCGTACGGGAACGAGCTGTAGATCGCCTCGCCGTCGCTCGTGCGCGCACCGGCGAAGATGTCGCTGACGACCTCCTTCTGCTCGCGCGTCAGGCAGCTGCCGTCCCGCTGCTCGGCGCAGGTCGGCACGTCGCGGTCGAGGTCGAAGACGTCCTGACAGCGGGCGACGTCCTGGACCATGCCGTCGCGCAGCCGGTCCAGACGGTCGCACCGGCGAGCGACGGCGTCGGCGACCACCTGGCGCTCGTCCTGGGTGAACGCGGTCGCGAGATCCCCGCCGTCGGAGGCGACCGTGGCGTACTGCTGGGCACCCCAGATCTGGGCGACCGCCGCCTGCGGCAGGTTGAAGCCCGGCGCGATCGCGAGGAACCCGTCGTACTGGTCGGCGTAGCGTGCCGACGCGACCATCGTGTGCCGGCCCCCGTTGGAGCCGCCGGCGATGTAGGACGTGTCGGGGGCGCGGCCGTAGGCCGCCTCGACCAGGCTCTTGGCCATCGGGGTCAACGTCCCCACGGCCTGGTAGCCGTAGTCGAGACGCGCCTGCGGGTCCAGACCGAACAGCGGGCCCCTCGATCCGGTGTGGCCGGCGTCGGAGCTGAGCACGGCGAAGCCCGTCTGGAGGCCGTTCTCGAGCTGGCCTCCGGTGAACGTGCCGGTCGCGGGCACGACGCTGCCGTCGATGCCGCCGTTGGCCTGGTAGAGGTAGCGGCCGGACCAGTCGGTCGGCAGACGCATCTCGAAGCCGATCCGGTACGTCTGGCCGTCGACCGGACTGACCCTCTCGTTCATGAACCCGGTGACCCGGCAGTGCTCGCCGACGGGCTCGCCGGCGTTGGTCAGCGTGCCCGCGGCCACGGTCTCGGCCGCGGTGATCGTCGTGCCGGGGTAGGCGAAGGACGCGAGCGTCTCGCACGCCTCGAGCGTGCCCGGCTGGGCCGGCGCGACCCGGGGGGTGCCGTGCTTCGGGCCGTGGCCCTTCCCGGCCGGGGTCGCTTGAGCGCTCGCGGCGCCGAGTCCCAGGCCGAGCGCCGCGACGAGCGCGGTCGTGCCGGCCGCCAGCCGGCGTTCGGGGGTGGTCGTCATCGTGGCTCCCTCACCCTTGGTCCGCGCTCGCGAAGAGGCCGTCGATGTCGGGATCGTTCTCGATCCACCCCTCCTCGGCCATCAGGGCGCCGATCGTCTCCGCCTGCTCGAGCCGCAGGTCGGTGCCGAATCCCTCGAGCTTGAGGTTCGCGGCCGCCTCCTCGGGGATGTTCGGGTTGACCGAGGTGATCTGGGCGCGGACGGCGTCCGGGTTCTCCTCGGCGAACTCGAGCGTCTCGTTCAGTGCGGCGGTCATGTCCTCGACCAGCTCGGGGTCGTCCTCGGCGAGCGTGCCGGAGGTGAACATGTACTGCAGCGCCATCCCCGGGGCGGCGACGACGCAGGGCGGGGTCACCATGACGTTGCCCTCCGCGAGCAGCATCCCCATGAACGGCTCGGGGACCCACACGGCGTCGACCCGTCCGCCGGCCAGGGCCGCGGGCATGTCGGGGAAGCCGAGCTCGAGGAACTCGACCGCGTCGGGATCGCCGCCGTCCTGCCGGACGGCCTCGCGGATCGTGAGGTCGCCCATCGAGTTGAGGGTGTTGACCGCGACCGTCTTGCCCTCGAGGTCGGCCGCGCTGTCGAGGCCCCCGTCCGCCCCGGCGATCACGGCGTTGACGGCCTCCTCGGGCGTCTCCTTCTCGTCCGACCAGTTCGTGATCACCCGGACGTCCAGGCCCTTGTCGCGTGCGGTGAGGAGCGAGACCGGGTTGCTCGAGGAGAAGTCGAGCTCCTGCGACATCACGGCCGGGAGCAGGGCGGCGCCGCCCTGGCCGGTCTCGATCTCGAGCTCGATCCCGTGGTCCTCGAAGAATCCCTCCTCGATCCCGGCGTACATCGCCGCGGTCGGAACGATCGGGAGCATGCCGACCGACACGGTGCGCACGCCGTCGGCGTCGGCGCTGTCGGAGTCGTCGTCCCCACCACAGCCGGTGAGGGAGAGCGCGAGCGCGAGGCCCGCCGCGATGCAGAGTCGTCTCATGGATCCGTCCTCCAAGATGTGTGATGCGTCACAGCATGGAGCCGATGATTCAGAATGTCAACGATTCTTCTTTTGACATATTTCTGCGACCCTAAGATCGTGAAGACACCGCACGGGCGCCGCGAGGAGACCAGATGAGCGAGACCACCGGAGGCACCGTCGAGGACCCCGCGACCGCGGTCGTCGGCGACACCGGGCTGATGCTGTCGGTCGCCGCCGCGGCCGCGGGACGCAACGTCAACGTCGCCCTCGAGACGGTGGCGCTGCGCGCCCGGACGTTCTCGATCCTCGAGCTGGTCGCGTGCGTCGACGGGATCAACCAGCGTCGCCTCGCCGACACCCTCCAGCTCAACCCGAGCCAGATCGTGGCCCTCGTCGACGACCTGGTCGGCGAGGGACTCGTCGAGCGCCGCCCCGACGAGACCGACCGGCGCAACCGCCTGGTGTGCGCGACGGAGAAGGGCCGGATCCGCTACGCCGAGGCTCGCGCGCTCGCCGACGCCGCGCTCGACCGTACGCTCGCGTCCCTCGACGCGGCCGAGCGCGCAACCCTCCACGCCCTGCTGCGCCGCGTCGTCACCAACCGCTCCGACTGAGGCGGCAGCGGCCCGCTGCGCCCGCGCCGGTAGGCTCGCTGCCCCCCCGATCCGCACGACCCGCCCGGCTGCAGGCCACGCTCCCGGACGGAGGGCCGTGCCCAGGAGGAGTCATCGTGAGGTCTTCCCGCACCGCGCTCATCACCGGCAGCCTGGCCGCCGTCGTCCTCGCGATCGGCGTCGTGCTGGTGGTGGTGATCGGTGCCGACGAGCCCGAGGGCGGCGACTCCACGGCGACGCCGCGCTCCCTCGCGTACGTCGTGGCGGAGCACGTCGACCTCGAGCCGACCAGAGCCGGCGTCGACTGGGCGGCCGACGACTACCGGCGCGCCTTCCCCCATCCGAAGCGCGCCGTGGCGGCATCGATCAACTTCGCGGGCGAGGGCAACATCGTCACGGTCGGGGTCTCGCCGGAGGGTCCTCGGCAGAAACCTGCGTGCGACGACGGACTCTGCGCGGACCTCGGCGGCGGCGTGACCGTGACGTGGGACGAGCTCTCCCCGCAGGAGGACCCCGGCCTGGTGGTCGTCGTCGCCGACCTCGGCACCCACACGGTGCTCGTCAAGTACTCCGGCCCTGCCATCACGAGCGACCCGCGGGACCTGGACCTTCCGATCCCGACCGACACCCTGGTCGACATCGCGACCGACCCGAGAGTGGCGCCGACGACCTCGCAGGAGGCCGTCGACGCCGGGGACACGCTGGACTACTGGCTCCGCGGCAACCCGGTCGTCTGACGGTTCGCCGCCCGTCCGGACGAGCCCACCCTCGGCCGGCTCGCGCGACGACTAGGCCACCGGGATCACATCCAGCACGGCGTCGGCGATCAGCGCCGAGGACGCGTCGTACGCAGCGGCGAGCTCGCGGAAGATCTCGTCGGCGCGGATCGCCGGCCAGTCGTCGGGGAGCAGCTGCGCGGGCAGGTGAGGATCCTGGCGGACGAGCTGCAGCCAGTCGGTGTGCAGCACCAGCTGGCGCGCGAGGTCGTCGGGAAGCCCGGGCAACGGGGCCGCTGCGCCCCAACGGTCCACGAACGCGCGGTAGCGGGCCGCGATCGCGTCGGTGTCGAACGCACGGTCGACCAGGTCGCGATCGTCGGTCGGCGCCGCCGCCCGTGACGACAGCACCGTCACGTGCTCGGCCAGTCCGAGCTCGGCGACCACCGCATCGACCGGACGCGCACCGGCAGCGATCCACTGGCCGCTGTGCAGCGGGCCGAATCCCTCCCAGACCAGGCGGGAGCGGAGCTCGTGCCGCTCGCGGCGCCGGGTGTCGGGCAGCGAGAACGACACGACCGTCCAGGTGCCGTCCCAGTCGCGGTTGACCGCGCCGGTCTTCCAGATCCGTGCCTGTCCGTCCTCGAGCACGTCCTCTGCCCGATCGGTGAGCCCGACGTAGACCCGCCGCCCGTCCCGGTGGCGGGCCAGGAGCCCGCGCTTGACCATCCGCGCGAGCGTCGAGCGGACCGCCTCCTCGGAGACGCCGACCCGCCCGAACACGTCGATGACGCTCCCCGAGGAGACGGCGACACCGGCTCCGAGCACGTACACGCCCAGGAAGCTGAACATCAGCGACTGCGGTCTCGCCGACGACGACTCCTCGGCGAGACCGGACGGCATCCGGTCGGTCTCCACGGGCGTGAGGATAGACCGGATCGAAGTTGGGCACAATCTTGACGTTCGTCGTAGAAGTGCCTAAGTTGGCCGGGCAAGCCAGCAGACCGAGAGAGGGGTCACACGATGGATCTGACCGGGAAGGTCGCCGTCGTCACCGGGAGCGGCCGCGGGCTCGGCCGTGCGTACGTCGAGGCGCTCGCCGGCGCAGGAGCCTCGGTCGTCGTCAACGACGTCGACGCGACGGTCGTCGACGAGGTCGTCGAGGCGGTCCGCGACGCCGGCGGGCGCGCCACCGGCGTCACCGCCGCGGTCGGCACCACCGAGACCGCCGACGCGCTCGTCGCCGCCGCCGTCGACACCTACGGCCGGCTCGACACGATGGTCACGAACGCCGGCATCCTGCGCGACCGCGTGCTCTGGAAGATGTCCGACGACGACTTCGACGCCGTGATCGACGTCCACCTGCGCGGCACGTTCACCTGCGCCCGGGCCGCGGCCGTACGGATGCGCGAGCAGGGCGAGGGCGGCAGCATCGTGGTGGTCTCCTCGCCGGCCGGGCAGCGCGGCAACTTCGGCCAGACGAACTACGCGGCTGCCAAGGCCGGCATCGTGGCGTTCGCGCGGACCTGGGCGATGGAGCTCGCGAAGGCGGGGATCGACGTGAACGCGATCGTCCCGGTCGCCGCGACCGAGATGACCAAGACGATCCCGGCCTTCGGGCCGGTGATCGAGGAGGCGGAGCGGACCGGCAGCCCGTACCCGGACTGGATGCGCAAGGACGAGGGCCTCGGCACCGTCGAGGACGTCGCGTCGCTGCTCGTCTACCTCGCCTCCGACGCGTCCAAGGGTGTCACCGGCCAGGCGATCGGCCTCGGCGGCGACCGGCTGGCGGTGTGGTCGCACCCGAGCGAGAAGGCCGTCGCCTTCCGCGACGGCGGCTGGAGCGCCGAGGACATCGCCGACGCGTGGTCCGCGGACCTCGGCGACCAGGCCGAGACCTACGGGATTCCCGCCCCGACGGTGCCGCAGTCGTGACCGCGCCCACCGACCGGCCGACCTTCGACCTGGACGCGGTCGCCGCGATCGACGTCCACACCCACGCGGAGGTCTCGCGCGACGGGCACGGCTCGCTGAGCCCGGCGCTGTTCGGCGCGTCCGAGGAGTACTTCAAGGCGCACGGCCACCGGCAGCCGACGATCGACGAGATGGCCGACTACTACCGCGAGCGTTCGATGCTCGCCGTGGTGTTCACCGTCGACGCCGAGCACGCCACCGGGTGGCCGCGGATCTCCAACACCGAGATCGCCGAGGACTGCGCCCGGCACGGCGACGTGCTGCTCCCGTTCGCGAGCATCGACCCGCACAAGGGCCGCGCCGCGGTCGCCGAGGCACGGCGGCTCGTCACGGAGCACGGAGTCAGGGGCTTCAAGTTCCACCCGAGCATCCAGGGCTTCGCGCCGAACGACCCGATGGCCTACCCCCTCTACGAGGCGATCGAGGAGCTCGGCGCCGTCGCGCTCTTCCACACCGGCCAGACCGGCATCGGGGCCGGCGTCCCCGGCGGCGGCGGGATCCGGCTCGCGTACTCGAACCCGATGCTCGTGGACGACGTCGCCGTGGACTTCCCGACGATGAAGATCATCCTGGCCCACCCGTCGTTCCCCTGGCAGGACGAGGCCCTCGCCATCGCGACCCACAAGCCGACCGTGCACATCGACCTGTCGGGGTGGTCGCCGAAGTACTTCCCGCCGCAGCTGGTCCGGTACGCCAACTCGCTGCTGCAGGACAAGGTGCTGTTCGGCTCCGACTTCCCGGTGATCAAGCCCGACCGCTGGATGGCCGACTTCGACCGGCTGGAGATCAAGCCCGAGGTCCGCCCGAAGATCCTCAAGGACAACGCCGCCCGCCTGCTCGGCCTGACCGGCTGACGCGCGCGGCCATCCGTACCCCCTGGAGAAAGGAACCACCCGCATGACCACCACCGTGAACGGGATCGACGAGATCAAGGCGCTGGCCGGCTCCGACCTCGGCGCGAGCGACTGGATGGAGATCACCCAGGAGCGCGTCAACACCTTCGCCGACGCCACCGGCGACCACCAGTGGATCCACGTCGACCCCGAGAAGGCGAAGGACGGTCCGTTCGGCACAGCCATCGCCCACGGCTACCTGACGCTGTCGCTGATCATCCCGTTGTTCAACGAGCTGCTCGTGATCGACGGCGTCTCGATGGGCGTGAACTACGGCCTCGACAAGGTCCGCTTCCCCGCGCCGGTGCCGGTCGGCTCGAAGATCCGTCTGGTCGGGAAGGTCGGCGACGTCGACGACGTGCCCGGCGGGGTCCAGATGCGCGTGACGTTCACCGTCGAGGTGGAAGGCGGCTCCAAGCCCGCCTGCATCGCCGAGGCGATCTACCGCCAGTACGCCTGAGGCGGGCGCCGCAGGGGAGGGGACGTCGTGCGCAACCAGGGAATCGGGTCGTGGCCGGCCCGCCGGAGCCGGTCGACGCCGCAGGCGACCGCGCTGGTCTACGGCGGGCGGACCACGACGTACGCCGCGCTGCACGCCCGGGTGACCGCGCTCGCGCACGCGCTGCGGGCACGTGGGATCGACCCGGGGGACCGCGTCGCCTACCTCGGGCCCAACCACCCGGCGTTCGTCGAGACGATGTTCGCGACGCACGCGCTCGGCGCGATCTTCGTCCCGCTGAACTTCCGGCTCGCGGCACCCGAGGTGGCGTACATGCTCGACGACAGCGGCGCGAGCCTCCTGGTGCATGCACCGGAGAACGCCGACGCGGTCGCCGCGCTCGAGGCGTACGCGGGTGCGCGGATCGCCCTCGGCGCGCCGGGCGCGGGCGACGAGGCGTACGAGGACCTGCTCGCGAGCAGCGGCGCCGACGACGACCCGTCCCGGGTGCCCGCGGTCGACGTGCCGGTCGCTGCGTCGGACCCGGCCCTGATCCTCTACACCTCGGGCACCACGGGTCGGCCCAAGGGCGCCGTGCTCACCCACGACAACCTGCTCGCGAACGCGATCAACCTGCTCGTGGACGTCGACGTGGCGACCGACGAGGTGACGCTGGTCGGCGCGCCGCTGTTCCACGTGGCCGCGCTCGACCAGACCCTGATCCCGACGATCCTCAAGGGCGGCACCTGCGTGATCATGCCGACCTGGGACGTCGACGCCTGCTTCGACCTGATCGCCGAGCACCGGGTGACCTGGATGTTCGGGGTGAGCGCGATGTTCGCCGGCCTCGCCCAGTCACCACGCTGGTCCGGTGCGGACCTGTCGAGCATCCGCACGGTGATGTCGGGCGGCGCACCGGTCCCCGAGTCGCTGATCCGCACCTACCAGGAGCGTGGGCTCACGTTCTGCCAGGGCTACGGGATGACCGAGACCGCGCCGGGCGCGACGTTCCTGCGTCCGGAGCAGTCGATCGCGAAGGCCGGGACCGCCGGGACGCCGTGCTTCTTCGTCGACGTCCGCGTCGTCGACGCCGACGGGGCCGACGTCGCGCCCGGGGTGCCCGGCGAGGTGCTCGTCGCAGGCGCGAACGTCACGCCCGGCTACTGGAACCGCCCCGACGCCACCGCCGCCGCGTTCACCGACGGCTGGCTGCGTACCGGCGACGTCGCGACCGTCGACGACGACGGCTACCTCACGATCGTCGACCGGGTGAAGGACATGTTCATCTCCGGCGGAGAGAACGTCTACCCGGCCGAGGTCGAGGCGGTGCTCTTCGCCCACGACGGCGTCGCCGAGGCGGCCGTGATCGGCGTGCCGGACGAGCGCTGGGGCGAGGTCGGCGCGGCGTACGTCGTGGCGCGCCCGGGTGCCCGGCTCGACGTCGACGACCTGCGGGCGTTCGCGCGGACCCGCCTCGCGGGCTACAAGGTGCCGGCGCACTGGCACCTGGTGGACGACCTGCCGCGCACCGGCTCGGGCAAGGTCCGCAAGCCCGACCTGCGGACGATGACCGACGACCCCCGGTAGACCGGCGGCGGCGCCTCAGACGTCGCGCGCGTGCGCGGTGACGCGCACGTCGTGCTCGATCGCCTCCGTCGTGGACAGCAGGTGCGGGAGCAGCCGGTCCCGGGCCTGCTCGCTCTGTCCGCCCGAGGTCGCGATCGAGACGTTCACCGCGGCGACCACCCGGCCGTCGCGGTCGCGCACGGGCGCCGCGACCGCGCACAGCCCGAGCTCCAGCTCCTGGTCCAGGAACGCCCACCCCTGCGCGCGCACCCGCACCAGCTCGGCGCGGAGCTCGTCGGGATCCGTGATCGTGCGCGGCGTGAGTGCCGCCAGCCCGCCGGCGGGCAGCGCCGCGTCCAGCTCGTCGTCGGGGAGCCCGGCGAGCAGCACGCGACCCATCGACGTCGCGTACGCGGGGAACCGCGTCCCCACGCTGATCGCGACCGTCATGATCCGCCGCGTGTGAACCCGGGCGACGTAGACGATGTCGGAGCCGTCCAGCACCGAGACCGACGACGACTCGTGCACGTCGTCGGTGAGCCGTCGCAGGTGCGGTGTCGCGATCTCGGGGAGCGACACGCTCGACAGGTAGGCGTAGCCCAGCTCGAGCACCCGCGGCGTCAGCCAGAACTCACGCCCGTCGGTCGCCGTGTAGCCCAGGGAGACCAGCGTGTGCAGGAACCGACGCGTGGTCGCGCGGCTCAGGTCCGCCTGACGGGACACCTCCGACAGCGTCATCCGCGGATGGTCGGCGTCGAAGGCGCGGATCACGGCCAGTCCCCGCTGCAACGACTGCACCGACTCGACCGGACGGGTCTGCTCGGGGTCCGTCACGCCGGCACCCGCCCCGGGCCCCGGTCGACGCCGGTCTCACGCACCTGTGTCCTCGGGGGAGCTGCCTGCCGACGAGTCCTCCGAGCGCGGCCGCTCGCCGCGCTTGGCGCGCTGGACGAGCTCGTAGACCTCGGAGCGGAGCTCGGAGAACCGTGGCGACGACCGGGTCTCGAGCTGCGTGCGCTCGTCCGGCAGGTCGATCGCCACGTCCTCGAGGATGACGGTCGGCGAGCTCGACAGCACCAGCACCCGCTCCCCGAGGTAGACCGACTCGTCGATGTCGTGGGTGACGAACAGGACGGTGACACCCAGCCGCTTCCAGATGCTGCGGACCAGGTCCTCGAGGTCGGCGCGGGTCTGCGCGTCGACCGCCGCGAACGGCTCGTCCATCATCAGCACCTTCGGGCCGTACGCGACCGCGCGGGCGATCGCGACCCGCTGCTGCATGCCGCCGGACAGCTGCCACGGGTGGGCGTGCGTCACGTCGGACAGTCCGACCGCGTCGAGAGCGTCGGCGACCCGCGCGTCACGCTCGCCGCGCGGCGTCCGACGCGCCTTGAGCGGGAGCTCGACGTTCTGCTGCACGGTCATCCACGGGAACAGGCTGCGTCCGTACTCCTGGAAGACGACGGCCATGTCCGACGGCGGACCGGTGACGGTCTCGCCCTCGAGAACGACCTCCCCCTCGGTCGGCTCGAGCAGGCCGGCGATGCAGCGCAGGAGCGTGGTCTTGCCGGCCCCGGACGGGCCGACGATGCACACCAGCTCACCACTGGAGACCTCGAACGTCAGGTCGCGCACAGCCTCGACGCTGCGGCCCGACCCGGCGTAGACCTTCTTGACTCCGCGGACGTCCAGGACAGGCACGGTCGTGGTCCTCTTCTCGGTGGCGGTCTCTGACATCATCATCCCTCCCGTTCCTGGCGTCGCATGCCCTCGTACCAGCGCAGCACCCGCGACTCGGCGAACCGGAACAGCAGCGACAGCCCGAGCCCGATGAAGCCGAGCAGGATGATGCCGCTCCACATCTCCGGGATCGCGAAGCTCCGCTGGAACTGGATCGTGGTGAACCCGATCCCGTTGGTCGCGGCGAACATCTCGCTGATCACCATGAGGATGATGCCGATCGCGAGCGCCTGGCGGGCCCCGGCAGCGATCCGCGGGCTCGCGCCGCGCAGCACCAGGTGGACGTACGTCGTGCGCCAGGGCATCCGGTAGCTCCGAGCCGTGTCGCGCAGCACCGGGTCGACCCCGCGGACACCCTCGACGGTGTTGAGGAGGATCGGCCAGATGCAGCCGGAGAAGATCACCAGCACCTTCATCGTGTTGTCGACGCCGGCGAAGAGCATGAGGATCGGCACCAGGACCGGCGGCGGGATCGCACGGAGGAACTCCAGGACGGGCTCGCAGAACTGGCGCAGCCGCGTCGAGGACCCGATCGCGCTGCCGAGGAGGATCCCGACCAGCAGCGCCAGGAGGTAGCCCGCCGCGAGCCGCAGGAGGCTCGGGACGACGTCGTCGAGGATCCGGCCCTCGAACCATGTCGGCACGAAGACGTCGACGATCGACGACAGTGGCGGGAAGAAGAAGTTCGTGCTGTCCGCGCTGAGGACCCACCACAGGGCGGTCAGCACGACGGGCAGCGCGAAGATCTCGACGAGGCGCATCCCGATGCGGCCGATCATGCGGGGACCTCCGATCGGACCGAGGGGTGCCAGCGCAGCAGCCGCCTCTCCGCGGCGCGGGCGAGCAGGTTGACGACGACGCCGAGCGCACCGGTCACGATGACGAGGGCGAACATGGTGTCGACCGCTCCGGACGTCTGGGCGATGGCGATCCGCTTGCCGAGACCGGGGCTCCCGATGATCAGCTCACCGGTGATCTCGAGCACCAGCGCGACCGCCGCCGCGAGCCGGAAGCCGGTCACGACGTACGGGAGCGCGGTCGGCCACAGCACCGCGCGGACCCGGCGCAGCGGGCCGAACCGGAACGAGCGTGCGGTGTCGCTCGCGACCGGGTCGACGTCCTGCACCCCGTAGATCACCTGCACGAGCATCTGCCAGAAGCTCGCGTAGATCACGAGGATCAGCGTCGCCTGCATCTGGGTGCCGTAGACCAGCACCGCGAGCGGGATCAGGGCGACCGACGGGATCGGACGGAGGAACTCGATGGTCGAGGCCGTCATCCGACGGAGCACGCCGACCGACCCGATCACGATGCCCAGCACCGTCGCGGCCACGCAGGCGATGGTCAGACCGATCGCCCACCCCGTGATCGTCGATCCCAGCGCGCTCCAGAACGCCGGCGCCTGCATCTCCTCGACCAGGGCGGCGACCATCGAGGAGAACGGCGGGAGGAACTGCTCGTCGACGAGGCCGGTGCGGGGGAGCAGCTCGAGGAAGACGATGAACGTCACGATCCCGAGCAGGCCGAGAGTCCCGCCCCCGAGGGACGACGGCCGGAGCCGCGCCCCTCGGGAGACCGGCGCGTTGGCGTCCGCCGTCACGGCAGCATGGCCTCGATGTCGGGCTCGGAGTCGATCAGCCCGTCCTCGAGGGCGAGGTCGGCGAGAAGCTGCACCGAGTCCTCGTTGATCTCGGTCGGCCACGTCGGCAGCGTCAGCTGCTCGGCGGTCTCGGCGTCGATCTCCGTGTACGACGAGAGGATGGCGCGCGCCTCGTCCGGGTTGTCGCTCGCGTACTGCAGCGACTCCTCCATCGCGTTCGTGAAGCGCTCGACGAGGTCGGGGTCGGACTGCGCCGTCTGCTCGGAGGTGAAGTACGCGGCGATCATCAGCTCGGGGTCGGTCGCGGCGAAGTTCCAGGCGACCGGCGTCGCGCCCTGACCCTCGGTGATCGCGAGGAACGGCTCGACGACCCACGCGGCGTCGACCTGGCCGTTCGACAGTGCGCCGGGCATGTCGGGGAAGCCGAGCTCGACGTACTCGATCGTGCTCGGGTCACCGCCGTCGTCACGGACGACCTTGTTGATCGTCGTGCTGCCGATGTTGTTGAGGGTGTTGACGGCGACGCGCTTGCCGGCGAGGTCCGCCGGCTCGGCGATGTCGCTCCCCTCCGGCGCGACCACGGCACCGAAGTCGTCGCCGACCTCGCCGGTCGTGCTGTTGCCGGGGGCGACCATGGTCAGCGGCAGGTCCTGGCTCTCCGCCAGGATCAGCGAGGTCACGTTGCTGAAGCCGAACTGGAACTGGCCCGACGCCACACCCGGCACGATCGCGGCACCGCCCTGGCCCGTCTCCAGCGTGAGGTCGATGCCCTCGTCCTCGAAGAAGCCCTGCTCGTCGCCGAGGTAGATCGGCGCGACGTCGACGATGGGGATCACGCCGACGGTCACCTGGTCGGTCTCCGATCCGCTGCCGCCGTCACCGCCGTCGTCGCCGCCGCCACACGCGGCGAGTGCGGCCGAGGCAGCGAGGGCTGCCGCGGCGGCGGCGATCGAACGCTTGCGAGTCATGGGAGCCTCCGTGCGGGGGTGGTGGTTCGTCGGGGATGTTCGCATGTCGAACAGTCGTTCTTAGATCGAACGTACCCACGCGATGTGACCCACGTCAACCACTCGGCCCAGCCCTTCGCGCCGTGTGCACGTCGACCCGTTCCTGACCCGCCCCTCCCGACCGCGATCCGGGCGGTACGGGCGGAATCACAGCGGCGGTTCTTCCCCAGATCGCCCAGATCGGGGTCGGGAGGGGCGGGGGCGGATGCCCTCGGGGCGGCGCAGCGCCGAGGGAGCGCCGAGCGCTCGGGACATGCCACGCGCCGCTGCCTGCACGGCCGGACGTACGGCGTGGACCGGCGTGTCGGCGTGCACGACCACGGAGAGCGCAGCGAGCACCCGGTCGCCACGGCCGTGGACCGGGCACGCCACCGACAGCGCGTCGACCGTGACCTGTCGGTCGCTCACGGCGACCCCGGTACGCCGCACCTCGGCGAGCACCGCCCGCAGTCGCGCCGGGTCGGTGATCGTCAGGTCGGTCCAGCGGCGCAACGGCCCGGCCAGCGCCTCCTCCTGCACGTCGGTCGGCGCGTGCGCCAGCAGCACGAGCCCGACCCCGGTCGCGTGCAGCGCGAAGCGTCCCCCGACCCGGGTGAGCACCCGCACCGCGCCACGTCCGGTGAGCCGCTCCACGTACACGACCTCGAGGTCCTCGCGCACCGCGAGCTGGACGTTCTCGTGGGTGGCCTCGTACAGGTCCTCCATGTACGGCAGCGCCACCTCGCGCAGAGGCGTCCCGCGCGGCGCCAGCGACGCGGTCTCCCACAACCGCAGACCGATCTGGTACGCACCGTCGCTGCCGCGTTCCAACGCGCCCCAGGCGAGCAGGTCGCCGACGACGCGGTGCGTGGTGGTGAGGGCGAGGCCCGACTCCCGGGCCAGCTCCGACAACGTGAGGCGCGGCCGCTCGGGTGTGAAGGAGGCGAGGATCGTGAGCGCCTTCGTCGCCAGGGACGTCGGCGCCTCGCCACCTGAGCGTCTTCCGGTCACCGGAAACACTGTGCCACAGGTCACGTGCCGCGGGGCACGCTGGTCAGCGCCCCGTACCCGTCCGAGGAGACCACGATGCCGAGCTGGCCGATGAACCAGTGGTACGTCGCCGCGTACAGCAGCGAGATCACCCACGAGCTGTTCGGGCGCACGATCTGCGACGAGCCGCTGGTGTTCTACCGCACCAGCGAGGGCGAGGTGGTCGCGCTCGCCGACCGCTGCGTCCACCGGCGCTACCCGCTCTCGCGCAGCCACCTCGTCGACGACCAGGTGGTGTGCGGCTACCACGGGTTCACCTACGACCAGCGCGGCGCGTGCGTCGCCGCACCGGCGCAGAAGCGCATCCCGCGGACCGCCCGGATCCCCACGTGGGAGGTCCGCGAGGTCGATTCGCTGATCTGGGTCTGGATCGGCGATCAGGAGCGCGCCGACGACGCCCTGATCCCGCGCGCCCCGTGGCTCGACCACCCCGACCACACGACCGTACGGGGGATGGAGCCGCTGAAGGCGCGCTACCAGCTGCTGGTGGACAACCTGCTCGACCTGTCGCACGAGACCTACCTCCACGGCGGCTACATCGGGACGCCCGAGGTCGCCGAGACGCCGATCACGACCGAGGTCGACGACGAGGCGGACGTCGTCTACGTCAGCCGGCACATGGACGACGCGGCCTGCCCGCCGTTCTACGCGAAGTCCACCGGGATCCAGGGGCGGATCACTCGCTGGCAGGACATCGAGTACCACCCGCCGTGCCTCTACCTGCTGCACAGCCGGATCGCGCCGGTCGGGGTGCTGCCGCCAGCCGAGGGCCCGGACGACCAGGCCTTCCACGTGGAGGTCGTCTACGCGATCACGCCGGAGACCGAGCACTCGACGCACGACTTCTGGATGGTCGCGCGCGACTTCGCTCTCGACGACGAGGAGGTCTCGGCCTTCCTCGCGGAGAACAATCGCACGGTGGTGCTCCAGGACGTCGAGGCGCTCGACGTGCTCGAGGTCGTCGTGGAGGGGGAGAAGGACCGTTACCAGGAGCTGAGCATCAACATCGACGCCGGTGGCCTCGCCGCGCGACGGATCCTCGAGCGCCAGGTCGAGGCGGGTCGGGCCGAGGCCGCGGCCGGTACGCCGGCGCCCGCCGGGGCGTCGACGTGACCGTCGAGGGCACGGGCCCGGTGCGCGCCGACCTGCCCGCGCCGACCCAGATGCTCACGGGCCCGAAGGTGTTCCGGATCGTCTGGAAGCTCAACACCGACATCCTCGTCGGCTACTGCTGGTGCGGCGCGTCGCGCGAGGCCGAGGAGCCGATCGCCCTGTGGGAGTGGCTGCTGGACCACCCCGACACCCATCCGGACGTGGACGCGTGATGTCCGAGCACGACCTCGAGCTCGTCGTCGCCGCGGTCGAGGCACCGGCGGACGACGTACGGGCCGTCGTGCTGCGTGACGCGGGCGGCGCCGCCCTGCCGCCGTGGACCGCGGGCGCGCACATCGACCTGCACGTCGGGGACCTCGTCCGGCAGTACTCGCTGTGCGGCGACGTCGACGATCTGCACGCCTGGCGGGTCGCGGTGCTGCGCGAGCCCGAGGGCCGCGGCGGGTCGGGCTGGGTGCACGACGTGCTGGCCGTCGGCGACACCGTTCGTGCCCGGGGCCCGCGCAACCACTTCGCGCTGGCCGACGCGGAGGCGTACGTGTTCGTGGCGGGCGGGATCGGGATCACCCCGCTGCTGCCGATGATCGCGGCCGCCGACGCGGCCGGCGCCGACTGGCGGCTGGAGTACGGCGGCCGGAGCCGCGCCTCGATGGCGTACGGGGCGGAGCTCGTGGCGCGGTACGGCGACCGGGTCCGGCTGCACCCCGCCGACGAGGTCGGGATGCTCGACCTCGAGGCGATCCTCGGAACACCCCGTACGGATGCGTTGGTCTACTGCTGCGGACCCGAGCCGCTCCTGCGCGCCGTCGAGCAGCGCTGCGCCTCCTGGCCGGTCGGGTCGCTGCACGTCGAGCGGTTCGCGCCGAAGGAGCGGGAGGTCGATCCCGACGGCGAGACGTCGTTCGTGGTCGAGCTCGTCGAGTCGGCGCTCGAGGTCACGGTGCCGCCCGACCGTACGATCCTGGACGCGGTGCGCGACGCCGGTGTCGACGTGCTCAGCTCGTGCGAGGAAGGGACGTGCGGCACCTGCGAGACCGGGGTGCTCGGCGGTCGGGTCGACCACCGCGACTCGCTGCTCACCGCAGCCGAGCAGGCCGCGCACGACGTGATGCTCCTGTGCGTCTCACGAGCCGAGCGCGGCTGCGACCGGCTCGTCCTCGAACGCTGATCCCCTTCGCGCTGTGTGACGCCGGCACCGTTTCGCCCCGGTAGAACCGGGGCTGGCGTCACACGGCGCGAAGGAGGGCGCCGTCGTGGAGGGTGACGACCCGGTCCGCCCGGGCCACCACGGCGGCGTCGTGGGTCGCGATCACGGCGGCGAGCCCGCGCTCGTGGACGAGCCCGACGACCAGCTCCATCACCGCCTCACCGGTCCGGCTGTCGAGCTGACCGGTCGGCTCGTCGGCGATCAGCACGGCCGGGTCCGCCGCGAGCGCCCGCGCGATCGCGACGCGCTGCTGCTGTCCGCCCGACAGCTCGTCGGGGCGCTGCTCGCCGTGGTCGCCGAGGCCGACGAGCCGCAGCGCCTCCGAGGCCCGCGCGCTCCGCTCGGACGCCGCGAGCCTGCGGACCCGCAGCGGGACCTCGACGTTCTCGAGCGCCGTCAGCACGCCGAGCAGCCCGAACGACTGGAACACGAACCCGACGGTGTCGCGGCGCAGCGCCAGAAGATCGGCCTCGGACGCGGCCCCGGTGTCGGTCCCGGCGAGCCGGACCGTCCCGTCCGTCGGCACGTCGAGACCGCCGAGCAGGTTGAGCAGCGTGGTCTTGCCCGAGCCGGACGGCCCCCGGACCACGACCAGCTCACCGGAGTGCGCTTCGAGGGTCACCCCACGCACCGCGTGGACGTCCCCGGCCGGGGTCCGAAAGGTCCGGCTCACCGCTTCGGCCCGCAGCACGGGACCTGACCCCGTCACCGTCCCCCCTCCTCGGTCTCCTCGTCGGCCGGCCACACCCCGACATGATCGGGCTCCAGCTCGAGACGGACCCGGTCACGCAGGTCGAGGCGCGAGGTGAACTCGTCCGGGAGCTGGAGCCGGCCGACCCGGTCGAGCACCGCGTACTCCCGCGCGACCACCCGGTCGGCGCCGGTCTCGTCGACCGTGGTCGTGCGCAGCACCTCGCTCGACGTGCGCCCGTCGCGGATCTGGACCGTCCGCTCGACGTGGTCGCTCACGGTCGCGTCGTGGGTCACGACGAGGACGGTCGTGCCGCGCTCGGCATTCACCTGGTTCATCGCTGCCAGGACCTCGGCGCTCGCCGCGTCGTCGAGCTCGCCGGTCGGCTCGTCGGCCAGCAGGACACGCGGCGCGTTCGCCATCGCCACGGCGATCGCGACCCGCTGCTGCTGCCCGCCCGACAGCTCGGGCGGACGCCGGTCGGAGCAGTCCTCGATGGCGAGCAGCGACAGCAGCTCCCTCGTGGTCGCCGACCGGGCGGACCGCGACTGCCGGCCGATCGTGCACGCGAGCGCGACGTTCTCGGCCGCGGTGAGGTACGGCAGCAGGTTGCGTGCGGTCTGCTGCCAGACGAACCCGACACTGTGCCGCCGGAACTCCAGCCGCTCGGCCGAGCCCATCTCGAGCAGGTCGTGCCCCGCCACGGTGGCTCGGCCCGCGGTCGGCGCATCGAGGCCCGACAGGATCCGCAGCAGCGTCGACTTGCCCGATCCCGAGGAGCCGACGACGGCCATCACCGACCCGCTCGCCACCTCCAGGCTCAAGCCCTGGAGCGCCTGCACCTCGACGCCGCGTGTGCTGAAGACCCGGACCAGGTCCGAGCACGCGATCGCGCCCGTCGTGTCCCGCTCGCTCGTCGAACTCGGCATCGGCCTCACTCCTCCATCATCCGCAACGTGTCGGCGACGTCGTAGCGCCCCGCGCCGACGGCCGCGAGCAGCGCCCCGAGCGCGGTCGCCACGACCAGCCCTCCGACCACCACCAGCCACCACCCGAGCGCGAGCGTCGTCGCCGGCTGGATCTCGGCGCCGGTGAACGGACGGAGGTCGATCTCGCCGAGGACCAGCAGCCCGAGGGCGAGACCGGCGACCGAGCCGGCCGTCGCGGCCGCCGCCGACATCAGGCCGACCTCCCACACAGGCAGCCCGCGCTCGCGCACGCGCGACAGGCCGAGCGCACGCACGACGGCGAGGTCTCGAGCCCGCGCCGCCCCTCCGCCCAGCAGCGCCATCGCGATCACCACGACCACGAGCGCCGCGCACACCGCCGCCGACCACAGCGCGGCCCGGTGCACGCCCGCCACCGACGGGTCGCCGTCGAGGGCAGCCTCCTGCGCCCGGACCGTCGTGACCTCGGCCGGTGCGACGAGGTCGCGCGCCTCGGCGGCGACGGCCGGCTCGGCACCGGGGTCGACGTCGACGAGCACCGTCGTCACCGGGACCGACCCGGGTGCGGCGTCGCCGAGCACCCCGGAGTCCATCAGCACCCAGGTCCGGGTCGTGGCGAGAGGGGTCGCCGACGGGGCCACGCCGACCACGCGAGCGGGCACGCCGTCGACCTCCACGTCCTCCGCACCGTCGAGGCGGTCGGCCACCGCGCTCGAGACCACGACCGGGACCCGCCCGTCGACGGTCTCGCCGAGGGTGTCGACCGCCGGGACCGCCCCCGCGAGTCCCGTCTGCACCGCGCCGAGCGCGTCCGCGTCGACCAGCACCCGGCTCACGTACGCCGTGCCCGAGGGGTCGGCCAGTGAGACGTGCGCGGTCGTGGCGACGGTCGCGACCGTCCGTACGCCCGGGGTCTCGCCGAGGCGTCGCACCGCCGCGGGGTCGAGGTCCTCTCCGTCGACCCGGACGTCGGCGCCCGCCCGCTCCTGCGCCGTGGCCACCCGCCCGGCGTCCAGCGTGGCGACGACGGTGCCGCTGAACACCGCGATCGCGAGCGCCGCCACGACCGCGGCGAGCGCGACCGTCGACACCCGGTCGTCGCGCGCCCGGGCCGCGCCCAGCAGCCCGACGAGACCGCGCCTGCGCGACTGCCACGCGACCGCGCCGCGGGCGAGCAGCGGCAGCACCCGCGCTGCGAGGAGCACGGCCACGAGGCAGACCAGCAGCGGCACGGCGACCGCGAGCGGGTCGAGCCCCGTCGCGCCGCCGAGGCCGCCCTGGCGCAGCGCGACCAGCGCGGCGAGGGCGAGCGCGACGGCGCCGCCCTCGACGGCGATACGGGGGACCCGCGCGACCACCGAGGGGCGAGGCGTCGCGACGGCCGCGAGCACCACAGCGGGAGCGAGCGCGCAGATCACGGCGGGCCACCACGGCGTCGCCGCCTCCGGCGGCAGCAGCGCGAGGGCCGCGAGAGCGCCGGCGAGAGCACCCGGGATGCCGATCGCGAGTCCGAGCACCGCACCGCCGAGCGCCAGCTGGGGACCGGAGCCACCGCGCGCACGGGCCAGCTCGAGCAGGCCGCGCGCGCGGTCACGGACCAGCCCGGCGGTGAGGACGAGGACGCACAGGCCGGCGAACGCGGGACCGCAGGCGAGCATGGCCACGAGCGCGGTGGTCGACGACGCGGACACCTGGGCCTGGCGCAGCGCCTCGCTCGTCTGCGTGCTGAACGCCAGCCGGAGGTCCGCCGACCCGACGAAGACACCCCCCTGCGCCTGGTCGCTCGCGCGCTCGAGGGTGAACCCGATCCTCGTGAAGGCGGCGAGCTCGTCGAGCAGTCGCGGTGCCTGTGCCGCCGGCAGGTCGGTGGCGTCCAACGGGAACCAGACGTCCGTACGTCCGTCACGGCTGCCCGGATCGACCACACCGGGCAGCGCGTCGGGCGCGACCCAGCCCGTACCGGTGACGATCTTGTCGCCGTACGGGTCGACCACCACCGGTTCGACCGCCGCCGAGGTGTGCCGCCAGAAGGGCCCGTCCGGCTCCACCGGCTCGTAGATCCCCGTCAGCCGGAACCTGCGGTCGTCCAGGCTGGTCCCGGTGAGCAGCCGGACGTCGCCGACGTGCCAGCTCATCGCCTCGGCCACCGAGCCGGCGAGCACGACGTCGACGACGCCGCGCCGACCGGACGGCGGCTCGGGTGCGCGTCCGTCGACGATCCGGGCGTGGGACGCGAGGTCAGGATCGACACCGACGACGAGCGTCGACGGCGGGGCAGGCCGGTCGGGCGCGACGGGGGTCGCCGTACGGCCGTCGAGGGTCACCGTCACCATCGCGTCGCCGGTCGCCGAGCGCAGCAGCGGCCCCATCTCGTCGCGCACGTCGCTCAGAGCGCCGCGCATCGGCTGCCAGTCGTCCGTCGTCATCGCGGTCGACGGGACGACCTGGACGGAGGCGCCGAGGTCCGCGGCCGAGGGCACCAGCTGCCCGATGCGGTAGCCCTGCGCGTCCGAGAGCAGCACACCGAGCGCGCCGGGCGCGGCCGTCGCCAGGAGAGCGAGCAGCAACGTCGCGGCCGCGGTGGCGGCGAGCGGGAGCCGCACGGCGCGCGCGACCCGGCTGAGCAGGCGGGCGGGACCGGGGGCGCTCACGCGTCCTCCTCGCGCGGCCCGGGGCCCCGCTGGTGCGCGACCACCCGCGCCGTGACCGACGCCGCGACGAGCACGGCGGCGAGCAGCAGAGCGACGCCGGCGAGGAGCGGGCCGAGCTCGGGGTCGGGTGCGAACGCCAGGTCCGGCGACCCCCGGGGCACGATCGCGCGCGCCAGGGGAGCGATCACGGCGGCGCCGACGACCACGGCGCCGACAGCACCCGCGACCGCACCGATCGTGCAGGTCAGAGCCAGCTCGGCGAGCCGGGACCGGACCCGTTCGGACGCACCGGCGCCGAGCGCACGCAGCACGGCTGTCTCCCGGCGTCGCCCGGCGGCCGACGCGAGCACGGTCGCGGTGAGCCCCAGCGCGGCGAGGGCAGCCACGCCCAGGCCGGTCCACGTCCACGTCGCGCGGACCACGTCGTCCCAGCCGTCGGAGGACCCCGCGGCGAGCGTGACCGCGGCGGGCCGGTCGGCGGTCCCGACCACCGCGTCCGCGCTCGCGACGGGATCCGTGCTGGTGAGCAGGAGGGTGTCGACGGCGAGCGGTGCGGGCCGGGTCAGCGCCGCGGTCACGGCGTCGAGATCGGCCACGATCCCGCTGCGTCCGTCGATGCCGTCGAGGGTGTCGGTGACCCCGCGGACCACGGCGGGGAACGACGCGGTCGCAGCCGGCACCGCGACGTCGAGGCGGTCGCCCGGCGCGAGCGCCACCGCGTCGGCGAGGTCGGTGCTGACGTCGATCGGGACCACCCCACCCTCCTCGGTGTCCGCGTCCACCGCCGTACGGTCCGTCGCGGCACCTCCCACCGCCAACAGGCTGGTCTCGACGTCGGCGACCCGCGCCTGGGTCGACACCGCGGGCCGGACCTCCGCGACACCGGGCAGGTCGGCGAAGTCGTCCGGGTCGACGGCGGGGCTCGCCTCCCGCACCAGCGGCTCGACGTCGAGATCCACCCGCACGTCGGCCCCGACCGACGCCGCGCGGGTGCGCTCTCCCAGGGAGGCCGTGGCCCCGGCGGCGACCGCGGCCACCACGACGGTCCCGACGGCGAGCGCCACCAGGCTGACCGTCGCGCCGACGGCCCGGGGACTGCGGGAGACCGTCCGCAGCGCGAGCACCGGAGCCAGCCGCGCGCTCGTGCGCGCGACCAGCCGCGTGGCCCGCCCGAGGGCAGGCCGGGCCAGTGCGACGGCGAGCAGCCCGGCCGCACCGAGCACCAGTGCGGGCGCGACGACGGCCAGCACGTCGGGACGCGGCGTGCCGCCGGGCCCGGTCGCGGTCACCTCGCCGGTCGTCACCAGCCGCGCGGCCGTGAGCGTGGCACCGCCCACCACGAGCACGCCGAGCAGCGCCGGCGCACCGGACGGTGCCCTCGGCTCGCCGCGTCCGGTCGCAGCCCAGCAGGTCGCGAGGACGACCAGGGCGCAGAGCGTGAGCGCGCCGCCGCCCGGCGGTCCGACGAGCGCACCGACGGCCACGGCGGCTGCGACCCACCCGAGGACGCCGACCGCCGCCGCGTCGCCCGCGTGCCACAGCAGTCGCTGGACCCGCGACCCGCCGCGGGCCCGCAGCAGCTCCGCCTCGCGGGCGCGGGCTGTCCGGAGCGTGCCCAGCACGGCGCCGAGCGCGATCGCGCCGACGGCGAGGACGAGCACCGCGGCCGCGCGCTGCACGGCCGTGACGGCCGCATCGGCCCGCGTGACGTCCTCGAGGCGGTCGCCGAGACCGCCCTCGGTCCGCAGCTGGCTGTCCGCGGCCTCGGACTCGGTGTCGAGGAGGTTCTCGGTCAGGGCCCCGAGACGGTCCCGCGCGGTCCCCGGCGGCACCGTGAACGTCCAGACGGTGGTCCGCGCCGCGGGCAGCGTCGCGAGGGTGGCCGCCGAGACGACGTACGGCCCGGCCGCCCCGACCTCCGTTCCGGACCCGGCCCACGGATCGGCGAACCAGACCGGGTCGCGCGGGTCACGGGCACGCCACGTCCCGGTCACCCTCAGCGTGCGCTCGCCCAGCCGGACGACCTCGCCCGCGCCGACGCCCAGGCGCCGGGCCGCGGACTCCGGCAGCGTCGTCTCGTCGTCCGTGCTCGCCCACCGTCCGGACTCGAGATCGGCCCGGGTGCCCAGGTCGGGCAGGTCGGCCGCGAACACAGCCCGCCCGTCGGCCACGAACGCGTCGCTGACCTCCGAACGGGTGGCACGCAACCCCGCCCGTACGGCGGTCGTCGCGACCGCGTCGCCGGCGGCGACCTGGTCGACGAGGTCGCTGGGCGCCTCGACCCGGACGGCGGCGTCGCGCGGGGGCTCGGCGCGCAGCGCGGTCGCGACGGCGCGGTCGCTGCGCTCGCTGCCGAGGGCGGCCAGGCCACCGGCGACCGCGGTCAGCGCGGCTGCCGTGACGGCGACGGCGAGGAGCAGCCAGGCGTGGGCTCGGGCGCGTCTCCAGCCCAGTCCCCACGACCCCACCGGTCCTCCTCTCGGCCGGCGGTCAGTCTAGGTGCTCGCGAGGTCGCCCCTCGACCGGGAAGGACGGATCAGTCGGCGGCGGCGCCGGCCCCCTCCCTGAGGCGCAGGACGACGCCGAGCCGCTCGGCGAGAGCGTCGACGGTCGTCCCGTAGGTCTCGCGGACGACCACCCCGTCGGAGCCGACGTCGAAGACGCCGAGGTCGGCGTAGACCCGGCTGACGCAGCCCAGGCCCGTCGCCGGGTAGGTGAGCCGCTCGACGAGCTTGCTCGAGCCGTCCTTCGCGAACAGCGTCATCATCACGAAGACGTCCTTCGCGCCGACGGCGAGGTCCATGGCGCCACCGACGGCCGGGATCGCGTCGGGCGCGCCGGTGTGCCAGTTCGCGAGGTCGCCGTCCTGCGAGACCTGGAACGCCCCGAGCACGCAGACGTCGAGGTGGCCGCCGCGCATCATCGCGAACGAATCGGCGTGGTGGAAGTACGACGCCCCGGGCAGCTCGGTCACCGGAACCTTGCCGGCGTTGATCAGGTCCGGGTCGACGTCGTCGCCGTGGGCAGCGGGACCCATCCCGAGCATCCCGTTCTCGGTGTGCAGGACGACGCCCGATCCCGCCGCGAGGTGGTCGGCGACCTTCGTCGGCTGACCGATGCCCAGGTTGACGTACGCGCCGTCGGGGATGTCCCGCGCGACCAGGGCGGCCATCTCGTCCCGGCTGAGCGGTCCGCGGTCGGCGTGCTCGGCCGTACGGGTCTCGGCGTCGGTCGTGGTCATCCTGCGGCTCCTTCCCGAGCGGCGATCCGCTGCTCGGCACCGACGGCGACGACGCGGGAGACGAAGATGCCGGGGGTGACGACGGCCTCGGGGTCGATCCCGCCGACCTCGACCACGTCGTCGACCTCGACGATCGTGGTCGCCGCCGCGGTGGCCATCACGGGACCGAAGTTGCGGGCCGTCTTGTGGTACACGACGTTGCCGGCCCCGTCGGCCCTGCGGGCGGCGACCAGCGCGACGTCGCCGCGCAGCGGGTACTCCAGCACGTGGTCGCGCCCGTCGATCCGTCGGGTCTCCTTGCCGTCCGCGAGGATCGTCCCGAAGCCCGTCGGGGTGAAGAACGCCCCGATCCCGGCACCGGCGGCACGCATCCGCTCGGCGAGGTTGCCCTGGGGGACCACCTCGAGCTCGATCTCGCCGGCGCGGTAGAGGTCGTCGAAGACGAAGGAGTCGGACTGGCGCGGGAACGAGCACACCATCCGGCGCACCTGCCCCGCCGCGAGCAGCGCCGCGAGCCCCGTCGTCCCGTTGCCCGCGTTGTTGCTGACCACGGTGAGGTCGCGCGCACCCTGCCGTACGAGGGCGTCGATCAGCGTGAACGGCATCCCGGACTTGCCGAACCCGCCGATCAGCACGGTCGCGCCGTCGGCGATGTCCGCGACGGCCGCGTCGGCGTCGAGCACCTGCATCAGGACGCCGCCCCCTCGTTCTCCAGGACGACGGCGAGGCCCTGCCCGACGCCGATGCAGATCCCCGCGACGCCCCAGCGCTGGTTCGTCGCGCGGAGCACGGCGGCGAGCGTGCCGAGGATGCGGCCGCCCGACGCGCCGAGCGGGTGACCGATCGCGATCGCGCCGCCCCACTGGTTGACGATCTCGGGATCGACCGGCCAGGCGTCGACGCACGCCAGGCTCTGCACGGCGAACGCCTCGTTGAGCTCCACGGCCCCGACGGCGTCCCAGCCGATCCCGGCACGCGCGAGCGCGCGGTCGGCGGCCTCGACCGGGGCGTACCCGAACTCCTGCGGGTCCAGCGCCATCACGCCGCGGCCGGCGATCCGGGCGAGCGGCTCGCGCCCGATCGTACGGGCGGCGTCGGCGGATCCGAGCAGCACGGCCGACGCGCCGTCGTTGAGCGGGGAGGCGTTGCCGGGGGTGATCGTGCCGTCGGGACGGAACGCGGGGCGCAGCTTCGCGAGGGTCTCGGCCGAGGAGTCGGGGCGGATCCCCTCGTCGCGTACGAGGTCCACGCCGTCGACGCCGACCACCAGGTCGTCGTAGTGACCGGCCTCCCAGGCCGCGTGGGCGCGACCGTGGGACTGCGCGGCGAAGGCGTCCTGCCGCTCGCGGGTGATCCCGAACCGCTCCTGGAGCTGCTCGTTGGCCTCGCCGAGCGAGACGGTCCACTCCTTCGGCATCGCGGGGTTGACCAGGCGCCAGCCGAGCGTGGTCGAGACCGCCTCGACGTTGCCGGCGGGGAAGGCGCGCGACGGCTTCGGCAGCACCCACGGGGCACGGCTCATCGACTCGACGCCGCCCGTCAGGACCACGTCGGCGTCGCCGGACTCGATCGCGCGGGACCCGGCGATGGCCGCATCCAGGCTGGAGCCGCAGAGCCGGTTGACGGTGACGCCGGGGACGCTGGTGGGGAGGCCGGCGAGCAGGGCGGCCATCCGCCCGACGTTGCGGTTCTCCTCACCGGCGCCGTTGGCGTTGCCCCAGACGACGTCGTCGATCGCGGCCGCGTCCAGCCCGGGCGAGCGGGCCAGCGTCGCGGACACCACGGTGGCTGCGAGGTCGTCGGGGCGTACACCCGACAGAGCCCCGCCGTAGCGGCCGAACGGGGTCCGGACCGCGTCGTACACGTAGGCCGGCATCACGCCTCCTCAGACTGTGGGCGTTCGCTGCGCGAACATCCGTGCGTTCCATGAACAGACTATCAAAGTGCGCCGTCGGCGGCGTCGATCTCCGCGAAGACCCGCTGCATCACGCCGAGCGCGGAGTTCGACACCGGCACCCCTGCGTAGACCCCGGTGTGGATCAGCACCTCCGCGACCTGCTCACGGGTCAGGCCGTTGCGCAGCGCCGCCCGGACGTGCATCGCCAGCTCGGCCTCGTGCCCGAGCGCGGCCAGCAGGGCGAGCGTGAGCATCGAACGGGTCGGGCGATCCAGGCCGTCACGTCCCCAGACCTCGCCCCACGCGTACCGCGTGATCAGCTCCTGAAAGGGCGCGGTCAGGTCGTCGGCCCGCTCGGTGGCCCGATCGACGTGCGCATCCCCGAGCACCGCCCGCCGCACCGCCATCCCCCGCGCGTACGCGTCCCCGTCCGCCCCGTCCGCGATTTGTCGAGTTGCGGCGCGATCCGCATCCGCAGAAGGCTCCGCAACTCGACGAATCGGGGTCGGGACGGGCTGGAGGTGACCCCGCAGGAGCGCGGCGACGGTCTCGGGCGCCTCCGCGGGGGCGAGATGAGCGGCCTCGCCGAGCACCACGGACCGCCCGTGCTGAACCCCGTGCGCGATCGCCGCCAGCGACTCCGGCGGCGTCGGGCCGTCGTGCGCACCGGCGATCGTCAGGACCGGTGTCGCGATCTCACCCAGCCGGCCCCGTACGTCGAAGGTCGCGAGGGCGTCGCAGACCTGCGCGTACCCCTCGTCGTCGGTGTCGCTGAGCGCGTGCAGCAGCGCCGACCCGGTCGCCGGCTCGCGGTCGAGGAACCCGGGCGCGAACCACCGCTCGGCCGATCCCGCCACCATCGAGGGCGTCCCCGAGGTCCGGACGAGTGCCGCCCGGTCGCGCCACATCGCCTCGTCGCCGATCCTCGCGCCGGTGCACAGCAGCACGGCCGCATCGACGCGGTCGGGGTCGTCGAGCAGAAGCTGCAGCCCGACCGCGCCCCCGACCGAGTCGCCTGCGTACGCGAAGGTCCCCGCGTCGCCGCGCGCCACACCGACCCGGTCCGCGAGCTCGAGCACGCCCCGGGCCAGCTCGGCCATCGTGAACGCACCGCCGACCGGCGCCCCGCCGTGACCGGGCAGGTCCCAGCCGACGACGTGGAACACGTCGCCGAGGAGCCGCGCCGTGGACGCCCACAGGGTCGCGCACGTGGTGCCGAGCGACGGTCCGACGATCAGCAGCGGCCGCGACGCGTCGCCGGCGAGCTCGGTGGCGGGAAGGGTGGGGACGGTCATCCGGTGATCTCCAGGGAGGTACGGGCCCGGGCCAGGACGACGTCGACGATCGCGTCGGCGGCTCCGAGGTCGTCGGGCAGGATCAGGTCGGGCGAGTCGGCGGCGGGGGCGTTCCCCACGAGGGCCGCCATCGAGCGGCGCTCGGCGGTGACCTCCGCGCCGACGCCCTCCAGTCGTTCGCGCATCCGACGCGGATCGACCTCGAGACCGGCGAGCAGCTCGGTGGTGTGCGACGCGGCGACCAGCGCCCGACGCGCCAACGTGCGTGCCGTGCCCCACTCGGCGTGCCAGGCGCCGTCGGAGCGCTGGTCGACGGCGAGCGTCGCCGCGGTGTGGAGGGTCGAGGCGAGCGGGGGTGCGGCGATCGCAGCACGGCGGATCAGCACCGACAGGACCGGGTTGCGCTTGTTCGGCATGGTCGACGAGCCGCCCTTCCCGTCCGCGGCCGGCTCGGCGACCTCACCGATCTCGGGTCGCCCCAGCGCGAGCACGTCGGAGGCGATGTGCCCCCACGCGTCGCTGCACGTGACGAGCGCGTCGCCGAGACGGGTCAGCGGCGACCGTACGACGTGCCACGGGGCCGTCGGCACCGCCAGCCCCAGCGCACGCGCGCACCGCGCCACCAGCTCCAGGGCCGCCCGGTCGGCCGGGGGTGCGTGGACCGGTCGCGCACCGACGGCGGCGTCTCGCACCAGCGTCGTCGCGGCCGACATCGTGCCACCCGCGCCGCCGAACGCGATCGGCAGCGCGGAGCGCACCCGCCGCAGGTCGTCGGCGGCATCCAGGACCCCGGTCAGCCAGGTCGCCGCCAGAAGTCCGAAGGTCGTCGGGACGGCGTGCTGGGTCAGCGTGCGTGCGGTCATCGCGCTCGCCCGATGCCGCTCGACGAGCCCGAGGAGTGCGCGCGCTTGTGCGGCCATCTCGTCCAGCACCGCGTCAGCGGCGTCGCCGAGGGCGAGGACGAGGCCCGTGTCGACGACGTCCTGACTGGTCAGGCCGCGGTGCAGCCACCGCGCCGCCTGCTCGTCGCCGCGCTCGGACAGGCGTTCGCGCATCGTGCGGACCAGGGGGATCACCGGGTTGCCCCCCGCCTCTGCAGCCGACGCCAGCGCGTCGGCGTCGGCGAGCCCGACCAGACCGAGCAGGTCGGTCGACGTCGGCGCCACCCCGGCTCCGTGCAGGGCGTCGAGCCACGCCTGCTCGACACGGACCATCGCGGCGAGGAACGCGTCGTCGGACGCGAGGTCGCCGGCTCGCTCGTCACCGGGCCACAGCAGATCCCCCATAGGGGTCAGTGTCCCGGAAACGACAGGAAGACGGTCTCTCCCGCACCCTGGAGCCGGACGTCGAAGACGTAACCGTGCTCGTCGGGCGACGCCACGAGCGTCGTGCGCCGGTCGGCCGGCAGCGACGCGAGCAGCCGGTCCGAGGCGAGCGCCCCGTCGTCACCGGGCAGGTACGCGCGGGTGAACAGCCGGTTCGTCAGGCCCCGCGCGAAGATCGTGACCGCCCAGAACGCGGCGGCACCGGGCTCGGTCGGACCCGGGGTCAGGGTCGTGAACGTGTAGCGGCCGTCGTTGTCCGTCGCCGCGCGACCGAAACCCGTGAACGTCCAGCCGTCGCGGCGCAGCGACCCGGTCCGGCGCGAGACCGAGCCGTCCGGCCCTGCCTGCCAGATCTCGAGCAGCGCGTCCGGTACGGGTCGGCCGGCGCCGTCGACGACGGTCCCGCCGAGCCGCACCGCACCCGGGGTGCCCGGCGCGACGAGCTCGGAGTCGCCGTCGTACGGAAGCGCGTACCCGAAGAACGGGCCGACGGTCTGACCGGGCGTCGCGGTCAGGGTCGGGCTGGCGTCGCTCGGCGTGTCGGTCGTGGCGTCGCTGCTCATGCGTGCTCGTCCTCGCTCTCCAGGTACGTGCGGTGGCTGCCGGTCAGGACGATGTCCCAGCGGTAGCCGGTCGCCCACTCGTGCGTCGTGACGTCGTGGTCGTAGGTTGCGACGAGCCGCTCGCGGGCCTTGGCGTCGGTGATCGACTGGTAGATCGGGTCGAGGGAGAAGAGCGGGTCGCCGGGGAAGTACATCTGGGTGACCATCCGCTGGGTGAACTCCCGCCCGAACAGCGAGAAGTGGATGTGCGCGGGCCGCCAGGCGTTGTGGTGGTTCTTCCACGGGTACGGTCCGGGCTTGATCGTCTGGAACCGGTAGTTCCCGTCGCCGTCGGTCAGGCAGCGGCCCGTACCGGTGAAGTTCGGGTCGAGCGGCGCAGGGTGCTGGTCGCGCTTGTGGATGTAGCGACCGCCCGCGTTCGCCTGCCAGACCTCGACGAGCTGGTGGCGGACCGGACGACCCTCGCCGTCGACGATCCGGCCCGTGACCACGATCCGCTCGCCGACCGGCTCGCCCGCGTGCTGGATCGTCAGGTCGGCCTCGAGCGGGTCGACGTCGCTGTGCCCGAAGCACGGCGCCCACACCTCGATGGTCTCCGGGTCCGCGTGGTGGAGGTCCTTGGTCGGGTGCCTGAGGAGGCTGCTGCGGTACGGCGGGTAGTCGTAGCGCGGCTGCGTCTCCTCGGCGCCGCTGCGCTGGTAGTCCTGCTCGATCGCGGTGATCTCGGCGCTGACCTCGGCCTGGCTCGCCGCGGCGCCGTCCGGGTCCACTGGGGTGCTGCTCATGGCCCGGACGCTACGTGAGCCGAGCCACGTCGCCGAACACCCGAGTTTCACCCAGCGGAAGTATCATCGCCGTGATGGCCGGCAACACCTCGACTCCCGGAGCGACCGTGACGTCCCGTGTGCTCGCGGTCCTCGGCGCGTTCGACGCCGACCACCGGCGGCTCCCGCTGACGACGATCGCCGAGCGTGCGGGCCTGCCGCTGCCGACCGCGCACCGGATCGTCGGCGAGCTCGTCCGGGGCACAGCGCTGGTCCGGCGACCGGACGGGCGGTACGTGATCGGACGGCTGATCTGGGACGTCGGGCTGCTCGCGCCGGTCGAGTCGGACCTGCGCCAGGTCGCCGAGCCGTTCCTGCACGACATCTACGCGGCGACCCTGGCGACGGTCCACCTCGCGGTCCGCGACGGCGACGAGGTGCTGTACCTCGAGCGGATGCGCGGACGGGCGTCCGTCCCGGTCGTGAGCAGCATCGGCTCGACCCTGCCGATGCACGCGACCGGCGTCGGGAAGGTGCTGCTCGCGCACGCGCCGGAGGACGTACGGCTGCGTGTGCTCGGGTCGCTGCGCCGGATCACGCGCTACACCATCACCCAGCCCGGCCGGCTCGACGAGCAGCTCGCTCAGGTCCGTCGGGACGGGTATGCCACGACCAGCGAGGAGATGACCCTCGGCGCCTGCTCGGTCGCGGTCCCGGTGCGACGCGACGACGAGGTGGTCGCCGCGATCGGGATCGTCGCCGCGTCCCTGAAGCGAGACCGGTCCCGGCTCGTCACGGCGCTCCAGGTCGCGGCACGCGGGATCGGTCGCCAGCTGCACTGACCCTGGGCGCACGGCCGGCGGGCTGCAGAGGTTCCGCTCAGCGGAAGGCCTGGTTTCGCACCGTGACGCGCGGCACGGTTGCATGACCCCATGAGCGAACGCACCGAGACCACGCAGGTCCTCATCATCGGCGCCGGCCCGGCCGGCATGCTGCTCTCGCACCTGCTCGCCGACGCCGGCGTCGAGTCGATCGTGCTCGAGACCCGGTCGGAGGAGTACGTGGCCGCACGGATCCGCGCCGGCATCCTCGAGCACTCCACCGTCGACCTGCTGCGATCGGTCGGGCTCGCCGACCGGCTGGAGAGGGAGGGCGACGAGCACCGGGGGATCTATCTCCAGTGGCCCCACGAGCGGCACCACCTCGACTTCGTCGACCTCGTCGGACGCTCGGTCTGGGTCTACGGGCAGACGGAGGTGCAGAAGGACCTGGTCGCCGCCCGCGGTGCCGCGGGACAGGTGGTGCACTACGAGGTCGACGACGTCGCCCTGCACGACCTTGAGTCGGACCGCCCGTCGGTCACCTTCACCGACGCCGACGGCACCACGGTCCGCGTCACCGCGACGGCGGTGGCCGGGTGCGACGGATCGTTCGGGCCGAGCCGTGCCGCCGTACCGGACGGAGTCCGCAGCACGTGGGAGCGCACCTACCCGTACTCCTGGCTCGGCATCCTCGCCGACGTGGCGCCGTCGACCGACGAGCTGATCTACGCGTGGCACCCGGACGGGTTCGCGCTGCACTCGATGCGCTCGGAGAGCGTGAGCCGGCTCTACCTCCAGGTCCCGAACGGCACGCCCGTCGACGACTGGAGCGACGACCGGATCTGGGACGCGCTCGCGAGCCGGCTCGGCCACGGCCAGGACGGCTGGGAGCTGACGCCCGGCCCGATCACGGACAAGAGCGTGCTGCCGATGCGCAGCTACGTGCAGGCGCCGATGCGGCACGGGCGGCTGTTCCTGGCCGGCGACGCGGCGCACATCGTGCCGCCGACCGGCGCCAAGGGACTGAACCTCGCGGTCGCCGACGTCGCGCTGCTCGCCCCCGCCCTCGCCGCTCTCGTACGCGACGGCGACGCCCGCCTCGCCGACGCGTACTCCGACGACGCCCTGCGCCGGGTCTGGCGGTGCACGCACTTCTCGTGGTGGATGACGACCATGCTGCACACCGGCGACGACCCGTTCGACGCGCAGCTGCAGCGCTCGCAGCTCCAGTGGGTCGCCACGTCGCAGGCCGGGGCGCAAGGCCTCGCCGAGAACTACGCCGGCCTTCCCCTCGGCTTCTGAGGCTCGCGAGTCGCGCAGGGCGGGCTCGCGAGTCGCGCAGGGCGGGCTCGCGAGTCGATGCTGTCGGTCAGCAGGGCTAGCGTCGGGTCGTGGAGGTTCAGCAGTACGAGTTCGACACGCCGGTGTGGCGTACGCCGGGCGAGACAGGCTGGTACTTCGCGACGCTGCCGCACGACGTCAGCGACGACATCGACGCCCGTACGGAGGTTCGCGCGGGGTTCGGGTCCGTACGGGTCCGGGTGCGCGTGGGTGCGACGGAGTGGGAGACGTCGGTGTTCCCCGATCGCCGGCGCGGGAGCTACGTGCTGCCCGTCAAGAAGGCGGTACGGAAGGCTGAGGGCATCGCCGAGGGCGCCAGGATCCGGATCGCACTGACCGTGCTGCGCACCGCGTGACTCGTGAGCCCGCCGTGCGCGACTCGTGAGCCCGCCGTGCGCGACTCGCGGCTCAGGTGTCGGACGGACGGTCGCCGAGCAGGTAGCGAGGGCCGGGCCCGAGCCGCGCGGCACGGTCGCCCGGGTTCGACAGGCGGCAGGTCTGCAGCGACAGGCACCCGCACCCGATGCAGGAGTCCAGGTCGTCGCGCAGCCGCACCAGCTCGGAGATCCGTTCCTCCAGCCGACCGCGCCACGAGCGGGACAGCCGGGTCCAGTCCCTCTTCGTCGGTGTCCGGCCGGACGGCAGGGTCGCGAGCGCCTCACGGATCTCCTCGAGCGTGAGCCCCACGTGGGCTGCGGTCCGGATGAACGCCACCCTGCGCAGCGTGCTGCGGACGTACCGCCGCTGGTTGCCGGAGGTGCGGATCGAGCTGATCAGGCCGATCGACTCGTAGTACCGCAGGCCCGACGCCGCCACGCCGGAGCGCTCGGCGACCTCCCCGATCGTCAGAACCGGCTCCGCAGACACGCCGCACCTCCCGCCCGAGACTCCCGCCCCGAGGCCCCGGCCCCGGATCGCCGGCGCCGGACGCTTGACCTCAAGTTCACTTCAACTTGCACGATAGCAGCCATGACCACGACCACCACCCGCTCGGACCCTGCGGCAGCCGCGCCGGCCGCCGTACCGTCCGAGGTGCTCGACCTCCTGGCCCGGATCACGGGCGACGAGAAGCACGACCCGGCCTCCCACTCGACCCTCGACGTCCTGTGGGTGCTCCACCGGTACGTGCTCGACGTCGCGCCCGACCGGACGGACGACCCCGATCGCGACCGGTTCCTGCTCTCCAAGGGCCACGGGCCGGCCTCCTACTACGCCGTGCTCGCCGCGCTCGGGTTCATCGCGCCCGACCAGCTCGACCGGGTCGGTTCCTGGGAGTCCAGGCTCGGGCACCACCCGGACCGGACTCTCGTGCCCGGGGTCGAGATCGGCAGCGGTTCGCTCGGGCACGGACTGGCGCTCGCCGTCGGCACCGCACTCGGTCTGCGGGCGCAGGGCCGCACCCGCGCACGCGTCGTCGTGCTGGTCGGGGACGGCGAGCTGGACGAGGGCAGCAACGCCGAGGCGATCGCCCTCGCCGGCCGGCTGGGGCTCGGCCGGCTCACCTGCGTGGTGGTCGACAACGACTCCGCCGCGCTCGGATGGCCGGGCGGGCTCGCGGGCCGGTTCACCGTCGAAGGCTGGGACGTCGACACGGTCGACGCTCACGACCAGGCGGCACTCCGTACGACCCTCGACGTCACCCACCCCGACCGTCCGAGGGCGGTCGTCGCCCGAACCGCACCGAGGGGAGGACGCCGATGAGTGCTCCGGCGATGCGCGAGCGGTTCTACGACCAGGTCGGCCGGCTTCTCGACGACGACCCGCGGGTCGCACTCGTCCTCGCGGTGATCGGCGCGTCGGCCGTCGACCCGGCGGTGGCGCGCCGCCACCCCGCCCGCCTGATCGACGTCGGCATCCGCGAGCAGACCATGGTCGGCGTCGCGGGCGGTCTCGCCCTCACCGGGATGCGCCCGATCGTGCACACGTACGCACCGTTCCTCGTCGAGCGCGCCTACGAGCAGGTCAAGCTCGACCTCGGCCACCAGGACGTCGGTGCGGTCCTGGTCAGCACGGGCGCGTCCTACGATGCGAGCAGCGCCGGCCGTACCCATCAGGCGCCGGCCGACGTCGCGCTGATCTCGGCGCTTCCCGGCTGGACGGTGCACGTCCCGGGTCACGCCGACGAGCTCGCGGCCGTCCTCACCGCCGCCGCGGGGTCCGACGACCGGGTCTACGTCCGGATGTCGTCGCAGTCCAACGATCGCGCGTACGCGACCGACGGCCGTCTCCACCTGGTCCGCGACGGCGGTGGTCCGCTCGTCGTCGCGGTGGGCCCGATGCTCGATCCGGTCCTCGCCGCGACCACGGGCCTCGGTGTCCGGGTGGCGTCGACCTCGACGCCGCACCCGTTCGACGCGCCCGGGCTGCGCGCACTCACGGCAGCGCCCTCGGACGGGTCCGCGGCGCCCGCCGAGGTCGTCGTGGTCGAGCCGTACCTCGAGGGCACGTCGGCCGCCGCCGTCGCCGCGGCGCTGGCCGACCGGCCGAGCCGCGTGCTGCACGTCGGGGTCCGACGCGACGTGGAGGTACGCCGGTACGGGACCCCGAAGGACCACGCGGCTGCGCACGGGCTCGACCCCACCGGACTGCGCCAGCGGATCACGGGGTGGCTGCGATGACCGACCTGCGCCTGCTGCTCCCCGTGCCCGACGGGGTCGTCGATCACACCGTGCCCTGCCGCGACGGCGACGAGCCGGACCTCTGGTTCGCCGAGCACACCGCGGACGTCGAGCGGGCCAAACGGCTGTGCCGGGCGTGCCCGCTGCTCGAGGCCTGCCTCGACGCCGCCGTCGCGCGGCGCGAGCCGTGGGGCGTGTGGGGCGGCGAGGTGTTCGTGCGCGGCGCCCCGGTCGAGCGCAAGCGCGGTCGCGGTCGTCCGCGCACCGACGAGCAGGCGGCCTGAGGTAAGTCACCGCGCCGCCAGGGCCGACTCGCGACCCCGCCCGGGATGACTCGCGACCCCGCCAGGGGCGACTCGCGACCACCCGACTTGGGCGCGGTCGGTCGCAGCGGCGCGGTCAGTCGTGGGTGTTGAAGAACGCCCGGTGCGAGGCCAGCAGCTCCACCTCGGGGCGCCGGGCCATCGCGTCCTCGACCCGGTCGAGCACGTCGATCACGTGCGCGTTGTCGCCGGCGACGACGGCGATGCCGATGCCCGCACGGCGGTAGAGATCCTGGTTCTCGGTCTCGGCCACGGCGACGTCGAACGTGCGACGGAGGTCGGCCACGATCGGGCGGACCACCGCGCGCTTCTGCTTCAGCGACGCCACGTCACCGAGCAGCAGGTCGAACTCGATCGTGCCGACCCACATGCTCACTCGTCGAAGTCGGCGTCGAGCACCTTGCGCTGGCCGGGCGTCGCCTCGATGTCGGTCGGCTGGACGATGACGACCGTGGCCTGGGCGTGCCGCACGATCTGCTCGCTCACCGAGCCCAGCACGAGTCCCTTGAACCCGCCGAGCCCACGTCGGCCGAGCACGATGATCGCGACCTTCGCCGAGGCCTCGATGATCCGGGTGGCCGGCTTGCCGTGCACCGCGGTCGTGCGGACGTCGACGGTCGGGTAGTCGGCGACCACCCCGGCGATGTCAGCGGAGAGGCGCTTCACGACCGCCTCGGCGAAGTCCTCCAACGGAGGCATGTAGCCGGGCTCCCAGCTGTCCGGACGCGGAGCCGTGGTCAGCACCCACGCCCGTACGACCGTGACCGCCTGACCGGTCGTGGACGCGTACTCCAGCGCCCACCGCAGCGCCTGGTCGGAGAAGTCGGACCCGTCGTGACCGACGAGCACGCCTCCGTCGACGTCGATCTCCTTCGTCGTGGCCATGCCTCAACCTACCGCGACGACGGCACCGCTCACCCTCCCGGTGCGGCACCGCGCTCCAGGTCGGTGACGCGGACTCCGTCCGCGACCTCACGCTCGCCGCACGACACGAACCCGTGCCGCACGTAGAGGGCGAGCGCGGGCCCGTTCGCGCTGCCGGTCGCCACCACCGTGCGGTGCGTGGGTGCCCACCCGGCGAGCGCGTCGAGCAGCGCCGACGCGATGCCGCGCCGGTGGTGGGCCGGGTCGACCACGAGGCGGTCGATGTCGACCGTGCCGTCGTCGAGCCGGAACCAGCTCACCGCGCCCACGAGCCGGTCGCCGTCGAGCGCGCCGAGGAACGTCGCGGTGCTCGCCCGGAGCTGCTCGAGGGACTCGGTGAGCAGCGGCAGGTCCGGGAAGGCGATCAGCTCGGCCTCGACGGCGTACGAGGCCCGCTGCAACGCCAGCAGGGCCGGGCCGGTGACGGCGTCGCCGGGATCGATCTCGTGGATCGCCAGCTCGGGGCCCGTCCCGCCCGGCGTCACGAGACGGCCCGCTGCTGGGCGGCCGCCGCGAGCTCGAGGAGCGCACGGCGGTCGTGCGCGGTCGGCGCGATCGCGGCCGCCTCCTCGTAGGCGCCGGCAGCCTCACGGTCGCGACCCGCGCGGGCCAGGAGGTCGGCGTGCACGCTCGGCAGCAGGTGGTAGCGCGCGAGCCGGGAGTCCGAGCGCAGCGCCTCCACGACCGGCAGCGCCTCCGCGACCCCGTACGCCCGCGACACCGCGACGGCGCGGTTCAGCTCCACGATCGGCGACGGGTTCAGCGCCGCCAGCGCGTCGTACAGGGCGACGATGCGCTGCCAGTCGGTCGCCTCCGGCCTCGTCGCCCGCGCGTGGCAGGCGGCGATCGCCGCCTGGAGCGTGTACGGCCCGAGCGGGCGACGCAGCCCGACGGCGTGGTCGAGCGCAGCGAGACCGTGACCGATCAGCGTCCGGTCCCAGCGCGAGCGGTCCTGGTCGTCGAGCAGCACCGGCCTCCCGCCCGCGTCCGTACGGGCGGCGAACCTCGACGCCTGCAGCTCCATCAGCGCGACCAGCCCGCTGGGCTCGGGCTCCCGCGGCAGCAGCGCCGCGAGCACCCGCCCGAGGCGCATCGCCTCACCGCACAGGTCGTCGCGGACCACCCGGTCACCGCTGCTGGCGGAGTAGCCCTCGTTGAAGACGAGGTAGATCACCTCGAGCACCGCGCGCAGGCGCTCGGGCAGCTCCTCGGCGGACGGGATCTCGAACGGGACCCGGGCCTCGGACAGGGTGCGCTTCGCCCTCGAGATCCGCTGGCCCACGGTCGCCGACGGGGTCAGGAACGCGCGCCCGATCTCGTCGGTCGACAGGCCGCCGAGCATCCGCAGCGTCAGCGCCACCTGCGCATCGCGGGACAGCACCGGGTGGCACGCGACGAACACGAGCCGGAGCACGTCGTCGCCGACCGCGTCCTCGACGACGCCCTCGGGGTCCGGGGTGGCGGCCCGGCGCTGCGCCTCGAGGTCGGGGGCCATCACCTCGTACTTGTGCCGGCGGTTGTCCTCGCGGCGGATCCTGTCGACCGCGAGGTTGCGCGCCACCTTGGTCAGCCACGCCGCGGGGTTGTCCGGGACGCCGTCGACCGGCCACTTCTGCAGGGCGACCACGAGGGCGTCCTGCGCGAGGTCCTCAGCGAGCCCCACGTCCCCGACGACGCGGACGAGCGCGGCGACCACGCGGGCGGACTCGATCCGCCACACCGCGTCGATGGTCCTCCCGACGTCACGCAACGGCGCCGTCCTCGTACACGTCCGACCGGCTCCCCGCCGACCCTCAGGCACCCTCGAGCTGGTCGCGCAGCCGCGTCTCACGCTCCACGATCTGCGGCGTCGCGTCGGTGAAGTCCTCGAGCTCGAAGACCTGGCGCAGCTCGAGCTCCGAGGTCTCGTCGTCCGCCCTCGGGCAGCGCTTCGCCCACTCGACGGCCTCCTCGAAGGACTTGACCTCCCAGATCCAGAACCCGGCGAGCAGCTCCTTGCTCTCGGTGAACGGACCGTCGACGACGCGGACGTCAGCGCCGTCGAACTGCACCCGAGCGCCGTACGAGCTGTCCCGCAGCCCCTCGCCCGCGATCATCACGCCGGCGTTGACGAGCTCCTCGTTGTAGCGGCCCATCGCCTCCATCATCTCGTTGTCGGGCGTCGCTCCCGACTGCTCGGTCTCCGGCGTCGCCTTGACCAGAACCATGACCTTCATCGCGAACTCCTCTGCTGGGGCCGCCGGACCCGTGTGCCGCGGCGGCGTCTCACCCGTACGCCGAACGGCGCGCGCCCGTTTCGACATCCTGCGCGAACAACTCTCTGGACGTGGCCCACGACTCAGCCGGGGATCTCGACGACGACCCGCAGCTGACGCCCGCCCGGCGGGCACGAGGGGCCGTTCGGCTCGACGAGGGCCGGCGTCTGCGACACCCGCGTGACCGCGATCGCGCGCGCGGTGCGGTCGAGCACCCGTGCGACCACCATCACCGGGGCGTCCGGAAGGTCGATCTCCGCGAAGCCCGTCATCGTGCCGTCCGGCTCCGTGCGGGCCGAGCAGACCGCGTCCGGGTCCTCGCCCTCGCACCCCTCGTCGACCGCCCGCGTCCCCTCCGTGAGGCCCGCGACGCTCCGCTGGCACGCACCGTCCCAGCAGGCACGCAGCCGGACCTGGTTCGCACGCTCCGCCCCGGCGCCGTCGACGACCACACCCACGCCCGAGGGCGCCCCGATCTCGGTGCACGCCTGCGCTCCGTCGCCGACCGCGGTGCCGCAGCCGAGCAGGAGGGCCAACGGCGCCACCACCAGGAGCGAGCGGGGCCGGAATCCCATCCCGGCCACCCTAGAGAACGACGGCCCCGCCGGTCCAGGGACCGGCGGGGCCGTCGGGAGGGTCTCGTACGGGATCAGCCGAGCAGCTCGACCATCCCGTGGTCCTCGACCGACGCGGTCAGGGCCGCGAGGTGCTGGGCACCGGTGCCGAGGGTGCGCTCCAGCACCGTGAGGCGCGCGGAGTAGTGCCCGATCGACGCCTCGGCGGTCATGCCGATGCCTCCGTGCAGCTGGATCGCCTCCTGCCCGATGTGGCGCGCCGTCCGCGACACCTCGGCCTGCACCCGGCTCGCGACGACCGGGTCCACGCCACGCTCGGCCAGCGACATCGTCGACCACAGCACCATCGAGCGGGCGAGCTCGAGCGAGACGTACATGTCGGCCGCGCGGAAGGTGAGCGCCTGGAACTTCGACAGCGTCACGCCGAACTGCTTGCGGGTCTTGAGGTACTCGACCGTGGTGCCCACCGCGGTCTCCATCGCCCCCAGCGCCTCCGCCGCGAGCGCGACCTGGCTGCACGCGAACGACCCGGCGAGGGCTTCCTCGCCGGCGTCGCCGAGCGGGACGGCCGCCGCACCGTCGAGCACGATCCGCGCGGCGTACGCCTCGTCGGGCGTCGCGTACGTCGTGCGCGCGACGCCCGCGGCGCTCGCGTCGACGACGAAGACCCGGGTCTGGTCGCCGGCGTCGGCGCTGACCAGCAGGACGTCGGCGCTGCCGGCGTGCCGGACCGGCTCCTTGACGCCGCTCAGCGTCCAGCCGTCCGCGCCCTCGGTCGCCGTCACGCCGTACGCGGTGGTGCCGAACGGCGCCCGCGGCTCCGCGTGCGCGATCACCGCGACGGTCTCGCCGGAGGCGATCCGGGGCAGCAGGTCGGCCTTCTGCTCATCGGTCCCGGCGGCGAGGACGAGCTCGGCAGCCGCGACCACGTCGAGGTACGGCTCGGGGGTCAGCACGCGGCCGATCTCCTGCGCGACGATCGTCAGCTCGATCGCGCCGGCGCCGGCACCGTCGTACTCCTCGGGGAGGGTGAGGCCGAGCAGGCCCATCTCCGCGATCCGGCCCCAGACCTCGCGGTCCCAGCCGGGCTCGGTCGCGACGACCTTCTCGCGCCCGTCGGCCGAGGCGGCCAGCAGGGAGCGGACGGCGTCGCGGAGTGCGATCTGCTCGTTGTCCAGGTTGAAGTCCATGTCAGCCCCTCACAGTCCCAGGATCGTCGAGGCGATGATGCTGCGCTGGATCTCGTTGGACCCGCCGTAGATCGACGCCTTGCGGAGGTTCAGGTAGGTCGGCACGGAGTGCTGCGCCCAGTCGGGGACGTCCCCGGCTCCGTCGGCCCCGGAGGCGATCGCGTCGCCGCCGGCGATGTCGACCGCGAGCTCGCTGACGTCCTGCTGGAGCTGGGTGCCGCGGAGCTTGAGGATCGAGCTGACCGGGTCGGGCTTGCCGTCCTTCGAGTTGCCGGCGACACGCAGCGCGGTCAGCTCGAGCGCCACGAGCTCGTTCTCGAGGGCGGCGATCCGGCCGCCGAGCACGGGGTCGTCGATCGGGCGCGAACCGTCGGCCAGCGGCGCCGAGGCGTGCTCCTTGGCGAGCGCGAGCCGCAGCTTCGTGGCGCCGACCGGGGCGACGCCGACCCGCTCGTTGCCGAGCAGGAACTTCGCGTAGTCCCAGCCGTGGTTCTCCTCGCCGACGAGCTGGTCGGCGGGGACCCGCACGTCCTCGAAGAAGACCTCGTTGACCTCGTACCCGCCGTCGATCAGCTTGATCGGGCGGACCGTGACGCCGGGAGTGTCCATCTCGAACAGCAGCATCGAGATGCCCTGCTGCTTCTTCGGAGCGTCCGGGTTGGTCCGGACCAGGCAGAAGATCCAGTCGGCGTACTGGCCGAGGGTGGTCCAGGTTTTCTGGCCGTTCACGACCCACTCGTCGCCGTCGCGCACGGCCTTGGTGCGCAGCGACGCCAGGTCGGAGCCGGCGTCGGGCTCGGAGAAGCCCTGGCACCACCAGATGTCGAGGTTCGCGGTGGCGGGCAGGAAGCGCTCCTTCTGCGCCTGCGAGCCGAACGCCGCGATCACGGGGCCGATCATGCTGGCGTTGAAGGCGAGGGGGGCCGGGACGCCGGCTGCCTGCATCTCCTCGTGCCACAGGTGGCGCTGGAGCGGGGTCCAGTCCTTGCCGCCCCACTCGACCGGCCAGTTCGGGACGGCGAGACCGGCAGCGTTGAGGATCTGCTGCGCCTCGACGATCTGGTCCTTCGTGAGGTGATCACCGTTGCGAACGGTGGACCGGATCGACTCCGGCACCTTGGTCGTGAAGAACTCCCGCAGCTCGCTCTGGAGCCGGGCGTCCTCCGATGTCAGCGCGAGCCTCATCGTGCGCTCTCCTGTGGACGGACGGATGTGACGCCATCCACCCTAGGTAAGCGACCGCTTATCTGTCGAACCGGGGTCGTCCGGCGGGTCCGGGAGCGCTCGCGGCCGCACGCGGCGGCGCAGGGTCGGGCAGCGTCACCGGGGCATTGGGAAACCCCGGCCGCTACCGACGGGGGATACAGCAGCGACCGGGGCCTGAGAGGAGGCTACTTGAATCTGAACAGTCGCTCAAGAAGGCCCTGAAGTGACCTGGGTCACCCCTGGGAGGCGGCCTCCCGGGCCGTTCCGCTCAGCGAACCGTGACCTGCCGCGAGGCGAGGCCGTTGCGGGCCTGACGCTGCTCCGACGTCAGCGGAGAAGCGTCGGCGAGCGCCTCGTCCAGGCGTTCCCGGAGACGGACCGCAGGCTCGGCGATCGACTCCGCGCCACCACGATCCTCCAGCTCCCAGACCGGCACGAGCAAGCCGTGCGCCCTGAACGAGCCGATGAGCCGGGTCGACGGCGCCAGGCGGTCGGCATCGACCACGTGGAGTCGGGCGAGCGCCGACAGCAGGGCGTCCTCGTCGTGCGGCATCACCCACCGCAGGTACTCGCGATCACCCAGGCTCGCCCAGTACGCGCCGTCGACGCCCTCGAGCCGCTCGGTCGGCGCGACCATCTCGTTCGCCTGCTCGATCGCCGCCGCGACCGCCCCGCCGGCGTCCTCGGCACCCTCGGTCCAGTAGTCGAAACCGTCGTGGACGGTCACGTCGAACGCGCTGTCCGGGTCCACGAGCTCCTGCAGCAGAGGCCCGGCCCCGGGGTCGGTCACCGCGATCTCGGTCCCGGGCTCGGTCGCCAGCCCGACCTCGACGGCCCGAGCCAGGTCGCGGCTCGGGTCACCGAAGTTGTGGTTGACCTGGAGGCCGATCCACATCTCGCCGTCCTGGCGCACGAGACCCGCGGCGGCCGACGGCAGCAGCGTGCAGACCTTGACGTCGGTCTCCGACGCGACGGACTCGCGCAGCCGGACCGAGGCCGTCGCAGCCGGGACGAACTCGCGCAGGGCGACCCAGTCCACCTCACCAGGCATCCCGTCGAAGGTACGGGGCCGGAACGGGACCCGCTCGGTCTTCTGCGGCTTGACGCGTCGGCGCGATCGCTTGCCCATCGTGGGAGTCTCCTCGTCGAGATCGTGGTGGTGGTCGCCGGCACGATGCCGGAGCCGCAGGCAGCGCGGGTGCGCCGTGGGCGCTAGTCGTCCGACGACCGCCAGGGCGAGTCCGGCTCGCGACGCGACGGCTGCCACCAGCCGGACTGGTCCTCGTCGCCGGCCTGCTCGTCCTGGGCCGGCGGGACGGCCGGCTGCTCCTGGGTCGCCTCGGCCGGGTCGGGTGCAGGCGCAGGCGCAGGCGGCGCCTCGTACGACTCGGTGCCCGTCGGCTGGTCCGGGGCGGGCTCCGGCTCGCCCCAGGCCGCATGCTCGCCGTGCGCGGGTGCGGGATCGCCCCAGGCGGCGGGCTGCTCCTGCGGAGCCGGGGCCGGCGGCGTCGAGGGCTGCTCCTGCGGGTACGCCTGCCCGTAGGGCTGGTCGTACGGCCCCCGGCCGTGCTGACCGTAGGACTGCTGGGGCGGCTGGGCGTACGGATCGCCGTAGGGCTGCTGACCGTACTGCTGCTGACCGTAGGGCTGCTGGCCGTACGGGTCCCCGTAGGACTGCTGACCGTACTGCTGCTGACCGTACGGGTCGCCGTACGGCTGCTGGGCGTACGGCTGCTGACCGTACGGCTGCTGACCGGACGACTGCTGGGCGTAGGGCTGCTGGGGGGGCTGGCCGTACGGCGCACCCGGCGACGGGGCCGGTGCGCGGTCCGCGACCGGCCGGGGTCGCATCGTCAGGGAGATCACGCCGAAGAGCAGGCCGAGCGCGATCGTCAGCATGCCGAGCCCGACAGCGACGTAGCCGTCCGCAGCGGTCCCGACCTCGTCGACGGAGTCGACGCCCGACGACATCATCGCGCCGATCACGGTCACGACGAGACCGGCCGCGACGATCACCCAGCCGATCCAGCCGACCACGGTGCGGCCGTGCCCCTTCGCCATGGCCAGCACCCAGGCGGCGACCGCGAGCAGCATCGCCAGCACGACGAGCACGACGAGGATGACGTTCACGGCGTCGCTCGTCTCGGCGGCACTCTGCGCCACCGAGCCCGGATCGTCCGCGAGGTCGGCGAAGATCCCTCGCCGCGCCGACAGCGCGAAGAATCCGTACACGACCGCCATCAGCAGAGCAGGGACCAGCGCGATCGCGCCGACGACACCCCAGCGGGAGGTCTGCGCGCGATCGTCGGTCCGCGGCTCGGGCGGGACCGGAGGCATCGACCAGGCCTGCGTCGGCTCGGGCCGGGACGGGTCGGCGTTCCAGCTCGCCGGGGCTCCGCCGGGGTGCGGAACGCCGGGGTCCGACCCGTACGGGCCTGGATGGCCTTGCGCCATGGGTCCTCCTCGCTCGGCCGACGGCGGCAGCCTCAGCGTAACGAACCTGCACGTCGGCGGCGTGTCACCCGTCCGCCGGGCCCTCGACGCGGCTGGCACGATGGAGGCATGTACGAGGTGTCCGTTCCCACTGTGACCGTCGACGGCGTTCCCGACCCGCTGCCCGCCGATCTCGTCGTGCTCGACGTCCGCGAACCCGACGAGTGGTCGACCGGCCACATCGCCGGTGCCGTCCACATCCCCCTCGGGACCCTTCCGGGCCGCGTCGCCGAGGTCTCCGGCAACGCCCAGGTTCTCGTGTACTGCCACCTGGGCGGCCGGTCCGCCCAGGCCACCGCCTACCTCCAGCGCAACGGCGTGGACGCGGTCAACCTCGCCGGCGGCGTCGACGCCTGGACGGCCGCGGGCCGCGACCTGGTCCGGCCCCAGGCCTGACCCGCCGGTCTCAGCGCAGCAGCTTCGACATCCTGCGGTCGGCGAGGGGTTTCCCGCCGGTCTGGCAGGTCGGGCAGTACTGCAGCGACGAGTCCGCGAACGACACCTCGCGGATCGTGTCACCGCAGACGTCGCACGTCTCGCCCGTGCGGCCGTGCACCCGCAGACCCGACTTCTTCTCCGCCTTGAGCTCCGAGGCCGCCAGCCCCGCGGAGCGCGCGAGCGCGTCGCGCAGCGTCGAGCCGATCGCGTCGTAGAGGACGGCGAGCATCTCGGGGGACGCCAGCACGCTGCTCGCGGGCGTGAACGGAGACATCGTCGCGGCGTGCAGGATCTCGTCGGAGTAGGCGTTGCCGATCCCGGCGACCTGGGACTGGTCGCGCAGCACGCCCTTGATCTGGCTCCGTCCGGCCGCGGCGAGGATCTGCTCGAGCACCTCCGGCGTGAAGTCGTCGGCGAGCGGGTCGGGACCCAGCCGCGCGATCCCGGGCACCTCCTGCGGATCGCGGACCACCGAGACGGCCAGACCCTTCTTCGTCCCGGCCTCGGTGAGGTCGAACCCCGCGCCGTCGTCCAGCACGACCCGGAGCGCGAGCGGGTTCTTCGCGCCGCCCATCCGCGGCGGTGCCGTGGGTTGGCTGTCCTTCCAGCGCAGCCAGCCGGCCCGGGCGAGGTGGATCACCAGGTGCAGTCCGCCGGCCTCGATGTCGATGAACTTCCCGTGCCTGCTCACGTCGTCGACCACGAGCCCGGCGAGCGACTGCGGCGGCGGGTCGTACGTCTTGAGCACGCTCACGTTGACCGGGAGGACGGAGACGATCGCACGCGGTTCGGCACCGTCGACCCCCAGCCGGGTCCGCAGGTCGGCGACCAGGGAGGCCACCTCGGGAAGCTCGGGCACCTCACCAGTGTGCCGCAGAACCCCGGTCCACGGAACGGAGAAGGACCCCGTCGCCGCAGCGATCGGGGTCCTTCTCGAGGCTCGTCGGCCGTTACTTGACGGCGTTCTTGAGCTTGCTGCCCGCGGTGACCTTCACGCCGAATCCGGCGGGGATCTCCAGGGTCTCGCCGGTCGCGGGGTTGCGCCCGGTGCGCGCCGCACGCTCGACCCGCTCGACGGTCAGGAGGCCAGGGATCTGGACCTTCTCGCCCTTGCCGGCGGCGTCGATCAGGGTGTCTCCGAGGGCGCTGAGGACCGAGTCGGCGTCGGCCTTGGTGGTGCCCGCGCGCTCGGCGATCGCGGCTACGAGTTCAGTTCGGTTCACGGGAATCCTCCGACTCCGATGGTGGTCAGTTCTGTCTGGCGCACCACCAGCATAGGAAGCCAGGGGCGGAATCCCCCGTATTTCCGGCCTCCACGCCGGTGTGGCGCCTCGCTGAGACAGTAGAACACCTTCGGCTGAAGTCAACGCCACGGGGCCGGGAGCGGTGTGTCGAGCACCTGTGGGAGGACCGCCAGGTACGCGTCGCGCGACCACGCCTGGACCCCCAACGAAGCCAGGTGGTCGGTCCGCCACTGGGTGTCGATCAGACGCGGCCCGGCGCCGTCGGCGGCGATCAGCTCGACCAGTCCGACCAGAGCCGCCTTGGACGCGTCGGTGACCCGGTGAAACATGCTCTCACCTGCGAAGAGACCGCCGATCGCCACGCCGTACAACCCGCCTGCCAGAGCGCCGTCAGCCGTGCGGGCCTCGATCGAGTGGGCCCACCCGAGCTCGTGCAGCCGGCCGTACGCGGAGGCGATCGCGTCGTCGATCCAGCCCCCCTCGCGACGGGGGTCCGCGCAGGCCTCGACCACCTCCGCGAAGGCGGTGTCGACGGTGATCGTGAAACGGCGCGCCGACTTCCGCAGCGAGCGCGACACGCGGAGGTCGTCAGGACGCAGGACCCCGCGCTCCAGCGGCGACCACCACCCCATCGGCCCCCCTGGCTCGGTCGGCATCGGGAACAGCGCGGAACGATAGGCGTGGACCAGCGTGGTCGGCTCGAGGTCCGCCCCGATCCCCACGAAGTCGTCGTCCGGCCACTCGTCGGGAGAGAAGTCCCAGCGCGTCGGTCCGAGCGGCACGGGTGTCACGACTGCGACTCTAGCCAGCGGCGACCGGCGTGGCGCTGCGGCTGCCGCCTAGGATGGCGGTGGACGCAGGAGGTGGCCGTGGGGATCGCGAAGTCGGCGGCGAAGTTCGTCGCGCCACGGGTGGCGATGGCCGCGGGCCCGAAAGCCACGTCCGGCTACATCCGCGTGCTGCTCGACCGCGCGATCGACGGAGTCGGCCCGTGGCGGGCCGTCTGGCAGACGGCCGACGAGCGCCTGGCGCTGGCCGGTGGCGACGTCGAGGCGGCCATCGACGTGATGGTCGCGAACCACGTCCGCTACGCCGGCGCCCAGGGGTTCGTGACGAACCTCGGCGGCGCGTACGCGATGGCGGTGACCATCCCCGCGAACGTCGCCGGCCTCGCGCTGCTGCAGTGCCACCTGGCGGCCGGGATCGCGTACCTGCGGGGCTACGACCTGTCCGACCCCCGCGTCCGCAACGCGGTCATGGCGACGCTGCTCGGGCGCGACCAGGTGGAGAAGATGGTCCGCTCGGGCGCGCTGCCGTCGACCCCGATGGGGCTCGCGACCTCCCCGGTGCACGACCCGGCGCTCGACGAGAAGGTCGCCCGGGAGGTCACGCAGGCGCTGTTCGGGCGGGTCTCCGGCAAGCAGGGCGCGTCGATGCTGGTCCGGCGGATCCCGCTGCTGGGCGGCGGGGTGGGCCTGGTCGCGGACGCGGTCGGCACCGGCCGGCTCGCATCGTACGTCCGCGAGGAGCTCCGCGACCGGCGGCTCGGCCAGGACCCGCACGGACGCTGAGCGCCACGCGTGGATCGATCCGTGCCAACAACACACAGGTGACCCTGCGGGCGTGCTCCAATACCGGTGGGTTCCAGGGCCGACGGTCCGTCGGAGCCGCACGGTGACCCCGACACCGCGCACCACGAAGTCGAAGGAGTCACCATCATGAACACACGTACGATCCGGGTCGCGGCAACGCTGTCCGGTGCGGTCCTCGCCGGGGCGCTTCTCCCCGCGGCCGCGCACGCCGAGACGGACGTCGTCCGCGATCCGCGGGGCGACGCTCCGCGCGCGGTGGACATCACCAAGCTGCGCGTCGCGCACGGCACCTACCGCGTGAAGGGCACGCTCACGATCCCGCACCTGAAGAAGCGCAAGGCCGCGGCCACCGAGCTGATCCTGAAGCCACGCAAGTCCGGCGGCTGGACCTACCACGTCGGGGTGTGGCGGGGCCGCCAGGGCAAGGTCCGCTCGCTCTACCTCGGGTGGATGCACCGCGACGACCCGGCGTCCTGGCAGACCCTGCCGTGCAACGGGATCAGGACGTCGGCGACGAAGAAGAAGCTGAAGATCAGCGTCCCGAACCGCTGCCTGACCGAGTCGCCGTCCGGACGCAGGCTCAAGGGGAAGGCGGGGATCCTGGCGCGGATCGGACCGGGCCACGACTCGTTCGACGAGATGACCCGCTACACGCCGTGGCTGCGCCAGGGCTGACTCGCGAGCACACCACGACTGACTCGCGAGCACACCACGACTGACTCGCGAGCACGCCACGACTGACTCGCGAGCGTCAGGAGGTGAGGGCTCGGACGACCGCGGAAGGCGACGGTCGTCCGAGCTCTCCGGCCATCCAGGCGCTGGTCGCCGCCAGCGCCTCCAGGTCGACGCCGTGGGAGATCCCGAGGCCGTCGAGCATCCACACGAGGTCCTCGGTGGCGAGGTTCCCGGTGGCGGAGCGGGCGTACGGGCACCCGCCGAGGCCGCCGGCCGACGCGTCGAAGGTCGTGATGCCGCGACGCAGGGCCGCGTACGCGTTGGCGAGCGCCTGCCCGTAGGTGTCGTGGAAGTGCATTGCGAGGCGGTCCGTGCCGATCCCGGCCTCCCCGAACGCGTCGATCAGCACGCGGGTGTGCTGCGCGGTGCCGACCCCGATGGTGTCGCCGAGGGACAGCTCGTACGCACCCATCGCGAGCAGCCGGGCGCCCGCCTCGACGACACGCTGCGGCGCGACGGCGCCCTCCCAGGGGTCGCCGAAGCACATCGACAGGTACGCCCGGACCTGGACGCCGGCCTCGCGCGCCCGGGTGACCACCGGCTCGAACATCGCGAACTGGGCGTCGTACGTGCTGTTCAGGTTCCTCGCGGCGAACGTCTCGGTGGCGCTCGCGAACACGGCGACGTGGGTGACCCCGGCCTCGAGCGCACGGTCGAGACCGCGCTCGTTCGGGACGAGCACGGGGTAGGGCCGCGCGCCGCCGAGGTCGAGCCGCGCGACCAGGTCGGCTGCGTCGGCGAGCTGGGGGACCCACCGCGGGTGCACGAAGCTGGTCGCCTCCACGATCGGCAGACCGGCGGCTCCCAGCCGCTCGACGAACCCGACCTTCGTCTCCAGCGGGACGGTCGCGGACTCGTTCTGCAGCCCGTCGCGCGGACCGACCTCGTAGATCGTGACGGACTCGGGCAGGTCCGGGTCACGGTAGGTCGTCGGCAGTCCGTTCGTCTCGATCATCACGCCTCCTGCGCACCCTCGGCCGGCTCGACCGTCACGAGCAGGTCACCCAGCGCGACCGACGCCCCGGCCACGGCACGGACGTCGGTCACGACCCCGTCGTACGGAGCCTTCAGGGCCAGCTCCATCTTCATCGCCTCGACGACCGCGAGCACCTGACCGGCCGCGACCGGGTCACCGACCCCGACGTCGACGGCGAGGACCGTGCCCGGCATGGGCGCCACCACGTCGGCGTCCCCGGCCTGCTCGGCGCCCGGGTCACGCGCCGGGTCGGGGTGCCGGAAGTGCCAGGTCTGGCCGTCGACGACCACGTCCACGCCGTCGGAGCGGACCTCGCTCACGACCCGCTGCGGCCCGGCGGGCCCGACCGTCACCTCGTGGTGCTCACCGTCGGGGCCGACCAGCTCGACCCGCAGGCCGGCGGCCGGTCCGCTGGAACGCCACCCGTCGGCGGTGCCGAAGGGATCGTCGCCCGGCGCCGCGTACCGGTCGGCCCATGCGCGGCCTGCAGCCTCGACCGCCGCGCCGGGGACGTCGGGCCGTCGGAGCAGCGGCTCTGCCTGCTCGGAGTCGAGCCAGGCCGTGTGCACGGCGCCACCGGCGAACTCGGGCGAGTCGACCAGGCGGCGCAGGAACCCGACGTTGGTCGTGATCCCGAGGACCGCCGTGGCCCCGAGCGCGTCGCGCAGCGCCAGGCGTGCGGCCTCGCGATCGGCGCCGTACGCGATCACCTTGCCGAGCATCGGGTCGTACGCCGTGGTGACGACGCTGCCGGACTCCAGCGCGGCGTCCACCCGCACCCGCTCCGGCCACACCACCGAGGTCGCGCGACCGGCCTGCGGGAGGAACCCCGCGTACGGATCCTCGGCGTAGACGCGGGCCTCGATCGCGTGACCCGAGGTGACGACGTCGGACTGCGCCAGGCCGAGCGTGCGGCCCTGGGCCACCCGCAGCTGGAGCGCGACCAGGTCGAGCCCCGTGACGGCCTCGGTGACGGGGTGCTCGACCTGGAGCCGCGTGTTCATCTCGAGGAACGCGATCTGCTCCTCGCCGCTCGGAGAGTCGAACACGAGGAACTCGACCGTGCCCGCGTTGACGTAGCCGACCTCGTGGCACAGCGCGACCGCCGCGTCGGTGAGCCGCCGGCGGGTCCGGTCGGCGATCGTCGGCGCCGGTGCCTCCTCGAGGACCTTCTGGTGGCGCCGCTGCGCGGAGCAGTCCCGCTCGCCCAGGTGCACGACCGTGCCGTGCTCGTCACCGATCACCTGCACCTCCACGTGGCGGCCACGCTCGACGTACTGCTCGACGAGCAGCGTCGGGTCGCCGAACGCCGCGACCGCCTCACGACCGGCGGCGGCGATCGCGTCCGGGAGGTCACCGGCAGCGCGGACGACCCGCATGCCCTTGCCGCCACCACCCGCGGCCGCCTTGACCAGCACAGGGAAGCGCACGTCGCCCACGACGGTGTCGCCGTCGAGCTCCCACCGGTCGGTGACCGCGACACCCGCCCGCTCCGCGAGATCGCGAGCGCGGTCCTTGCGGCCCATCACCTCGATCACCTCGGCGCTCGGCCCGACCCACACCAGGCCGGCTTCGGCGACCGCCGCCGCGAACCCGGCGTTCTCCGACAGGAACCCGTACCCGGGGTGCACGGCGCCGGCACCGCTGCGACGCGCGGCGTCGAGCAGGTCGTCGATCGCGAGGTACGAGCCGATCGGCTCGGCGGCGTCGGCGAGCCGGACGTGCGGCGCCGACGCGTCGTTCTCGGCGTAGACGGCGACGGTCCGCAGACCCTCGGCGCGGGCGGCGCGGACGATCCGCAGCGCGATCTCGCCGCGGTTCGCGACGAGGAGGGTGGAGAAGCGGGGGGCGGCGGGGTCTCGATCGCTCGCTCCGCTCGCGCCTCGACCAGCGGGCGCACCACCGCTGGTCGAGGCGGGGCCGAGGGACGAGGCCCCGATCGAGACCCCCCCAGCGGGAGGGGACGCGGGAGTCGGTGTCGTCATCGTGCTCACATCCGGAAGATGCCGTAGGACGGCTCGGGGATCGGGGCGTTCGAGGCGACCTGGAGGGCCATCCCGAGCACGCGGCGGGTGTCGGCGGGGTCGATGATGCCGTCGTCCCAGAGCCGCGCGGTCGAGTAGTACGCGGACCCCTGCTCGGCGTACTGAGCCCGGATCGGGTCCTTGAACGCCTCCTCGTCCTGCGCGCTCCACTCGCCGCCACGCGACTCGATGCCGTCGCGCCGCACGGTCGCCAGCACGGACGCGGCCTGCTCGCCACCCATCACCGAGATCTGGGCGTTCGGCCACATCCACAGGAACCGCGGGTCGTACGCACGCCCGCACATGCCGTAGTTGCCGGCGCCGTACGACCCGCCGATCACCACCGTCATCTTCGGGACCACCGACGACGCGACCGCGGTGACGAGCTTGGCGCCGTCCTTCGCGATCCCGCGGTTCTCGTACTCGCGGCCGACCATGAAGCCGGTGATGTTCTGGAGGAACACGAGCGGGACGCCGCGCTGGTTCGCGAGCTCGACGAAGTGCGCCCCCTTGAGCGCGGACTCGGCGAAGAGGATCCCGTTGTTCGCGACGATCGCGACCGGGTAGCCCCAGATCCGGGCGAAGCCGCAGACGAGCGTGTCCCCGTAGAGCGGCTTGAACTCGTGGAACGCCGATGCGTCGACGACCCGGCGGATCACCTCGCGCACGTCGTACGGCGTGCGCGGGTCGGCCGGGACGACGTCGTCGAGCGTCGCGGGGTCCTCGAGCGGATCGGCGACCTCGACCTGGGTCAGGCTCGGCGGGTCGCGCCGCTCGAGCGTGGCGACGATCGAGCGGACGATCGCGAGCGCGTGCGCGTCGTCGTCGGCGAGGTGGTCGACGACCCCGGACGTACGGGCGTGCACGTCGCCGCCACCCAGCTCCTCGGCGGTGACCACCTCGCCGGTCGCGGCCTTCACCAGGGGCGGGCCGCCGAGGAAGATCGTGCCCTGGTCGCGCACGATCACCGTCTCGTCGCTCATGGCGGGGACGTAGGCGCCGCCGGCCGTGCACGATCCCATCACCGCGGCGACCTGCGCGATGCCCTGCGCCGACAGCTGCGCCTGGTGGTAGAAGATCCGGCCGAAGTGCTCACGGTCCGGGAAGACCTCGTCCTGCATCGGGAGGTACGCGCCGCCGGAGTCGACCAGGTAGAGGCACGGCAGGTGGTTGTCGGCGGCGATGGTCTGGGCGCGCAGGTGCTTCTTCACCGTCATCGGGTAGTACGTGCCGCCCTTGACCGTGGCGTCGTTCGCGACGACCACGCACTCGCGACCCGAGACCCGTCCGATCCCGGCGACCACCCCGGCGCTCGGGACGGCGTAGGGGTCCGCGTCCTGGGCGTGCGGGTCGCCGTACATGCCGTACGCCGCGAGCGGGGCGATCTCGAGGAACGGGGAGCCGGGGTCGAGCAGGTGGTCGACCCGGTCGCGCACGAGCATCTTCCCGCGGGACTCGTGCTTCGCGCGGGCGGCGGCCGAGCCCCCGTCGCGGACCCGGTCGAGACGCTCGCGCAGCACCGCGACGGCGTCGCGCAGACCGGTGGGCGGGGCGTTGGTGGACATGCAGCGATGTTAACGATCGTTAACCTCCGACGCCAGCCGGCCGTACCGGCTCGGCGCCTCGGCCGCGCCGCCCGCGCGGTCAGACCAGGAGCAGCGTCTTCGCGATCGCCGTGCGGTCCTCGAGCCCGGCGTGCGCCAGCGCGGCCGCCTCGAGCGGGTAGCGCTGACGGATCAGCGGCGCCCAGCGGCCCGTCCGCAGCCGCTCGATCGCCTCCACCGTGAACCGACGCGTGGTCGCGGGGTCGGTCTGGGCGCCGGTGATCCCACGCACCTCGAGGCGGCGGCGCGCGACGTCGTCGGGCTCCGGGACCACGAACCCGCCGCCCGCGCCGTACCCGACGAAGCGTCCACCGTCGGCCAGCACGGCCAGCGCCTCGCGACCAGGGGCGCCGCCCGCCCCGTCCAGGACGACCGTGGGGGGCCCGCCGAGAGCCGCGACGGCCTTCTCCGACCAGGCCGGGCTCGTGTAGTCGACGGCGGCGGCACCGAGGTCCGCGACGACAGCGAGCTTGGCCGCACCCCGCGCCGCACCCACCACGTCGGCGCCGGTCGCGACCAGGTCCTGGACGAGCAGCGAGCCCGCACCGCCGGCGGCCGCGTTCACGACCACCCGGTCCTCGGGGCCGACCGCGGTGACCTCGACGAGCCGGAGCGCGGTCACGGCATCGCGCGACAGGGCGGCCGCCTGCTCGAGCGTGACGTCGTCCGGCACCGGGACGAGCACCGCGACGTCGACCCGCGCCAGCTCCGCGTACCCGCCCTGCGTGCCCGTCCGGGCGACGACCCGCCGGCCCCGCCACGCGTCGTCCACCCCGGGCCCGACCGACCGGACCCGCCCGGCGACCGCGCCGCCCGCGACGTACGGCAGGCTCATGCCCCACTCCTCGGCCAGGCCGCGTCGCAGCAGGGTGTCGAGGAAGATCACGTCGGCGATCTCCACGTCGACCACCACCTCGCCCGCACCGGCCTCGGGCGCCTCGACCTCGCTGACCTGGAGGACCTCCGGGCCCCCGAACCGTTCGACCTGCACTGCGCGCATCACGCCTCCTCCGACGAGGGTCCGCGGACCGGACCCGGGAGCCCAGCGTGCAACTTCATGTGCGCTTGAGGTCAACACCCGCTGACTCCGGTCGTGCTCCCGCGGCCGGGATCGATCGGTCCGCGGCGCTCAGAGCCACCCTCGCCGAGCCGCGACGACACCGAGCTGGAGTCGGGTCTCGACGTCGGCCGCCTCCATCAGCCGTGCGGTCCGGCGCTGCACCGTGCGGGACGACAGGCCCAGCCGGCTCGCGACCTTCTGGTCGGTCAGCCCGGCGTTCAGGAGACGCAGGATCGCGAGGTCGACACCGTTCAGCCCCGCGACGGACGCGTCACCGTCCCCCGCCCCGCCCAGCAGCGGCGCCGCCGTCTCCCACATCCGGTCGAACAGACCCAGCGTCAGGTCTCGCAAGCCTCCGCCGTGCACGACCAGCGCGCCCTCGGTCGCACCGTCGGCACGGCGCAGCGGGACCAGGGCCGTGTCCCGGTCCACGACGACCAGCCGACAGGGCGCGTGCCGGACCACCCGCACGTCGATCCGCCCGGTCGAGGCCCCCGAGAGCGCGGCCAGAAGTCCCGGCCGCTCCATCGCGCCCCGCTCGGCGACCGCCCGGAACCGGACCCCGCGCTCCAGGGCTCTGCGCTCCTCGACCAGATCGGGGTCCATGCCGGGGTGCGGCGCCGACTGGATGATCGTCATGACCTCGTCGCGCGCCGCACGGATCAGCTGGGTGATCCGGTGGCCGGCCGCCTCGGGTCCCGCCACCACGTCGACCGCGTCGACCGCGCCCCGGCCCTGACGGCCGCGCCGGTAGATCTCGTCGAGACGCTCGATCTCCTGCTGGGCGTCGACCAGGCCTCGCTGCTTCTCGACGACGCGGGCGGAGAGCCCCACGGACGGCGGGGCAGCGACCCAGCGCAACGGGCGACCGTGGGAGGCGTGCCGGATCACGAGCGCGTCCTGCTCCAGCAGCGTGATCGTGGCGACGATCTCCTCGACGGCGAGTCCGGTCACCTCGGCGACGTCGTCGTACGACGCGTTCGGCCGCTCGAGAAGGGCAAGGTAGACCCGGGACTCGTCGGTGGACAGGCCGAGGATCTCCAGCACGTGGCGCCTCCCGATGTGCGCTCGCCCTGCCGGATCATCCCACGCCGGCGGTGTCGGTCGCAGGGAGATCCGGTGATCTGTGAAGGTTCAAGATCACAGGGCGATAACGATTCCCCCGCCGACCGAGCCGGTCACCGACATGTCCGATTCGTCCATTCCAATCAGGGTGAATTCGTGGCAGATTTCTCGCTGCACGCCTCATCCGCGCGGCCCCCGTGACGCGGAGAGGCGTTTCGTGAGCGGACCCGAGACCGCTCACGAAGAGGAGCGGCCGGCGGTCCCCACCGTCGGCCGCTTCGTTCCTTGGAGGACCGCCTTGCTCCTAGCATGGGGCCACGATGACGACGAGGCGTGAGCAGATCCTGACGACCGCGGCGAGCCTGTTCGCCGAACGGGGCTTCCACGGCGTCTCCGTCCACGACATCGGAGCCGCGTGCGGGATCTCCGGCCCGGCGCTGTATCGCCACTTCGCCGGCAAGGACGCGATCCTCGACCACATGCTCGTCGAGATCAGCGAGACGCTGCGGGAGGGCGGTCGGCGGCGAGCGGCGCAGGCCGGCGACCCGAAGGTCGCGCTGGACGCGCTGATCGACTTCCACATCGAGTTCGCGCTGACGAACCCGGCCCTCATCGTCGTCCAGGAGCGGGAGTGGCCGAACCTCGACGAGGACGCCCGTGAGCGCGTGCGCAGCCTCCAGCTGGACTACGTGGACACCTGGGTCGGCGTGCTGCGGGCCCTGCGCCCCGAGCTCGACCAGCGGACGGCCCGCGCCGCTGCGCAGGCGGCCTTCGGCCTGCTCAACTCCACGCCGCACAGCGCGCGCATCTCGCGCGACCAGATGGCGACGCTGCTCGCCGAGATGGCGCGTCGCGCGCTGCTGAGCTGAGCGCCGCGACCAGCCCCGCGGACGACGTGGCACGATCGGGGCATGACCGAGACCCCGCTGCTGCGTACCGTCCACGGAACCTCCCCGACGATCGATCCCGACTCCTTCGTCGCGCCGACCGCCGTGCTCTGCGGAGACGTTCACCTCGGTCCGCAGGCGTCGGTCTGGTACAACGCGGTGCTGCGCGCCGACAACGAGCGGATCACGATCGGCGCGGGGAGCAACGTCCAGGACGGGTGCGTCTTCCACGTCGACACGGGCAAGCCGGTCCACGTCGGCGAGCGGGTCTCCGTCGGCCACCGCGCTGTCCTGCACGGCTGCACGGTGGAGGACGACGCCCTGATCGGGATGGGCGCGGTGGTGCTGAACGGCGCACACATCGGTGCCGGCTCGATGGTCGCCGCGGGCGCCGTCGTGCTGCAGGACACGGTCGTCCCTCCCGGCTCGCTGGTGGCGGGGATCCCTGGCAAGGTCCGGCGCGAGCTCACCGACGCCGAGCGTGACGGCCTCACCACGAACGCCGCGAACTACCTCGCGCTGACGCAGGCCCACCGCGCCGCCACCGACGTCTGACCGGCCACCGACGGGTCCACCGGCGTGCCCGCCGGGTGGCACCAGATGCTTGCATGACGGATCACAACGATTTGGTGACGGAAGCCGCTGATCGTCCGTTGTTTCAGGCGAATCCTCAGTACTCCTCTTGGTTCTGACACATCGCGCAGCAGATTCTTCTCTAGCGCGTGACCCTGAACGCGTCTACGTTGTGTCCGGTGCGCGACGTGTGACCCCGGCCGCACCCCGGCCGTGCCCTCGACGTCGCCACCCGCTGAGACCACCGGTCCGGCGGCATCCGACTCGACAGAGGTGGAGAAGTACGTGAGACGACTGATCACAGCAGTCACGAGCGTCGGGCTCCTGGCCGGAGGCGGAGCGCTCAGCGTCGCCGCCGCGACCACGACCACGGCACAGCCGGCACCGGTCGTCGGTGCGGCGGACCGCGCACCGAGCGACCACGAGCTCCCGAACCCGCTGGAGGAGAGGCGCCGCGAGCTCCGCGAGGACGCGATCGCGTCCGTCCTGTCCGGCGAGGCCACGACCGTCACGAAGGACGGCACGACCGTCGCGCGCGTCGGTCGTTCGTACTCGCCGGCCGACGCCGCCGCGATGCGCAACGGCGACGACCGCCGTTCGGCCCGCCAGGCGAGCGCCAAGAAGCAGGCCCAGTACGTGGAGCTCGAGCAGGAGCGCGCCGACAAGATCTTCGTCGTGCTGGCGGAGTTCGGCGACGAGCGTCACCCGGACTACCCGGACGACGGCTGGGCCGACTACGACGAGAACGCCGTCGAGCCGCAGCGCTTCGACGGCCCGCTGCACAACGAGATCCCTGAGCCGGACCGGACGAAGGACAACACGACCGTCTGGCAGGCGGACTACGACCAGCAGCACTACCAGGACCTGTACTTCGGGACCGGCAAGAAGACCGAGTCGGTCAAGACGTACTACGAGAAGCAGTCCTCCGGGCGCTACACGGTCGACGGCACCGTCTCCGACTGGGTGAAGGTTCCCTACAACGAGGCGCGCTACGGCCGTACGGACGCCGGTGCCTGGTACCTCGTGCGCGACGCGCTGACCTCCTGGGTCGAGCAGCAGCAGGCCGCCGGCATGTCCGACGCGCAGATCGAGAAGACGCTGCAGTCGTACGACCAGTGGGACCGCTACGACTTCGACGGCGACGGCGACTTCAACGAGCCCGACGGCTACATCGACCACTTCCAGATCGTGCACGCGGGCGGCGACGAGGCCGACGGCGACCCGATCTACGGCTCCGACGCGATCTGGTCGCACCGCTGGTACGCCTTCGTCACCGACGCGGGCCTGACCGGCCCGCCGCAGAACCCGCTCGGCGGGACGCAGATCGGCGACACCGGCATCTGGGTCGGCGACTACACCGTGCAGCCGGAGAACGGCGGCCTGTCGGTCTTCGTGCACGAGTACGGCCACGACCTGGGGCTGCCGGACGCGTACGACACCTCCGGCCGCGGCGACAACTCCAACGAGTACTGGACCCTGATGGCGCAGAGCCGGCTGAACGACGCCGGTGAGCCGCTCGGCACCCGACCGGGTGACCTCGGCGCCTGGGAGAAGCTCCAGCTCGGGTGGCTCGACTACGAGGTCGTCGCCGCCGGGCAGAAGCGCACGCTCGACCTCGGGCCCCAGGAGTACAACTCCAAGGACGCGCAGGGCGCCGTCGTCGTGCTGCCGAAGAAGACCGTGTCGTTCGACAAGGGTGCCCCGGCATCGGGGGAGAAGCAGTTCTTCTCCGGCTCCGCGGACGACCTGAACAACACGATGTCGACGTCGCTGGACCTCTCCGGCGCGTCGTCGGCGAGCTTCACGGCTCAGGCACGCTGGGAGATCGAGGCTGGCTACGACTACGCGTACTTCCAGGTCTCGACCGACGGCGGATCGTCGTGGACCTCGCTCCCGGGCACGATCGACGGTGAGGACTACGGCACCGACACCTCGGGCTCGCCGGCGATCGACGGCGAGCACCCCGACTGGGGCGACCTCGTCGTGCCGCTGGACGCGTACGCCGGTCAGCAGGTCGACTTCCGGGTGCAGTACCGCACCGACGGCGGGGTCTCCGAGGCCGGCCTGTTCCTCGACGACATCGAGGTGACCGCCGACGGCGCCACCGTGCTGTCCGACGGCGCCGAGGACGGCGGGGCCGCGTGGACGTTGGACGGGTTCTCGATCGTCGGTGCGACGGTCACGCAGGACTTCGACAACTTCTACGTGATGGGGCACCGGTCGTACGTCGACTACGACCGCTACCTCGAGACCGGCCCGTACAACTTCGGGTGGGCCAGCACGAAGCCGGACTGGGTCGAGCACTACCGCTACGGCCACGGCCTGCTGATCTCCTACTGGGACACGTCGGTGGCGGACAACAACACCAACGTGCACCCCGGCACCGGTCGCAACCTGCCGATCGACGCGCACCCGCGCCCGATCATCAACATGGCGACCGGCGCTCCGTGGCGAGCCCGCGTCCAGGTGTACGACGCCCCGTTCTCCAAGCAGCGCGCGGACTCGATGACGCTGCACACGAACGGCAAGCCGAGCTACATCCGGGCGCAGGACCCGCAGCCGGTCTTCAACGACACGAGGAAGTACTGGTACTCCGAGCTGCCGAACCACGGGGTCAAGCTCCCCGCGGTCGGCGTCAAGGTGAAGGTGCTGAAGGAGAAGGGCACCAGCATGCGCATCCGGATCAAGTGATCGCTGGGGCGTGAACGGCGAGGCCCCCGGGACACGGCGTCCCGGGGGCCTCGTGCGTACGAGCGCTCCGTCGTACGAGCGGCTCAGCGGTCGGCGTCGCGCAGCGTCACCCACGACACCACGGCGGCCCCGAGCGCGACGACGATGGCCAGAGCCGAGGTGAGCTGCACGGCGTGGTCGAAGGCGAGCTGCGCCGAGGTCCGCACCGCGTCGGCCAGCCCCTCGGGAAGACCGCTCGCGAGGTCGACGGCGCCACCGAGCGTCTCGTGCGCGGCGGTGCGCTGCTCCGGCGTCCCGACGAGCGCGGGCACCGTGACACCACCTCGGTACGCCGCGGTGAGCACGCCTCCCAGGACCGCGGTGCCGAGCACCGCGCCGATCTCGTAGGCGGTCTCCGACAGCGCGGACGCCGCTCCGGCACGCTCGGCGGGCACGCTCGTGACCACGACGTCGTTCGTCAGCGTCTCGGCGAACCCGATCCCGATCCCCAGGACGGCGAAGGCGATGCCGATCGAGAGCGCGGTCGGCACGTCGCCGACGAACGCGGCGATCGCGTAGCCCGCGGCCGACAGGCCGAAGCTCACCGCCACCACGCTGCGCGTGCTGAAGAACCGGACCAGGCGCACTGCTCCGAAACCGGCCAGGATCGTCGCTGCCAGGCCCGGCAGCAGCACCACGGAGGCCTCCATCGGCGACAGTCCCACCACCAGCTGGAGGAACTGCGACGAGAAGAGCAGGAACCCGGTCAGCCCCATCAGGCTCAGCAGGTTCGCTGTCAGCGCGCCGGAGAACACGCGGTTGCCGAACAGGCTCACGTCGACGAGCGGGATCGGGCGGCGACGCTGGCGCCGCACGAAGGCGATGCCCGAGGCGACCGCGATCCCGAACGACCACGCGGCCGTCCCGGTGATGCCGTGCTCGGCGATCACCTTGATCCCGTAGACCAGCGGGAGCATCGCCGCCATCGACAGCACGATGCTGAGCGGGTCCAGCGGGCCGGGTGCTGGGTTGCGGGACTCCGGGAGGAGCCACAGTGCGAGCGGCACGAGGACCGCGACCACCGGGACGTTGATCCAGAACACCGCGCCCCAGGTGAAGTGCTCGAGCAACCACCCGCCGACGATCGGCCCCATCGCGGCCCCGCCGGAGAACGCCGCGGCCCAGGTCGCGATCGCGAGCCGGCGCTGCTGGCGGTCGACGAAGATGTTGCGCAGCAGCGAGAGCGTGGACGGCATCAGCGTCGCGCCGAACACGCCGAGCATCGCGCGCGCCGCGATCAGCATCTCGACGCTCGGGGCGTACGCCGCGGCGAGCGACGTGAGACCGAAGCCGACCGATCCGATGATCAGGAGCCGGCGCCGGCCGATCCGGTCGCCCAGCGACCCCATCGCCACCAGGAGGCCGGCGAGCATCAGCGCGTAGATGTCGACGACCCACAGCAGCTGCGTCCCGCTGGGGTGCAGCGCACCGCTGATGGCCGGCAGCGCGAAGCTGAGGACGGTGTTGTCCATGCTCACCAGGAGCACGGGGAGCATCAGGACGAAGAGCGCGGCCCACTGGCGAGCACCGGCTCGGGTCGGGCGCTCGTACGTGGTGGGCGTGATCGCGTCGGTGCTCATGGGCTTCCCCCTTCGGGTCGAGTCGCGGACGGTGGGCGTGACAGCACGCTCAGGTTAACCGTCCAGCCGGTACAGTTATTCCCGTCCAGACGGTACAGAGTCTCGATCGTGGCCACAACGGGATTTCCACCACACCGGCCGGACGGTGCGGGGTCGCTAGAGTGCTGCCATGCCCGCCCGCTCCGACGGCGCCACCACCCGCGACCGCATCCTGGACGCGTTCGAGACCCTGCTGGTCGACGGCGGGAGTCGCGTCGCCACGCTCGACGCCGTCGCCGCCCAGGCCGAGGTCTCCAAGGGCGGACTGCTCTACCACTTCCCGAGCAAGGACGCGATGGTCGAGGCCATGCTCGCGCGGCTGCAGGAGCGCGGCCGCACCGACGTCGAGAAGATGCGCTCCGCACCCGAAGGGCCGGTCGCGTTCTACCTCAACACCTCGGTCGACACCGGCTCGGACTTCGACCGCGGCCTGATCGCCGCCGCCCGGGTCGCGCAGGAGTCGGACGCGCGTGCACGCGAGACGCTGGCCGAGCTGCGCAACGGGTGGTTCGAGGTGCTGGCCGAGCACTACGGCGACAACGCGCTCGCCCGCACCGTCCAGCTGATCGGCGACGGGCTCTACTTCGACGACACCACCGGCCTGGCCCACGAGCGCTCGCTGGAGCACGTCCGCGACGTCCTCTCACGGATCGAAGCGATCTGAGGCAGCGACCGAGACTTCACGGCCACACCGGTGGTCGAGGCGCGAGCGACCGAGACTCCACGGCCACACCGGTGGTCGAGGCGCGAGCGCAGCGAGACTTCACGGCCACACCGGTGGTCGAGGCGCGAGCGCAGCGAGCGATCGAGACCCTAAGGCGCCCAGACCTCGTCGCCGACCTCGAGCGCGGCTGTTCCGGCGGTCAGCGCTGCCACCTGCGCGTCGAGCGCGTCGACACGACCGGGCGCGACCGCGACCTCGAACGACGCGTCGGCACCGTAGGTGACCCCGCGTACCGCGACGCCGCCCGAGCGCAGCTCGTGCTCGAGGCGGCCCGCATCGGCGTGACCGACCCTGACCCGCACCAGGACCTGCCGCTCCCGACGCAGCACGCCGGCGTCGTCGAGCGCGCGTGACGTCGCCTCGCCGTACGCCCGGACGAGACCGCCGGCGCCGAGCAGCGTCCCGCCGAACCACCGCGTCACGACCGCCACGACGTCCCGTACGCCCCGCTTGTCCAGCACGTCGAGCATAGGGGCGCCCGCGGTCCCGCCGGGCTCACCGTCGTCGTTGGAGCGCCGCAGAGCCCCCTCCGGCCCCAGCACGAACGCCGTGCAGTGGTGGCGCGCGTCCGGGTGCTGCGCTCGCGCGGCGGCGATCACCGCGCGCGCCTCGTCCTCGGTCTCGACCCGACGCACCCGTCCGACGAAGCGGGAGCCGCGGTCCTCGACGACGGACTCGCCCACGGATCCGGGCACCAGGTAGGCGTCGATCATCCCGCGGTGGGCTCCTCGGTCGTCTCGGGCGTGAAGCCAGCGATTGCGACCTGTCCGCCGAGCCGGCGGGCAGAGGTCACCGATGGCTGAGTACGGGAGGCTTTTCGTGGGTACCGACCCGTGAAGGAAGAACTTGTGGTCGCCCTGTAGCGCGTTCTTCACCTTCCTGACACTGTAGGGCTACGCGACCCAGGTTGAGTACGTCGCGATCCCGTCCCCCACCGAAGGAGCATGATGTCCCACCGACTCAGGAGGGCCGCGGCGGCCGCAGCGGTGGCCGGCGGCATGGTGGCAGCCACCGCCGTCGCCGCGCCGGCGATGGCGTCGCACGGACCGAAGAAGCCGCACAAGCAGCCGAAGCCCGACTTCACGCTGACGATCCTGCACAACAACGACGGCGAGTCGGCACTCCTGCCGAGCGAGGTCGACGGGGTCGAGTACGGCGGCATCGCCCGCTTCGTCAACGAGGTCCGCAAGGAGCGCCTGAAGGCCGGGATCTGGTCCTACAACTGGGGCGAGTCGCTGCGCCGCGGCGTCGTGACGCTCAACTCCGGTGACAACTTCCTCGCCGGGCTGACCCGCGAGGCCTCGAACGAGGCCGGGGTCGACTACGACGCTCTGGCCGTCCAGCAGGTCGGGTACGACGCGCTGGGGATCGGGAACCACGAGTTCGACTTCGGCCCGGAGACGTTCGCCTCGTTCGCGGAGGCGGTCCAGTCCGGCAAGGGTCTTCCGATGGTCTCCGCCAACCTCGACTTCTCGACCGAGCCGTCCACGGCCGACCTCGACCAGCTCGTGCCGAGCACGGTCATCAAGGAGCGCGGCGAGAAGATCGGCGTCGTCGGTCTCACCACGAACCTCCTCCGCTCGATCTCCTCGCCCGGCAACATCGGGATCGGTCAGGATCTGACCGGGATCGCGCAGACCGAGGTGGACAAGCTCACCCGCAAGGGCGTCGACAAGATCATCCTCGTCTCGCACCTGCAGGGACTGACGAGCGAGATCGAGCTCGCCGGCACCCTGACCGACGTCGACGTGATCATCGGCGGCGGCGGCGACGAGATCCTCGCCGACGACGGCGACGTCCTCGTCCCGGGTGACGAGGAGGAGATCTTCGGTTCGTACCCGCAGATCGCCACCGATGCCGACGGCACCGACGTCCCCGTCGTCACGACGCCGGGTAACTACCGCTACGTCGGCGCGCTTCAGGTCACGTTCGACAAGTCCGGCGACGTGATCGACATCGACGACGGCGACTCGGGCCTCGAGGTGGTCGACGAGAGCACCCCGCCGAGCCGTCGTGCGGTCCGCACGATCGAGGAGCCCGTCGCGGCGGCGCGCGCGGCCCTGGAAGCCCAGGTCATCGCGAGCAGCGAGGTCGTGCTGGACAACTCGCGTGCCGTCAAGCGCGTCCGCGAGGCGAACCTCGGCAACCTGATCGCCGACGCCCACCTCGCCAGCGCGTCCGAGGCCGCTGCCGACCTCGGGCTGTCCACCCCGCAGGTGTTCTTCATGAACGGCGGCGGCATCCGCGGCGAGGACCTGGACATCCCGGCCGGACCGCTCAGCGTCGCCGACACCTTCTCGATCCAGCCGTTCGGCAACTACCTGAGCGTCGCCGAGGACGTCCCGTTCGCCGAGATCCGCGCGATCGTCGAGAACGGCGTCGACGCCGGCGTCGGCGCTCAGGACGGTGGCTTCATCCAGGTCTCGGACGGCACCGAGGTGCTGATCAACCTGGACGGGACGGTCGAGAGCCTGGTCCTCGCCGACGGCACGGTCGTCGTCGACGGCGGGGTGACGCAGACGGGTACGGCGACGATCGCCCAGCTCAACTTCTCGATCACGGGCGGTGACGGTCAGCCCGACCTGACCGCGGTCCCCGGGGTCACGGTCACCCAGACCCCGGTCGGCGACCAGGTCTCGCTGCGCAGCTACCTGGAGTCGATCGGCACCGTGACCGCGGCCGACTACCCGCGGTCCGGGGAGGGGCGCATCCTCTTCAACAACCCGGGCGGCCCCGGTCAGGATCCCGCACTCGGGTGACGACCGACCGCCGCTGAACAACACGAGAGACGCACGTGACGCCCGAGGAGGAGTCACGTGCGTCTCTCGTTCCGACCACCTTCATCCCACCTCATCAGGAGGATCCGGTGTCCCATCGACCCAGGCGACGAACCCTCGCCCTCACCACCGTGGCCGCCGCGCTCGTCGGCGGCGTGCTGGGGACCAGCTCTCCGGCCGCGGCCGAGCCGGCCGACCATCTCGTCATCAACGAGGTCTACGTCAACGGCGGCAGCGCCGGCGCCGCGTACACCAACAAGTTCGTCGAGCTCTACAACCCGACCGCCGCCTCGATCGAGCTGGACGGGCTCTCGGTGCAGTACCGGTCCGCCTCGAGCTCGAACCCGCCGACCTCGGTGGTCGCCCTGACCGGTGACCTCCCGGCCGGCACCCACTACCTGGTCGGGGGAGGCAGCAACGGCGCCAACGGGTCCGCCCTGCCGACACCGGACGTCGCGTCGAACGGCTTCAACGTCGCGAACGGCGGCGGCACCGTCGTCCTGGCCGACACCACGTCTGCGCTCGACCCGCTGGCGACCGGCTCGGTGGTCGACGACGACCGGGTCATCGACCTGGTCGGCTGGGGCAGCTCCCAGACGTACGAGGGGTCGGCAGCTCCGGCGCCGAGCGCCACGTCCGACGTCCGCAGCCTGAACCGCACCGGCTACGCCGACACCGACGTGAACGCCGCCGACTTCACCCTCTCGGCGACCGGCGACATCACGCCCGTCGCCTGCGGCGAGGCGTGCGCCGGGGTCGTCGAGCCGCCTGAGACCGTCACGATCGCCCAGATCCAGGGCACCGGCTCCGCGAGTCCGCTGGCCGGCGACACGGTGATCACGAGCGGCGTCGTCATCGCCACGTACCCGACCGGCGGGCTCAACGGGTTCTACCTCCAGACGGCCGGCTCCGGCGGCGCCGACGACGCGACGGAGGGGGCGAGCGACGGCATCTTCGTCTTCGGCGGCGGCGCTGCCGCCGCCGTGGCGCCCGGCGACCACGTGACGGTGACCGGAGAGGTCTCGGAGTACTTCGGGCTGACCCAGCTGACACCGGGGTCGGCCAGCGACGTGGTGGTGGAGACGGAGCCGGCCGAGGCGGTGAAGCCCACCGTGATCGACGGTCCCGTCGACGCTGCGGGCCGCGAGGCCCTCGAGGGCATGCTGATCGATCCCGAGGGCTCGTTCACGGTCACGAACAACTACGCCACGAACACCTTCGGTGAGATCGGGCTCGCGACGGGCGACGAGCCGCTGTACGTCCCCACCGAGGTCGCCGCCCCGGGTTCGGACGCCCAGGCCGTCGCGGCACAGAACGCCTCCCGCCTCTTCACGCTCGACGACGCGTCGTCGGCGAACTGGACGGCGGGCGGCTCGGACACGCCGCACCCGTGGCTGACCGGGGTCGACACGATCCGCGTCGGCGCCGGTGCTGCGTTCAGCGACAACGTGGTGCTCGACTACCGCTTCTCGCTCTGGCGCTTCCAGCCGCTGACCCCGGTCACCGCGGACGGCGCGAAGCCGGTGGCCTTCAGCGGCGCGGCGCGGCCCGCGTCGCCGCCGGAGGTCGGCGGCGACATCACGTTGGGCACGTTCAACGTCCTCAACTACTTCACCACCACCGGTGAGGAGTACGAGGCGGCGACCGGGCTCGACTGCGAGTTCTATCCCGACCGGGAGGGCAACCCGACCACCGTCGACGAGTGCGACGGCGACGCGGGTCCGCGCGGAGCGTGGGACGACGCCAACCTGGCCCGTCAGGAGGCCAAGATCGTCGCCGCGATCAACGAGCTCGATGCCGACGTCGTGTCGCTGGAGGAGATCGAGAACTCGGTCAAGTTCGGCCACGACCGCGACGACGCCCTGGCGACCCTGGTCGACGCGCTGAACGCCGACGCCGGCGCCGGCACCTGGGCGTACGTCCCGTCGCCCGACGCGTCCGGTCTCCCGCCGCTGGCGAACCAGGACGTGATCCGCACGGCGTTCATCTACCAGCCCGCCTCGGTCGAGCCGGTCGGCGGCTCCACGGTCCTGGTCGGGTCGCCCGCCTACACCAACGCGCGCGAGCCGCTCGCCCAGGCGTTCCGCCCGGTCTCCGGGACCTCCTCGGACGAGTTCGTCGCCATCGTGAACCACTTCAAGTCGAAGGGTTCCGGGGTCGACGACGGCACGGGCCAGGGTCTCGCGAACCCGGACCGGGTCGCGCAGGCCGAGGCGCTCGTGACGTTCGCCGACGAGGTCGCCGCCGACGCAGGCACCGACAAGGTGTTCCTCACCGGCGACTTCAACGCCTACTCGCAGGAGGACCCGATCCAGGTCCTCCTCGATGCGGGCTACTCGGATCTCCAGGAGGACGCGGGAGCGGAGGAGACCTACCAGTTCGGTGGCGAGATCGGGTCGCTCGACCACGTGCTCGCCTCGCCCGCCGCAGCAGGCGACGTCACGGGGATCGGCGTGTGGTCGATCAACGCGATGGAGCCGATCGCCTACGAGTACAGCCGGTACAACTACAACGTGACCGACTTCTACTCGCCGGGCCCGTACCGCTCCAGCGACCACGACCCGGCGCTCGTCGGGATCGACGTGGCCGACCGTACGGCCAGCGACATCCGTGCGGTCGCGACGCCGGGGGTGGGGCGCTGGATCAGCCCGCTGGTGATCGCGAAGGTCACGCCGAAGGACGCGACCGGCACCGTCGACGTGCTGGCCGACGGCGAGGTCGTCGGCTCCGCGCCGGTCCGGCGAGGAGCGACGCTGATCGCACTCGACGGCAGCGCGCTGCCGAAGGGGAAGTCGGAGGTCGTGGTCCGCTACAGCGGTGACGACACCTACGCCCCGTCGGAGACGACGGTGACGGTGCGGGTCCTCGGCCACTGACCCGCTCCGTACGGCCCGCGGGCCCCGTCCGGCACCTCGCCGGGCGGGGCCCGTCCCGTTCTCCCGCGCCTCCCGGGCCGGGTGGTCGTGGGCGGCGACCCTGGATGTCGTCAGGGTCTCCCCTGAGATCGGGGAGCAACGCGTCGAATCGAACCGGCCGGGCGATATCGTGAGCGGACTATGCGCACCATCCCGTCCGACGTGAAGGCCTGGTTCGGCCAGCGGCTGCTGCTGCGCTCCCAGCGCGACGGCATCGACCTGTCGAAGCTGTCGTTCGTCCCGCGTCGGTGGTTGATGCCGCTGCGACGCGACGGGCTCGATCCGGTTCCCCAGCTCGCGCGGACCCGTGAGGTCGCACCGGTCAAGCGGCTCGCACGGCTGTTCGGGATGAACATCTGGCTCGTCACGGGCCACACCGAGACCCAGGCGGTGCTCGCGGACCGGACCCGCTACAGCAACGACATCCGTCCGCTCGTCGGCGAGGTCGGGGCCAGCGACGGAGACATCGGCGGGCTGGGATTCACCGACCCGCCCGAGCACACCCGGCTGCGCAAGCTGCTGACGCCGGAGTTCACGATGCGCCGGCTCGCGCGGCTCACCCCGAAGATCGACGAGATCGTCGACCACCAGCTGGACGTGATGGAGGCCAAGGGACCCGAGGTCGACCTGGTGGCCGACTTCGCGTTCGCCGTCCCGTTCCTCGTGATCTGCGAGCTGCTCGGGCTGCCCGACGAGTCGCGGGACGAGTTCTTCGCCCTCGGCTCGGCGCGGTTCGACGTCTCCCAGGGCGGGGTCGGGAGCTTCGGCGCGATCTCGGACTCACGCGTGTTCCTGATGGACGCCACCAAGGCGCAGCGCGACAACCCCGGTGACGGGCTGATCGGCAAGCTCATCGAGCAGGTCGGCGACGAGATCTCCGACTACGACCTCGGCGGTCTCGCCGACGGCGTGTTCACCGGGGGTCACGAGACCACCGCCAGCACGATCGCGCTCGGTGCGATGGTCCTGATGAACGACGGCGAGGCGCGTCGCCGCCTGATCGCGGACGCCACGTTCGCCGACGCCGTGGTGGAGGAGATGCTCCGCTACCTCACCGTCGTGCAGATCGCCTTCCCACGGTTCGCCAAGGAGGACCACGCGCTGTTCGGCCGCCAGATCCGCAAGGGCGACGTCGTCGTCTGCTCGCTGTCGGGCTCGAACCGCGACGGCCGGACCGGCGCCGACCTCGAGTCGTTCAACCCGCACCGCGACTGGCCCGTCTCCCACGTCGCGTTCGGGCACGGGTTCCACCGCTGCGTCGGGGCCGAGCTCGCGCGGATGGAGCTGCGCGCCGCGTACCCGAAGCTGTTCCAGCGCTTCCCCAACCTGCGGATGGCCTGCTCGCCGGCGGAGCTCCAGTTCCGTCAGCGGTCGATCGTGTACGGGGTGGAGCGCCTCCCCGTGCGCCTGTACGGCTGACCAACCCGCCGGTCGAGACCCGCCGGTCGAGGCGCGAGCACAGCCTTGTCCGCCGGTCGAGGCGCAGCGCAGCCTTGTCCGCCGGTCGAGGCGCGAGCACCGCCTTGTCCGCCGGTCGAGGCGCGAGCACCGCCTTGTCCGCCGGTCGAGGCGCGAGCGCAGCGAGCGATCGAGACTCCCGGACGGCACGACGCCCCGCGGCCCTGGTCGCAGCGCGGGACGTCGGCGTCGTGGGGTCAGGCCAGGTCGAGCTCCTTCGCGGCCTTGCGGACGTAGATCGCCGTGATCAGCCAGACCGCGCCCATCAGCAGCGCGTAGATCCCGATCAGGACGATCAGGGTGGTGAATCCGAGGTCCGGCCACACGAACAGCAGCACGGCGAAGAGGATCGAGAAGATCCCGGAGGCCAGCAGCCAGCCCCAACCGCTTCCCGGGACCTCACGGATCCGCACGGCACCCGAGATCTCGAGCACGCCGATCATTGCGGACCAGAACGCCACCACGAGCACCAGCGCCAGTGCGACCGCCTCGGGCGCCCGGAACGCGATCAGGCCGGCGGCGATCCCCAGCGCGCCTTCGAGCAGCAGCCAGCCCCAGGCGCGCCCGCGCCCGGTGAAGATCCCCGCGAGCGCGAAGATGCCGTCGAGCAGAGCCCAGATGCCGAAGAGCACGATGATGACCTGCGCGGTCTTGTCCGGCCAGACCAGCGCGACGATGCCGAAGGCGATCGCGATGATCGCGCGCAGCAGCACGACCCACCACGCCGTCTTGAACGCGGACCTCAGCGGCTCCGTCGCGACGACGTCACTCATGGCTGCTCCTGCACTCGCTCCGACCGGCGGACGCCGGCTCCTTGACGGCGAGCGTAGGAGTCCAGGCGTCCCGCGTCGCGTGCTTCCGCGGCGTGTCGCCGGATCGCCGGCGCCATCCCACTCAGCGCCCGATCGCCGGCGCCATCCCACTCAGCGCCGGATCGCCGGCGCCATCCCACTCAGCGCCGGATCGCCGGCGCCATCCCACTCAGCGCCGGATCGCCGGCGCCACCTGGCAACGCAGACCCGCACCTGGCTAGGGAAACCATCACAGCCAGGTGTCGGTCTACCCAGCCGGCTGGGGAGACCGCCCGCGCCCGTACGCCCGATCGCCGGCGCCACCTGGCAACGCAGACTCGCACCTGGCTGGGGAAACCACCACAGCCAGGTGTCGGTCTACCCAGCCGGCTGGGCAGACCGCCCGCGCCCGTACGGAGGGTCGCCGGGTGGGGCGCCTACACCAGGCCGTGGCGAACGGCCCAGACGACGGCCTCGATCGTGGTGTCGACGCCGAGCCGATCGGCGACCAGGCGGAGCCGGCGGCGTACCGTCCGCTCGGACACGTCGAGCCGACGTGCGATCGCCTCGACCGTCTCGCCTCGCGCCACGTCGCCGAGGATCTCCAGATCCATCGGCTCGATCTCGCTCTCGGTCACGACCACGAAGCCCCCCGGCCCGGCCTCAGCGCCGCGGGATCAAGCGCTGGAGCTGCGTGACGTGCCCCGGCTCGAGCTCGGCGGTGCTTCCCACCCCGAGCAGTCGCATGGTGCGCTCGATCTCCGAGCGCAGGATCTCGATCGTGCGGTCCACACCCGGACGACCCCCGGCCATCAGCCCGTAGAGGTAGGCGCGACCGATCAGCGTGAAGTCGGCACCGTGCGCCAGGCTCGCGACGACGTCGGCGCCGGACATGATCCCGGTGTCCAGCCAGACCTCGCAGCCGTCACCGACCTCGGAGACCACCGACGGCAGCAGATGGAACGGGACGGGAGCGCGGTCGAGCTGGCGGCCGCCGTGGTTCGACAGGATGATCGCGTCCACACCGGCCTCGGCGAGCCGTGCCGCGTCCGCGACGGTCTGCACGCCCTTGACGACGAGCTTGCCCTCCCACTGGGTACGGATCCACGCGAGGTCCTCGTACGTCACCGTCGGGTCGAACATCGTGTCCAGGAGCTGGCCGACGGTGCCGGACCACGAGTCGAGGGACGCGAACGCGAGCGGCTCGGTCGTGAGCAGGTTGAACCACCACGCCGGCCGCGGGATCGCGTCGACGACGTTCCGCGGCGTCAGCGTCGGGGGGATCGTCATCCCGTTGCGGGTGTCGCGCCGCCGCGCCCCTGCGACCGGGACGTCGACGGTCACGACCAGCGCCTCGTACCCGGCCTTCGCGGCACGGTCGACCAGCGCCATCGACCGGTCGCGGTCCTTCCACATGTAGAGCTGGAACCAGTTCCGCCCGTGCGGCGCGGTCGCCGCCACGTCCTCGATCGAGGCGGTGCCCATCGTCGACAGGGTGTACGGGATGCCGGCCGCCTGGGCGGCTCCCGCGCCGGCGTACTCGCCCTCGGTCTGCATCAGGCGGGTGAAGCCCGTCGGCGCGATCCCGAACGGAAGCTCGGAGCGCACGCCCAGCGGTGACGCGGACACGTCGACCTTCGAGACGTCCCTCAGGATCGCCGGGTTGAGCTCGACGTCGCGGAACGCCTGGCGAGCGCGAGCGAGCGAGAGCTCCTCCTCCGCGGCCCCGTCGGTGTAGTCGAAAGCGGCCTTCGGCGTACGACGCTTCGCGACCGCCCGCAGGTCGGCGATCGTCAGGGCCGAGGCGAGCCGTCGCCTCCTCGGGCTCAGCACCGGCCGCTTGAACTTCATCAGCGGTCCCAGGTCGTGCCAGCGGGGTACGCGTCGCCTCATCGTGTCGCCTCTCGGGTCGGTCGGGGGTCGAATCGTCGGGGTGTCCATGCTGCGCCGATCCGGGCGCGCAGGCTCTCCAGGTCCCCGCTCAGAGCGCCGAGCGTACGCGCCTGGACCAGCACGTTGCCGAGTGCCGTCGCCTCCTCCGGCCCCGCCAGGACGGGCAGTCCGAGACGGTCCGCCGTGAGCTGGCAGAGCAGCGCGTTGCGCGATCCGCCGCCGACCACGTGCACCACGGAGACGTCCACGCCGGACAGCTCCGCGGCGCTGCGCACCGTACGGGCGAAGGCCTCGGCGAGGCTCTCCAGGATGCTCCGAGCGAACTCGGCGCGGGTGGTCGGTGCCGGCACGCCCTGCTCCGCGCAGACCTCGGCGATCCGGGCGGGCATGTCGCCCGGCGGGAGGAACCGAGGGTCGTCCACGTCGAAGACCGGCACTGTCGCGGTGACCGCCTCCGCGGCCGCGAGCAGCTCACCCAGGTCGACGTCCGTGCCCGACTCGCGCTCCCAGGTCCGGATCGTCTCGCTCAGCACCCACAGGCCCATCACGTTGTGCAGGAAGCGGATCCGTCCGTCGACACCGCCCTCGTTCGTGAACCCGGCGAGGCGCGCCTGCTCGGTCACCACCGGCCGCTCCAGCTCGACGCCGACCAGACCCCACGTCCCGCACGAGACGTACGCGGCGCTGCCGGCGTCCATCGGCACGCCGACGACCGCCGACGCGGTGTCGTGGGAGCCGACGGTCGTGACCGCCGGGCGGATCCCGACGAGCTCGGCGACCTCCGGCCGCAGCCCGCCCAGTCGGGTGCCGGGCTCGACCAGGTCGGGCAGGGGCAGGGAGCCCAGCCCGACCCGGTCGAGCAGGTCGCGGTCCCAGGTCCGACGATGCACGTCGACGAGCCCGGTCGTCGATGCGTTCGTCGCCTCCGCCCAGCGGCTGCCGTTCAGCCACCAGGTCAGCAGGTCGGGGACCAGCAGCCACGCGTCCGCCGTCGCGACGAGGTCGTCGACCGCGAGCTGGAAGACCGTGGTGAACGGGAGGTGCTGGAGTCCGTTGCGGCGGTAGAGCTCCGCCGGGTCGACCAGGGCGTGCACCTTCTCCACGCCGGCGACGGTGCGCTCGTCGCGGTAGTGGAACGGCGCCGAGACCAGGTGGTCGCCGCGGAGCAGCCCGTAGTCGACCGCCCACGAGTCCACCGCCACACCGTCGACGGCGTGGCTGCGTCCGGCGGTCCGCAGGCCGTCCAGGATCTCGCGGTACAGCGCGAGGACGTCCCAGTGGAGCCCGTCGGGCGTGCGCACCGGGTGGTTGCCGAACCGGTGGACGACCTCGAGGTCGATCCGGTCCGGCGCGACGTGGCCGAGGATCACCCGACCGCTCGTCGCCCCCAGGTCGACCGCTGCCAGCACGGACACCGCAGCCCCCTCAGCGCAGGAACGCGGCCGCGACGCCGGCGTCGACCGGCACGTGCAGACCGGTCGTGTGGGTCAGGTCCGGGCTGCACAGCACGAACACGGCGTTGGCGACGTGCTCCGGGAGCACCTCGCGCTTGAGGAGCGTGCGCTGGGCGTAGAACTTGCCGAGGTCCTTCTCCTCCACGCCGTAGACCGCGGCCCGCTTCGCACCCCAGCCGCCGGCGAAGATGCCGGAGCCCTGCACGACGCCGTCGGGGTTGATGCCGTTGACCTTGATCCCGTGCTCGCCGAGCTCCGCCGCGAGCAGCCGCACCTGGTGCGCCTGGTCGGCCTTCACCGCAGAGTACGCGATGTTGTTCGGGCCGGCGAAGATCGCGTTCTTCGAGGCGATGTAGACGATGTCACCGCCGAGACCCTGCTCGATCAGCACGCGGGCCGCCTCGCGCGAGACCAGGAACGAGCCCTTCGCCATCACGTCGTGCTGGCGGTCCCAGTCGGCCTCGGTGGTCTCCAGCAGCGGCTTGGAGATCGACATGCCGGCGTTGTTGACGACCAGGTCGAGACCGCCGAACGCGAGCACCGCCGCGTCGATCGAGGCCTTGACCGCGTCCGCGTCGCTGACGTCCGCGCCGACGCCGACGGCGACGTCGGGCCCGCCGATCTCGGCGGCCGCCTCCTGGGCCTTCGCGGGATCCAGGTCGGCGATCACCACGCAGGCACCCTCGGCGGCGAGCCGCTGCGCGATCGCCTTGCCGATCCCCGACGCGGCTCCGGTCACGAGCGCGATCCGCGTGGCGAGCGGCTTGGGCTTCGGCATCCGCGCCAGCTTCGCCTCTTCGAGCGCCCAGTACTCGATCCGGAACTTCTCCGACTCGTCGATCGGGGTGTACGTCGACAGGCCCTCGGCGCCACGCATCACGTTGATCGCGTTGACGTAGAACTCGCCCGCGACCCGTGCGGTCTGCTTGTCCTTGCCGTAGGAGAACATCCCCACGCCGGGGACCAGCACGATCAGCGGGTCTGCGCCACGCATCGCCGGCGAGTCGTCGTCGGCCCAGCGCTCGTAGTACGCCGCGTAGTCGGCGCGGTAGGCCTCGTGCAGCTCACGCAGCCGGGCCTGGCAGTCCTCGACCGACGCGTCCGCGGGCAGATCGAGCACGAGCGGCTTGACCTTGGTGCGCAGGAAGTGGTCCGGGCAGCTCGTCCCCAGCTCCGTGAGCCGGGTGTGCTCCGCGCGGGCGAGGAAGTCCAGCACGACGTCGGAGTCGGTGAGGTGGCCGACCATCGGCCGGTCGGTCGACGCGATCGAGCGGATCGTCGGCGCCAGCGCGGCCGCCTTCGCCCGGCGCTGCGCCTCCGGCAGCGCGCCGTACCCCTCGAGCAGAGCCCCGAACGGCTCGGCCTTCGCGTGCTCGTCGATGTACGCCTGCGCGGTCGTGATGATCCAGCGCGAGTTCTGCTCGCAGGCGTCGCTGGTGTCCCCCCAGGCGGTGATGCCGTGGCCGCCGAGGATGCAGCCGATCGCCTGCGGGTTCTTCTCCTTGATCGCGGCGATGTCGAGCCCGAGCTGGAAGCCGGGGCGGCGCCACGGCACCCACACGACCTTGTCGCCGTAGATCCGCTCGGTCAGCGCCTCGCCGTCGGCGGCGGTCGCGATCGCGATCCCGGCGTCGGGGTGCAGGTGGTCCACGTGAGCGGAGTCGACGAGGCCGTGCATCGCGGTGTCGATCGACGGCGCCGCACCGCCCTTGCCGTGCAGGCAGTAGTCGAACGCGGCGACCATCTCGTCCTCGCGCTCCACGCCCGGGTAGACGTTCACCAGGGCGCGCATCCGGTCCAACCGCAGCGCCGCCAGACCGGCCGGCTTCAGGGTGCCGAGGTCGCCGCCGGAGCCCTTGACCCAGACCAGCTCGACCGGGTCGCCGGTCACCGGGTCGGTCTCGGTGCCCTTGGCGGAGGTGTTGCCCCCGGCGTAGTTCGTGTTCGTCGGGTCCGCACCCAGTCGGTTGGACCGTGCGATCAGCTCGTCGACCGTCGCGTTGATCGTGCCCTGCGTCATGTCAGCTCCACCCTGCCTGCGTCCCGCCGACGCGCTCGTTCTCGATCTGGCTCTGGTAGCCGCTCTCGGCGTAGGCCCGCATCGGGTCCGCCGGGAGCCCGCGCGACTCGCGCCACGCGGCCAGGTCCGCCCGGACGTCGGTGTAGAACGCGTCCATCAGGACCTCGTTCGCGCCGAGCACGTCACCGGTGTCCTGCGCGGCGCCGAGCGCCTCGCGGTCGAGCAGCAGCGCGCGGGCGGTCATCTCCTGCACGTTGAGCACCGACCGGATCTGCCCCGGGATCTTCTTCTCGATGTTGTGGCACTGGTCGAGCATGAACGCGACGCCGCTGTGCCCGTCGGGGTTGGCCGGGCCGTACCCGCCGCCACGGATCACCTCGACGATGATCCGGAACAGCTGGAACGGGTCCGCCGCCCCGACGATCAGGTCGTCGTCGGCGTAGAAGCGGCTGTTGAAGTCGAACGAGCCGAGCTTTCCGAGCCGCAGCAGCTGGGCCACGATGAACTCGATGTTCGTGCCCGGCGCGTGGTGGCCGGTGTCCAGGCACACCATCGCCCGGTCGCCGAGCGCGGCGACGTGGGCGTACGAGGTGCCCCAGTCGGGCACGTCGGTGTGGTAGAACGCCGGCTCGAAGAACTTGTACTCGAGCACGAGGCGCTGGTCGTCCGACAGCGCGGCGTAGATCTCCGCCAGCGCGTCGGCGAGCCGGTCCTGGCGGGAGCGGATGTCGTCCTGGCCGGGGTAGTTGGTCCCGTCGGCGAGCCAGACCTTGAGGTCCCGCGAGCCGGTCGCGTCCATGATCTCGATGCAGTCCAGCGCGTGCCGGACAGCCTTCTTGCGGATCGCGGCGTCGGGGTGCGTGAGGCTGCCGAGCTTGTAGTCGTCGTCCTGGAAGGTGTTGGTGTTGATCGTGCCGAGATCCACCCCGAGCCCGTTCGCGTACGCCTTGAGCGCGGCGTAGTCGTCGACCGTGTCCCACGGGATGTGCAGCGCGACGGTGGGGGCGAGCCCGGTGAGCTCGTGCACCTTCGCGGCGTCGGCGATCTTCTCCTCGACCGTGCGGGGCACGCCCGGCTGGCCGAACACCTTGAACCGGGTGCCGGAGTTTCCGAACGCCCAGGACGGGAGCTCGATGGCCTGGCCTTCCAGCCGGCTCGCGATTGCGTCAAACTTCGTCATGTCTCTGCTGCTTCTCGTCCGTCGTCAGTGGGTCCGGGGGTGGTGGAGGCCGGGGCGGGGGCACGTGTGAGGGCACGTGCCCCCGCCGATCGACGATGTCGAGCCGGGTCGGCTCAGAAGTTGAAGTCGTCGATGTTGTCGGCGTTGAACACCGTCGGGTCGCCCAGCAGGACCACGCCGTCGGCGCCGACCTCGTAGTCGCCGAGGTCGCCCGCCTCGAAGGTGTCGCCCTCCTCGCCAGTGATGTCGCCGTTGATCAGCGCGGCCGAGGTGTAGGCGGTCAGGTAGCCCAGCTCCTCGGGGTTCCAGAGCGCGAAGGACTCGACCGTCCCGTCCTTGATGTACTCACGCATCTGGTCCGGGGTGCCGAGACCGGTCAGCGCGACCTTGCCCTTGTACTGCGAGGTGGACAGGTAGCGGGCGGCCGCCGCGATGCCGACGGTGGTCGGCGAGACGATGCCCTTGAGCTGCGGGTAGGTCTGGAGCAGCGCGGCGGTCTTGTCGAACGACGTCTGGTCGTCGTCGTCGCCGTACGCGACCTCGACGAGCTCGATGTTCGGGTGGTTCGCCGCGAGGTCCTCCTCCATCAGCTCGATCCACGCGTTCTGGTTCGTCGCGTTGGCGCTCGCCGACAGGATCGCGATCTGGCCCTCGTCGCCGATCTGCTCGGCGATCAGCTCGACCTGCTTGGTCGCGATGCCCTCGGCGTCGGCCTGGCTCACGAACACGTCGCGGCACTCCGGGTTGGTGTCGGAGTCGAACGTGACGACGTACGTGCCGGCGTCGCGCGCCTCGTCGAGCGCGTCGCAGATCGCCTCGGGGTCGTTCGCCGAGACGGCGATCGCGCCGACGCCCTGCTGGGTCAGGGTGTTGATGAAGCTGACCTGGGAGTCCGGCGTCGCCTCGGCGGGACCGACCTCCTTGAACTCGCCGCCCAGCTCGTCCATGGCGGTCTCGCCGCCGGTCGAGGAGGCGTCGAAGTACGGGTTGCCGAGGTTCTTCGGCAGGAAGGTGACGGACAGGTTGCCGTCGCCGCCGCCGTCACCGCCGTCGCCGGAGTCGTCGCCGCCGCACGCGGAGACCGCGAGCGACAGGCTCAGAGCAGCAGCGGCGAGGGGGACGACCCGGCCGCGTCGCGTGAACGTCAGGGACATGAGCTTCTCCATTTCATCGGTTCGACATCGGTTGTCGTTGCGGGGTCCGGGTGGGCTTCGGGGTCAGTCACCCGGGGTGGTGGCGGCGCTGCGGGGTCTCCGTCGCCGCCCGATCCAGGCCAGGAGCGCCGGCGAGGCCACCGAGGCCACCAGCAGCAGGCCGGTCACGATGTTGATCACGTCGGCGGTGTAGTCGGCCAGGCGCAGGGCGCTGGCGATCACGCCGATCAGCAGGACGCCGGCGATCACGCCCGGAAGGGCGCCGCGACCGCCGAAGATCGACACGCCGCCGAGCAGGACGGCCGCGATCACCTGGAGCTCGAGGCCGTTGGCGTTGTCGCCGCGCGAGCTCCCGTACCGCAGGGTGTAGTAGATCCCCGCCGCGGCCGAGACCAGCCCGGCCAGCGCGAACAGGATCATCTTGGTCCGGACGACCTTCACGCCCGAGAAGCGTGCGGCGGTCTCGTTCTGCCCGATCGCGTAGATCCCGCGACCGAACGGCGTGAAGTGCAGCAGCACGATGAACGCGATCGCGAGGACGACGAACGGGATCATCACCTGCGGGACGTCACCGCCGCCGATCCGGTCGCTGGCCCAGTCGGTCCAGGCGTCGGGGAAGTCGGTGATCGCGGTGGTGCCGAGCAGGCCGACCGCGATGCCGCGGAAGAGCGCCAGGGTGCCGATGGTGACCGCCAGCGACGGCAGCCCGACCACCGTCACCAGGAAGCCGTTCAGGCAGCCGGCGACGAGGCCGGCGAGCAGCGCGAGCAGCGCCGCGACCGTGATCGGCATCCCCGCGTCGTACAGGACACCGAACAGCACGCTGGCCAGCGCCAGCGTGCTGGCGACCGACAGGTCGATCTCGCCCGTGATGATGATCAGGGTCATCGGCAGGGCGATCAGCAGGATCGGCGTGACGTCGAGCAGGAGGTACGTCATCGTGATCGGCCGGTCGAAGAACGGCACGGTCGCCGACGCGTACAGGATCACCGCGACCAGCGCCACGACCACTGCGGACTCCCGCGTGATCAGGATGCGCTGCCACAGCGGGCGGGCGTGGTCGGCGTACGACCGCTCGGTCGCGGCCGAGGACTTCTCGGACGGGTGGAGGAGGCTCGTCATGTCAGTCCCTCTCGGCCATGAGCTTGCGGTGCTGGCGGTCGGCCAGGACCTTGTCCAGGACGATCGCGCCGATGATCAGCAGGCCGACCACCGCGCGCTGCCAGAAGTCCTGGATCCCGAGGATCGGGAGGCCGCGGTTGATCGTGGTCAGCAGGTAGGCGCCGATCGCGGCACCGAGGACCGTGCCGCTGCCGCCGAAGATCGCGACGCCGCCGATGACGGCGGCACCGACGGCCTCGAGCTCCATCCCGAGTCCGGCGCCGGAGCTGATCGTGCCGTAGCGCGCGACGTACATGACGCCGGCGAGTCCGGCCAGACCACCGCTGGCGGCGAAGGCGATCAGGGTGCGCTTGACCACCGGGAGGCCGTAGAGCACCGAGGCGGACGGGTCGGAGCCGAGGGCGTAGAACTCGCGACCGCCCCGCAGGTCGCGCAGGCAGACGGCCGCGACCGCCAGCACGACGAACGAGACGATCGCGAGGGAGGGGATCCCGAGCACCGACGAGGTGCCGAAGCTCAGGAAGCTGGAGGGGATGTCGCCCGCGTTGATCCGGTCGGAGCCGGCCCACGAGAGCATCACGCCGCGGTAGACGTACAGCGTGCCCAAGGTGATCACCAGTGCGGGCGCCTTGGCGTAGGCGACCAGCAGGCCGTTGATCAGGCCGAGCAGGACCCCGACGCCGATGCCGGCGAGGACCACGACGAAGACCGGGAGTCCCGGAGCGCCGACGAACAGCCGCCCGGTGACGAAGGCGGTGAGGCCCAGCACCGAACCGACCGACAGGTCGACGTTGCGCGTGATGATCACCATCGCCTGACCGACGGCCAGCACGACCAGGATCGACGGCGTGAGGAACAGGTCCCGCCAGCCGTCGGAGCTGAACAGGAAGTTCGGGTTGATCGCGGTGGCGGTGCCGAGCACGATCAGGAACGCCAGCATGATCCCGGTCTCACGGGCCTGCAGCAGCGACTTGAGCCGGCTTCGGGTCGATGCCGGCTCGGCGGCGACGGCGGTGCTCATGACTGCATCTCCAGGGAGTTCGTGGCCGCGAACATCACGGCCTCCGGGGTGGCGTCGTCGCGGTCGATCTCGGCGGTGATCCGCCCCTCGTGGACGACGACGACGCGGTCGGCCATCCCGAGGACCTCGGGCAGCTCCGACGAGATCATCAGGATCCCCATCCCCTGACCGGCCAGGGTCGAGAGCAGCCGGTGGACCTCGGCCTTCGTGCCGACGTCGATGCCGCGGGTCGGCTCGTCGATGATGAGGACGTCGGGCTGGGTGCTCAGCCACTTCGCGAGGACGACCTTCTGCTGGTTGCCGCCGGACAACGTGCCGGCGAGCGTGTCGAGGGCGCTGGCCTTGACCTCGAGCCGAGCGGCCCACTCACGCGCGTCGGCGTTCTCGAAGCCGGTGGTCAGGACACCACCCTTCGCGAGCTTGGTCCGCGTCGCCATCGTGATGTTGCGGGCGATCCCGGTCTCGAGGACGAGCCCGCTCTGGCGGCGGTCCTCGGGGACGAGGGCGATGCCGTGACGCATCGCGTCCGACGGGTCGTTCTTCGCGACCTTGGTCCCGCGCACCGTGACGGTGCCGGACTCGTACGGGTCGACCCCGAAGACGGCCTGGGCGATCTCGCTGCGCCCGGCTCCGACGAGGCCCGCGAGGCCGACGATCTCGCCGGCGCGCACCTGCAGGTCGATGTCGTGGAAGAGGCCCGTCTGGGTGAGACCGGAGACCTCGAGGAGCACGTCGCCGATCTCGGCGGGCTGCTTGGGGTAGAGGTTGCCGACCTCGCGGCCGACGAGGCGGCGGACGATCTCGTCGACCGTGACGTCGGCGGTCGCGTCGGTCGAGATGTACTCGCCGTCGCGCATCACGGTGATCGCGTCGCACAGGTCGAAGACCTCGTCGAAGCGGTGCGAGATGAAGACCAGGGCGCGGCCCTCGTCGCGCAGTCGGCGCGCGACCGCCATCAGGCGCTCGACCTCGGTGCCGGAGAGGGCGGCGGTCGGCTCGTCCATGATCAGCACGCGCGCGTCCAGCGAGATGGCCTTGGCGATCTCGATGATCTGCTGGTCGGCGATCGAGAGGCCCTCGGCCGGGCGGTCGGGGTCGAGGCTGACGCCGAGGCCCTCGAACAGGGCCAGCGCCTCGGTCCGCATCGCCTTCCGGTCGATCCGGCGCCAGCGGTCGCGCGGCTGCCGCCCCATGAAGATGTTCTCGACGACCGAGAGGTCGGGGAACAGCGTGGGCTCCTGGTAGATGACCGCGATCCCGGCGGCCTTGGCCTCGGCGGTCGAGCGGAAGTCGACCGACTCGCCGAACAGTCGGAACTCGCCGCCGTCGCGGCGGTAGAGCCCGGCGATGATCTTGACCAGCGTCGACTTGCCCGCGCCGTTCTCACCCACGAGCGCGTGGATGGAGCCGGTGTTCACCTCCAGGCTGCCGGAGCGCAGGGCGATCACGGATCCGAACGCCTTCTGCACCCCCTCCAGGGAGAGGGCGACGGTGGGAGCACCTGTCGTCATGGGGACCTTCTCGTGATGTTTGGACTACTGTCGTCGTGCTTCGCTTCGTTGACACGCCCGATGGAGCGTATGCTTAAATCGTTTCAAGGTGGCGACGGTCACACCGTAACCACCACGTTGCGAACACGTCAAGAGCGTGTTCTAAAACGATTCACCTTTATGACACACTGTGTCCAGAACGTGACCATCGGGGGAAACCATGTCCCGGAACGACAGCAAGGCCGCCCGTCCCGGCGCCAGCCTGCGCGACGTCGCCGAGCACGCCGGTGTGTCCGCCGGGACCGTCTCGAACGTGCTGAACCATCCGGACAAGGTCTCGGAGTCGACGACCGCGCGGGTGTTCGCGGCGATCCACGAGCTCGGGTTCGTGCGCAACGAGGCCGCCCGCCAGCTCCGGCAGGGCCGCAGCCGCTCGGTCGGACTGCTGGTCCTCGACGTCGGCAACCCGTTCTTCACCGACCTCGCCCGCGGCGTCGAGGACGAGCTCGGCGTGCACCGGCGCAGCGTGCTGCTGGCCAACAGTGCCGAGGACGCCGGACGGGAGCAGGTGCACCTCGACCTGTTCGAGGAGCAGCGAGTCGAGGGCCTGCTGATCTCGCCCGTCGGTGACGTGCTGGACCGCCTCGACCGGCTGCGCGAGCGTGGGATGGCCGTCGTGCTCGTCGACCGGCTCGCGCAGACCGAGACGTACAGCTCGGTCTCCGTCGACGACGTGCTCGGCGGCCGGCTGGCGGTGGAGCACCTGCTCGAGGTCGGGCGGCGCCGGATCACCTTCGTCGGCGGATCTCCCGACATCGACCAGGTCCGCAACCGCCTCACCGGCGCGCGGCAGGCGGTCGACGGCGTCGCCGACGCCACGCTGACCTTCGCCGAGATCGAGAGCATGGGGGCGACGCCGGGACGGATCGAGGGCGAGCGGATCGTCGCGCTGCCGCCGTCGGACCAGCCCGACGCGATCTTCGCCGCGAACGACCTGATCGCGCTCGGCCTGCTCCAGGCCTTCGTCTCGGCCGGACTCAAGGTCCCCGACGACATCGCGCTGATCGGGTACGACGACATCGAGTTCGCCGCCGCCGCGGCGATCCCGCTGTCGTCGATCAAGCAGCCGTCCAACGAGATGGGGCGGCGCGCTGCACAGCTGCTGATCGCCGAGGCGACCGACGCCGCCGGGGAGCGCGAGCGCGAGCACGTCGTCTTCGAGCCGGAGCTGGTCGTCCGCCGCTCCACCGCCGGCTGAGCGCACGCCGAACGCTGGTCGAGGCCGAGCGGAGCGAGGATCGAGACCCCATCGTCGGTGGTCTCGATCGCTCGCTCCGCTCGCGCCCCGACGAACGGGGGCGCCGCCTCGGTTCAGGTCAGCCCAGCGGCACGGCCCACACGTCGGCGATCGAGGGGTCGTAGTCCGCGCCGGTGTCGGCGAACCGCATCCGCACGGTCCCGTCCGCGGTGAGGTCCGACGGCTCGACCACGAACTGGTGCGTGACCGTGCCTTCACCCCCGGCCGTACGAGTGAGGTCGACGCTGTGCGCGACCTCGCCGTCGATCAGGACGTCGTACGTCTTGCGCCGGGCCCCGTCGAACGTCTCGACCATCCGGACCACGAACCGCCCGGCGCTCGGGACGGCCACGTCGAACTCGAACCAGCCGCCCGGGTACGACGAGTGGGTGTAGCGCCGGGTCAGCCCCGCCTCCACGTTCGTCCCGGAGTGCTGCGACGCCGTCAGGCCGTGTGCGGACTCCGAAGCCCCGTCACCGACGTCGACGTGGTCGGTCGAGTCCGCCGGCGGCGTCGGCAGGACGACCTGCACGGTCGCCGTGGCCTTCTCGGCCGCGGTCGGGCCGGTCGCCACCACCAGCGACGCGGCCTGCTCACGGACGGTCTGCGGGACCGTGACGTCGACCGCGACGTCCGTCTGCTCGCCCGGCGCCAGGTCGTAGGCCACCGCGTCGACCGGATCCCAGCCGTCGGGCACCGCGACGGTGACCTCGCCCGTCTGCGCGACCTCGGTGCGGTTGCGCAGCGTGGTGGTGACCGTGGCGGTCTCCCCGCCGTCGACCGCCTCCGGTGCGGTCGCCGTCGCCGTGATCGCGACACCCGGCGCCACCATCAGCGACGCGGAGACCGGCAACGTGGCCGTCCCGCCGGTGTGGCGGTAGGACACCGAGCCGGTCAGGTCGGCCGTCGACGCCTCGGCGTCAGCGGGCACCGTCACGTCGTACGCGTGCTCGAGCGTGCCTCGGGCCGCGACGGTCGTGGCGTGCCGACCGACCGGCTCGAGCTCCCAGTCCGCGGGCACGTCGAGCGACGAGTCGATCCCGGTCAGCGGGCGCTTGCCTGCGTTCTCGAGCCGGACCGCCACCCGGACCACGTCGCCGGGCAGGATCTCGCCGGCAGGCAGCTCGAGGGACGCGACTGCGCCCACCAGACGCGAGGACGCCTTCGAGAGGGTCCGTTCCAGCGAGGCGAGCGTCTCGCGCAGCGCGTCGGTCGCGTCGGCGTCGAGGACGCCACGCTCACCGTACGTCGCCGCCCAGCGGTCGAGGTCCGCGACGCTGGCCAGGGCGCGGTGCACCGCGGCCGCGGTCAGTTGATCGTCGGCGCCGCGCACGTGCAGGCGCCAGGCTGTCGCGATCTCGGTCTCCATGAGCTTCGTGCGGAGCTGGAGGTGGCCCTTCGCGACCCTGCCGAGGACGCCCTCGGTGGAGAGCGCGTCGACGTCGTCGGCGAATGCGCCGGCGGCCTTCTTCGCAGCCCCGAGGTCGCCCAGCACCGGGTCGACCGCGAACGCGTAGTCGCCCGAGCCGATCTCGAGCACCACGTCACCGTCGTCCATCGACGTGAAGGTCACCCCGTCGACGTCCGAGATCGGCGTACCACCCTCGGTGATCGCCCAGCGGTTCGCAGCCGGGATCCGGACCTCGGCGGTCGTGTTCGCCGGCACCGTCACGTCCAGGCTCATCGGGCCGTCGGCAGTGCTCCAGGCGCTGCGCACCGGCCCGTACGGCGTCTCGTGGGTGAAGTCGACCGTGTCGATCCCGTCGCCGGGCTCCGGAGCGATCAGCACCTTCGCGTAGCCCGGCTCGGCCGCGGAGACGCCCGCCATCGTGCGGTACATCCACTCGCCGACCGCGCCGTAGGCGTAGTGGTTGAACGAGTTCATGCCGACGTCGTTGAAGGAGCCGTCGGGGTTGATGGAGTTCCAACGCTCCCACACGGTCGTCGCGCCCTTGCCGATCTCGTAGCCCCACGACGGGTAGTCGGTGTGCTGGAGCAGACGGTAGGCGATGTCGGTGCGGCCGGCCTTCGTCAGCGCCGGCAGCAGCCCGTCGACGCCGAGGAACCCGGTCGACAGGTGGTAGTCGCGGCGCTCGAGCGTCTCGACGAACTGGTCGACGACCGCGTCACGGCGGTCCTTCGGCTCCAGGTCGTTCGTCAGGGTCAGGATGTACGCCGTCTGGCTGTCGCCCTTGACCGTCCCGTCGTCGGCGACGAACGCGTCCTGGTACGCGGCGCGGATCGCCTCGTACCGCGCCGTCAGCTCGGCTGCCTCGTCGTCCTTGCCGATCGCGTCGGCCATCTGGGCGAGCTCGCGGGTGCTCTTGGCGACGAAGGCCGTGTCGAGGACGTCCGCCGGGGTGGGGTCGTCGAGGTTCAGCCAGTCGAGGTAGCCGCCGGCGGAGCGGATGTGGTTCGTCGAGTCCGCCTCCAGGAAGTCGACGTAGCGCCGCATCATGTCGTAGTTCTCGCGGATCACGTCGGTGTCCCCGAACGCCTGCCAGAGGGTCCACGGCACGTGCACGCCCGCGTCCATCCAGCCGGCCGACTCGTAGCCGCCGTCGAAGCGGTTGGGCACCACCGGTGCCACGCCGGGCAGCGAGCCGTTCGGGCGCTGGGTGTCGCGGAGGTCCTGCAGCCACTTCGTCAGGAACGACTCGGCGTCCATGTTGTAGACCGCGGTCCGGGCGAAGACGTTGATGTCGCCCGTCCACCCCATCCGCTCGTCGCGCGCCGGGGTGTCGGTCGGGATCGAGAGGAAGTTGCCGCGCATGCCCCAGACGATGTTGCTCTGGAGCTGGTTCACGAGGTCCGAGCTGGTCTCGAGGCTGCTGGTGAGGTCGCCGTCGGTGCCGACGACCACGCCGACGAGGTCGGAGGCGTCCGGGGCCTCGTCGACGCCGGAGACCTCGACGTAGCGGAACCCGTGGAAGGTGAACGACGGCTCGAACGTCTCGGGCTCGTCGGTCGCGAAGGTGTAGTGGTCGGTCGCCTTCGCGGTGCGCAGGTTCGCGGTGTACAGCGTGCCGTCGGGGTTCAGGACCTCCCCGTGGCGGATCTGTACGGTCTGGCCCGGCTCGCCCAGCAGGGTCAGGCGGACGTGCCCGACCATGTTCTGGCCCAGGTCGTAGAGGTAGACGCCCTCGGTCGGCGAGTCGATCTGCTCCGCCCCGTCGAGCTCCTCGGTGACGCGGACCGGCACGGTCGTCTCCGGCTCGAGCACGTCGGTCGGCTCGTCGCGCACGGTGACGCCGTCCCACCCGTCGGCGTCGAAGCCGGGCTCGTCCCAGCCGTCGAGGGCGGCGGCGACGCGCGCGTCGTACGACTCGCCGTCGAGCAGGTCCGCCTCGCGGGTCGGCCCGGCCGTCGTCTGCCAGGTGTCGTCGGTCCGGACGGTCTCGCGGGTGCCGTCGGCGTAGTCGACGACGAGCTCGGCGATCACGGAGTTGTCCGTGCCGTACACGTCGGTGCCGAACATCGCGACCTTGCCGGTGTACCAGCCGGGCGCGACCTCGGCGCCGAGCACGTTCGCACCCGTGCGGACCTGCTCGGTCACGTCGTAGGTCTGGTAGTCGATCCTCTTGTCGTACGCGGTCCAGCCGGGTGCCAGCTCGTCGTCGCCGACCTTCTCCCCGTTGAGCCGCAGCTCGTAGACGCCGCGCGCCGAGGCGTAGACGCGGGCCCGCCGGACCTCCTTGTCGCCGAGGTCGACCTCCGTGCGCAGCAGCGGGACGGCGTCGTCGCGACGCAGCCACGCCTCGGCGTTGCCGCTGACGTCGAGGCCGTCGTCGGTGACGGTGCCTGCGACGAACGTGCGGTCGCCGTCGTCGAAGTCGGACTCGACGAGGACCTCGCCGTCGGCAGCGGTCACGGTCAGGTCGTGCACGAGGCCGGCCTCGGCGCCGTTCGTGCGGAAGCCCATGACCCCGGGGCCGTCGAACGTCGTGTCGGTGCGCTCGTCGAGGACCTCGCCGTCGACGCTCGTGGTGATCGTGTCGCCGTCGACGGCGATCGTGTAGTCGTGCTCGGCGGCGAAGTCGAAGCCCGCCGGGAACGGCGTCGCGTCGAGGACCGCGTAGCCGCCGTTCTTCACGTGCGGGCGCAACGCGTCGTCGGCCTCGCTGAGCTGCCACATGTAGGCGTGCTCGGTGTCCTCACCGCGGAAGTAGACGCCGAGCGCTCCGCTGATCCGCGACGCGGTGAAGTCGATCGTGTAGTCGGTCCACTCGGCGCCGATCGCGTCGCTGTCCGCGCCGATCCACTCGGCCTCCCACGGCTCGTCGCCGAGGCCGGTGCCGAACCGTGCGGGCTCGCTCCAGTCCGACGTCTCGCCCTGGTCGTCGGTCACGCGGACGGACCAGACGTAGTCGGTGCGCGGCTCGAGCGCCGGGCCGTCGTAGCGGACGTCGACCGACGTCGGCGACGTGACCGTCCCGCTGTCCCAGACGTCGGGGTCGTCGAGCGCGTCGGCCGAGGTGGCGACGTGGACCTCGTAGGCCTGCTGGGTGACGCCGCGACGCTCGGACGTGAGCTTCCAGCTCAGCGCCGGGGCTGCGAGCCCGATGCCGAGGGGGTCGTCGAGCGCGTTGACCGTCAGGTCGGTGACGGCGGGCGCGGGCGGGGATGCGGTACGGACGGTGGCGGGGCCGGCGGCGGAGGCCGCGGCCGCCGGTGCCACCGCGGCGACGAGCGATGCGGCGATCACGCCGGCGATCTGCTTGCGCACGGGGACTCCTCACGGGGTCGGAGAGATCGGATCCAGGTGGTTGGAACGATTCATGAGAACGTTTCACGGACGTTACGCGCGTCGCCGTGTGAGCGCCACCACATGTCCGGATCCGGCCACGCCCCCGTGGGACCCGGCCGCGATCCGGGCGATCCGGGGCCGAAACCGAGCCCGCATTCCTGCCCGGATCGCCCGCACCGCGGTCGGGGCAGGGGTCTGACCTGCGGTTCTTTACCTCCTGGTGAAATCGCTGCTATACAGGGCGCGAACCGTGCGTCGCGACGCGACGCAACCTCACCCCCGGAGGGAACGCTTCATGACCGAGGTCGAGACACGTCCGGACGAGCAGACGCCGTACGAGCGGATCGGTGGCGGCAGCGCGGTGAGCGCCGTGGTGGACGCCTTCTACCAGCGCGTCGTCGCCGACCCGCAGCTCGCGCCGTACTTCTCCGAGGTCGACATGGCGCAGCTCAAGCGGCACCAGGCCCAGCTGATCTCGCACCTGCTGGACGGACCGGTGAGCTACGAGGGCCGCGAGCTCGGCGAGGCCCACGCCGGTCTCGGCATCACCGACGCCGACTACGGCCGGGTCGTCGGCCACCTCGTGAGCGTGCTGGTCGAGGCCGGTGTGCCGGAGGACATCCTGGCGTCCCTCGGTGGGACGCTCGAGGCGGTCCAGCCCGACATCGTGAGCCGGACCTCCTAGGTCGTGGACCCGGCCGCGCTCAAGGACAGCTGGGCCGTCGTCGCCAAGCACGGCGACGACGTGCCCCTGTTCTTCTACTCGCACCTGTTCCTGTCCCACCCCGACGTCCGGTCGATGTTCCCGGTCTCGATGTCGGCGCAGCGCGACAAGCTCGTCACCGCCCTCGGCACGATCGTCAGCCACGTCGACCGCATCGACATGGTCGAGTCGTTCATCGCGCAGCTCGGCAGCGACCACCGCCGGTTCCGGGTCGAGCCCGACCAGTACAACGCCGTCGGAGCCTCGCTGCTCGCGACGCTGCGCCACTTCCTCGACGAGCAGTGGACCGACGAGCTGGCCGCGGACTGGGCGGCTGCGTACGGCGTCATCGCCAAGGCCATGGTCACCGGTGCGGAGGAGGCCGCCAAGCAGGCGCCGTCGTGGTGGGACGCCGAGGTCGTCGAGATGGACCGCCGCACCCTCGACGTCGCCGTCATCCGCCTGCGCCCCGACCAGCCGTTCCCGTTCCAGCCCGGTCAGTCGTTCGCGCTCGAGGCGCCGCAGCGCCCCCGGCTCTGGCGCTACTTCAGCCCGGCCAACGCCCCGCGCGAGGACGGAACGATCGACCTGCACGTCCAGATCGTCGACGGCGGCCAGGTCAGCAGTGCGCTCGTGAAGGAGCTCCGGCCCGGCGACTCGGTCCGGCTCAGCGCCCCCATCGGCGAGGCGCTGACCGTGGACGACATGGACCGCGACCTCCTGCTGGTGGCCGGCGGGACCGGCCTCGCGCCCCTCAAGGCCGTCGTCGAGCAGATCGACCGGCACTGGCGCGCAACCGGCCGCGGGCCCAAGGTCCACCTGTTCCACGGGGCACGGATGCCGTGGAACCTCTACGACGACGCTGCGATGAAGGAGCTGGCGGATCGCCCCTGGCTGGACTACGAGACGGCCGTCTCCGACGACGCGACCTATCCCGGAGCGCGGGGCGAGGTCGGCCGGGTCGCCGCGAAGCGTCAACGCTGGTCCGGTCGGCGCGCGCTCGTGTGCGGTTCACCGGCGATGGTCGAGGCGACCGTCGCCCAGCTGGCAGCCGCCGGCATCGACAAGGACGACATTCGCTTCGAGGACTTCGGCGGGACCGGCTACCGGCCGGGAACCGACCTGGTGAGGACGGGTGATCCGGCATGACCTCCACTGACGTCAGCAAGATCGCGGCCGAGATCCGTCGCGCGACCTTCACCATCCGTCGGCGCGGGTTCGACGAGGACGAGGTGCTCGACTACCTTGCGCAGCTCGCCGAGTCCGTCCAGCACCTGGAGGACGACAACGCGTCCCTGCGACGCGAGCTCGACGCGAAACGCGCCGAGCTCGAGGAGAAGGCCGAGGCCGGCACCGAGATCAGCGCCCAGGCCGTGATCATGTTCGCCGAGGCGCAGAAGGTCGCCGACAGCCTGATCGACGAGGCCGTCCAGCACGCCCGGGACCTGATGATGTCCGCACGGACCCAGCAGCGCGACATCGTGAAGGAGGCGCACGCCGCAGCCGAGGAGGCCGCGTCGAAGGCCGAGGCGGCCGCGACGCGACTGCCGGCCACGACCGACGGCGCCGCACCGGTCGAGCGCACCGAGGGCGGCGCGGTCTACGACCACCCGGTCCCCGAGATCGAGTACGTCCGGACGTTCGCGAAGGTCGCCCAGATCCAGCTGCGCTCGGTGCTCGAGGCGCTGACCGAGCAGGTCGACGCCCTCGGCGAGATGCCGGACCTGCGCCGCGACGACCGGCGCGGAGACGACCGCTGAGGCGAGCGGCTACATCGCTTCCTTGATGCCCCGCCCGATCAGGACGACGTTCGCCGGCCACGCGGTCGCGAAGCCCACCAGCATCGCGACCTGCATCATCAGCCAGTAGGTCACCTGGTCGGGCGCGAGGTGCGGGTCGGGGAAGAGCACGAACACCACCACCGCCATCCAGCCGAACATCCCGACCTCCCACGCGGTCAGCGACCAGAAGTCCGCCTTCGCCGCCACCCGCAGGCCGTCGCGCACGCCGAGACCGCGCATCGGCGCGATCGCGAAGTACTGGAACGCGATCCCCAGCGCCAGCGCGAACGCGTACGAGAAGGCCCACTCGTACGGGAGCGCGAGCCCGGCGACGTTCAGGCCGAGCCAGAAGACGAGGAACGCGGCGAGGACGTCACCGAGCGTGCAGCCGGCACCGCAGTGCGTGACGCCGAGCCCGATCGAGGCCCAGCGCGGCTTGTCCGGCGGTCCGTCGCGGTCGTGCTCACGCAGCCACCGTGGGCTCGTGGTGCGACCGAGGCGCCAGTACGCCCAGACCGCGAACGGACCGGCGTACAGCGCCGTGATCGGCCAGACCGCCTCCATCACGCCCATCGGCAGGCGGTAGCCGCGCACGAAGACGTCCGCGGCGATCAGCAGCGCGCAGGCGAATGCGACGGCGAGGCTCGCCCAGGCGACGGCGACCAACCAGTCCGGCGGGTGGCTCACGGCTCCCCTTCCCCTCGGTCGTGTCGTCCGCCTCCCAGCCTGACCGACCCCTCCGGGACTCGCAGGCGGACGCGACGAGACCCCGGGACTGCCCCCGGGGCCGTGGTCGAGCGCGCCGCACCGGTCGCGGGTCAGATCCTCCGCAGATCCTCGTACCCGCCGTCGGCCCCGCGGAGCCGCACCTTCCGCGGCCCCCGGGCCCGCACCTTCGTCGCCCCTGCTGCCTCGTGCGTGGTGACCATCGTGATCGCTCCTCCGACCCGGCCGGCCCTGGTGACCGGCGACGACCCCAGACTGCGCCGACCGGTGCGGGCGGCGGTGTCAGCGTCCTGACACATCCAGCGTCCGATCGCTGACACAGCACCTCGGGCGCCGGAGGGTCAGCGGTGCGCCAGCCGGCGCAGGGCCGCCGGGTCGGTCACGTCGATCGCGCCGCGCCGCAGGGCGACGACGCCGCGTTCCTCCAGTCGGCGCAGCACCTGGTTCACCGACGGACGCGCCCCGCCGACCAGCTGAGCGAGGTCGCTCTGGGTCAGCGGCACGGTCACCGGACCGGGTCCGGCCGCGTACAGGCGGCACAGCTCGTCCAGGCGACGGTGGACCCGCCGGTCGAGTCCTTCGTACATCGCCTCGACCAGCCGTACGCTCAGCTCCTCGACCCGGCGGGCGAGCAGAACGGTGAGCAGCCGCTCGATCCCCGGGTGCCGCTGACGCAGACCTCCGAACGTCGACGCCGACAGGGCCAGCGTCTCCGCGGGCTCCAGCGCCAGCACCGTCGCCGTGCGCTCCTGTGCGGCCCCGGGCATGAGCGCGAGCTCGCCGAAGTAGCTGCCCGGGCCCAGCACGTTGAGGATCGCCGAGTCGCCCTCGGAGTTCGACGCGCGGACAGCGAAACGGCCCCGCGCCACGAGGTGCAGGCTGTCCGCCCGGTCGCCCTCCCGGACCACCGCCTCGCCGCGGGCGTAGCGGCGGTGGCGAGCGCTCGCGAGCACCCGCTGCCGCTCGTCGTCGGCCAGCGACGCCAGCACCGCCCAGTCCACGGCCGAAGTCAAGCACGGTCCTCGGCCGCGTGCGCCGTGTTCCACCCTTCTGACCGAGTGTCACCACGCTGACAGACCCGGCGTCGAACCCTCCCTAGCGTCGGCCTCATGGACACCGCCACCCTCACCGCCGCCGGACGCCGGCCGTACCGCAGCGCGCTGGCCAGCCGCGACTTCCGCCGACTCTTCACCGCGATCGCGGTGTGGGAGACCGGCGCCTGGTCCTACACGATCGTCCTGACCGCCTACGTCTTCACGCAGAACGGCTCCGCGACGGCCGTCGCCTGGCTCGCCACGAGCCGATGGATCACGGGCTTCCTGATCGCCCCGTACGCCGGGGTGCTCGCGGACCGGTTCGACCGCCGGCGGCTGATGGTCACCTGCGCGTCGCTGTCGTCCGTCGCGATGCTCGCGATGGCCGGGGTGGTCGCGCTCGGGCTCCCGCTGTGGATGCTCGTCGCGCTCTCGATCACGAACGCCGTGCTCGAGTCGCCGAACCGCCCGGCGTCGGGGGCGATGGTTCCCGAGATCGTCGGGGACCGCGACCTGCCGGCAGCGAACGCGATGATGAACGTGCTGGAGAACGCCGTCGTGGCGGTCGGTCCCGCGCTGGGCGGTCTCCTGCTCCTGGTCGCCGACCCGGTGGCGGGCGTCCTGCTGAACGCGTGCACGTACGCCGTGGCGGCGCTGCTGATCGGGAGCCTGTCGCTGAGGTCGCGCGGCGCGGCCGGGGCCGGCGAGGGCGCGTTGCGCCAGGTCGCCGAGGGCGTCGGAGCGCTCCTCGGCAGCCGCGTCGCCGCCGGGGCGGCGATCGCGACGGCCCTGTGCTCGGGGATCTACGGTGCGACGGTGGTGGTGCTGGTGCCGCTCGCGCACGACATCGGGATCGGCGAGGGCGGGTACGGCTGGCTGCTCACCGCGGCCGCGCTGGGGAGCATCGCGGGGGCGCCGCTCGCGAGCCGGCTCTCGGGCCTTCCCCGCCTCGAGATCGTCGTCGCCACGGCGATCGTCGCGGAGGCGATCCCGTTCGCGTTCGCCGCGATGACCGACGACCTGCTCGTGCTCGCGCTGCTGATGGCGTTCTCGGGGGCGGCGATGACGGTCGTCGACGTCATCGCCCTGACCCTGGTGCAGCGCTCCGTCCCCGACGGGGTGCTGGGACGGGCGCTCGCGACCTTCGACGCGTTCACCCTCGCCGGCATCGCCGCCTCGGGGGTCGCCGCCGGGCTCGTGCTGGACGCCGCCGGGATCGAGACGACGCTCGTCGCGATCGCGGTCGCGTTCAGTCTCCTCGCGGTGGTGTGCCTGCCGCTTCTCCGCGGCGCGCGGGTCCGTGACGGGCAGACCGAGCAGCGCGTCGAGCTGCTGGAGCGTCTCGACCTGTTCCGCGGTGTCGCGACGCCGGCCCTGGAGACGCTCGCGGGGCGCGCCGAGCGCGTGGAGGCCTCCTCCGGCACGGTCCTGGTCCGTGAGGGGGAGCCGGCGGGCGATCTGTGGCTGCTGGAGTCCGGGACCCTGGCCGCGCACTCGCGCGACCAGCGCTTCCCGAAGGTCGTCGCCCCCGGGTACGTCGGCGAGATCGGCCTCCTGCACACGCGGCCACGCACCGCGACGGTGGTCGTCGACGAACCCGCGGTCCTGCTCCGCGTCCCCGGCGTCGACTTCCTGCGCGCCCTGGGCACCGGGGAGCCGTCCGACTCACTGGTCCGGCTCGCCGACGAGCGGGTGCGGCGGACACGCTGACGGAGCCGAAGAGATCTCCACGTTTGTGCGGCTGAACCCGCCGCGCGGGGATAGTCTCCGGGCATGGACCGTGTCGCCGGCCCCGGTCTCGACTGCGCCGCCTGCGGTCGGGTCCTCCAGGCCGGTTCCCGCTTCTGCACCGAGTGCGGCGCGCCCGTGACGGTGCGGTGCGCAGCCTGCGGTGCCGACCTGGTGGGCGGCGCGAAGTTCTGCTCCCAGTGCGGCACCGCCGTCTCGGCCGACAGCGACCCGCCCCCGACCCGGGGGAACCAGGGGCGCGTCGCAGAGCGCCGCGTCACCAGCGTGCTGTTCGGCGACCTCGTCGGGTTCACCGCGCTGTCGGAAGGCCGCGACCCGGAGCAGGTCCGCGACCTGTTGTCGACGTACTTCGACCAGTGCCGCGAGGTGGTCGCGCGCTACGGCGGCACGATCGAGAAGTTCATCGGTGACGCTGTGATGGCCGTGTGGGGAGTGCCGACGACCACCGACTCCGACGCCGAGCGTGCGGTCAGGGCCGGGCTCGACCTGATCGCTGCCGTCCGCTCCTTCGGCAGCGAGCACGGGGCGCCCGACCTGGCGATGCGGGTCGGCGTCGTCACCGGGGAGGTCGCAGTCACCCTCGGGGCGCAGGGACAGGGCATGGTCGCCGGGGACGCCGTCAACACCGCCTCGCGGGTCCAGGCGATCGCACCGCCGAACGCGGTCTGGGTCGACGAGCAGACGCACGCCCTGACGTCGGAGGCGATCACCTACCGCGACGTCGGTCAGCACGCCGTGAAGGGGAAGGCGCAGCCTCTGTCGCTCGCGCAGGCCCGTGCGCTCAGCTCGGAGAGCACCGCCGGGGTCGCTGTGGACCTGGTCGGGTACCACCGCGAGCTCGCACTGCTCAAGAACGAGTTCGCGGCGGCCCAGTCGAGCTCGGCGGGCCGCATGCTGCTGCTCGTCGGTGAGCCCGGAGTCGGCAAGACCCGCCTCGGCCACGAGTTCGAGGCGTTCATCGACGGGCTGCCCGAGTCGATCCGCTGGCACCGCGGCCGCTGTCTCGCCTACGGCGACGGCGTCGCGTACTCGGCCCTCGTCGGCGCGGTCCGTGGCCGGATCGGCGCCGAGGACGGAGACGACCCCGAGCTGCTGCGCGAGAAGCTGAGGACCTCGCTGCGCCGGTGGGTGCCTGATCCGGACGAGGCCGCGTGGCTCACACCGCGCCTGGAGGTGCTGCTCGGGACATCGGGCGCGTCCTTCGAGCGCGACGAGCTGTTCGCCGCCTGGCTGATGTGGTTCGAGCGGATCGGCGCCGACGGAGCCCCGGTGGTGTGGGTGGTCGACGACCTCCACGCCGCCGACGACTCGTTCCTCGACCTGCTCGACCACCTCGTACGGTCCTCGTCGGTCGCACTGTTCGTCGTCGGGCTCGCCCGACCCGAGCTCGTGGAGAACCGACCTGCGTCGGCCACCGGGCGCCGGACCACGACCGTGCACCTCGACGGGCTCAGCGACGCCGAGATGTCCCAGCTGTTCGACGCCCTGGTCGGTGGGCTCGACGACGAGACCCGTCATCGGCTCGTCGCGCGGGCGGCCGGGATCCCGCTGTACGCGATCGAGACCGTACGGTCGCTGCTCGACCGCGGACTGACCGAGGAGCGTGACGGCCGACTCGTGCTGCTCGGCGACGCCGCCCCGGACGACATCCTCGACCCCGCGACCACGGCCGGGCTCCAGGTCCTGATCTCCAGCCGCCTCGACATGCTCGGCGACGAGCGCCGCGCGCTGCTGCAGGACGCGGCGGTGCTGGGCCAGACGTTCTCCGCGCGGGTCCTCGGTGCGGTCTCCGGGCGCGACGTCGGCGAGGTCACCGCGATGCTCGACACCCTGGTGGCACGCGACCTGCTGACGGTGATCCGCGACCGGCTCTCGTCGGAGGACGGGCAGTACGCCTTCGTCCAGTCGCCGGTCCGCCAGGTCGCCTACCAGATGCTGTCGCGCCGCGACCGGCGCCGACGCCACCTCGCGGCCGCCGACGCGCTGGAGCCGCAGGCCGACTCCGCGGGCGAGCTCGCCACCGTCGTCGCGCAGCACCTCACCGAGGCGCTGCAGCTCACCGAGGCGCTGCAGCTCACCGACCCCGACGACCCGTCGTACGACGAGCTGCGAGCGCGCTCGGACGCATGGCAGATCACGTCGGCCGAGCGTGTCCGTGCGCTCGGCGCGCTCGACGAGGCGCTGGCCGCCTACGAGCGGATCATCGCGTCGGTGTCCGCACCGGACCGCCTCGTGCAGCTCCGCCTGGAGGCCGCCGAGATCGCCTACGACCTCGGACGCCACGACCGGGTGATCAGCCACGGGCGGGCGGTGATCGAGGCCGACGGCGCCACGCCCGACGCCGTCGGCCGGGCACGCATGTGGTCCTCCCACTCTGCTCGGAGCCTCGGCCGGACCCAGGACTCGGAGGCGTTCCTCGCCCCGTACCCCGACGAGGCTGCCCTGGCCGGGCTCGACACCGTCGTCGCATCCCGCATCGCCGGGTCGCGCAGCATCACCCTGAGCGACCTGGGCAGGCACACCGAGGCCGCCCTGTGGGCCGACGTCGCACTCCAGCGGGCAGAGGCGGCCCAGGACGCGCAGGCCACCTACCTGGCGCTCAACACGATGGCGATGCGCGCCTTCCAGATCGAGACGCCGACGCTGGAGGACGCACTGATGGAGGCGTGCCTGCGGTTCGCGCGCGAGCACAGTCTGCGTCGCGAGCTGGTCCAGGCGCTGGTGAACCGCTCCGACTCGCTGCTCTCGGCCGATCCCAAGCGAGCACGTGACTGCGCGACGGAGGCGCTCGAGCTCGGCCTCGCCTCCGGCATGCCCAGCGTGACCTCGTACGCGCAGGCGAACCTGATGCTGGTCCAGCTCGCGGCGGGCGAGTGGGACCAGCTGATCGAGACCGGGCGGGGGCGGCCGGCAGCCGACGGGTTCGAATCGGTCGACAAGATCTTCGACTTCGCCAGCATCGTCGCCCTCCACAACCTGGTCGCGCTCGCCCGCGGGGACGACCCGGTGGCGCCCGAGGCCTGGGAGCGCCCGGACGTCGAGACCGGCGGCCAGCACGAGCAGTACCTGCTCATGCACCTGGGGGTGCTCGCGTGCCATCGCGGCGACGACGACGCGGCGATCGCGCTGCTCAGCCGCTCGACGGAGGTGGCCGACGAGCTGTTCGGGCTGGGGGAGGAGGCCTACCTGACGTGGGCGCTGGCGATCGAGCGAGCGGTCGCGCTCGGCCGGCCGAGTGTCGCACGCGAGGTGCTCGCGAGGATCGACGACGAGCGTGCACGGACCGCCCGGCCGCGCCTGCGCTACGAACGGCTCCGGCTGCGTGGGACGGTGAACGCGGCGACCGGGGAGGTCCCGCCCGATCAGGTCGAGCACGACCTGCGCGAGGCGATCGCCGGTCTCGCGTCGTTCGGCTCGGTCCCGACCCGGGCCCGGGCGGAGGCGGTGCTGGGGCGCTGGCTGGCGGAGCAGGGCCGTGCCGACGAGGCCGGTCCGCTGCTCGACTCGGCCACGCAGGCGTTCGCCTCGCTGCGGGCGACCCGGTGGTCGGCCGAGTACGGTCTGACCCCATGACGTCCCGGATCTCGCACACGACCTTCGACGCGCACGACACCCGGGCCCAGGCGGCGTGGTGGGCCGAGGTGCTCGGCTACACCGTCGAGCCGGACCTCGACCCGGACGAGCCGGACGTGGAGATCCTGCCCCGCGACGACACGCCCCCAGGCGCGGGGGTGCTGCTGTTCCAGGTCGTGCCCGAGGGAAAGACGGTGAAGAACCGCCTGCACCTCGACCTGCGCCCGACCGACCGCTCGCGCGACGAGGAGGTCGAGCGGGTGCTCGGCCTCGGTGCGACCCAGCTGGCCGACCTGCGCAACCCCGACGGCACGGGCTGGGTCGTGCTGGCCGACCCGGAGGGCAACGAGTTCTGCATCCTGCGCAGCGACGCGGAGGTCGCGGCGACGACGGGGTGAGGTCCTCCGCAGGCCCCGCCCCGTGAACATCGCGGGCGTTCCGGGTCCGATCGGCGTTAACCTCCCGAGCATGGAGCGTCTCCGCGGTGGGACCCTCGACTGCACGACCTGCGGTCAGACCCTGCCCGCGGGCACCCGCTTCTGCACGCGATGCGGGGCGCCCGTGGAACGGCCCTGCCGCGCCTGCGCCTCACCCGTCCCCGCGGGCGCGCGCTTCTGTCCCCAGTGCGGCACCAGCACGGCGGCGGCGACGGAGGGGTCGATGGTGCCGGCGACGATCGGGACCGGCCCGGTCCGCGTCGCCGAGCGGCGCGTGACGAGCGTGCTGTTCGGCGACCTCGTGGGCTTCACGACGCTGTCCGAGCAGCGCGACCCCGACGCCGTACGGGAGCTGCTGTCGACCTACTTCGACCGCTGCCGCACCGTGATCGCGCGTTACGGCGGCACGATCGAGAAGTTCATCGGCGATGCGGTGATGGCGGTCTGGGGCGTGCCGACCGCCACCGACGACGACGCCGAGCGCGCGGTCCGGGCGGGCCGGGAGCTGATCGCGGCGGTGCGGGAGTTCGGCAGCGAGCACGGCGCCCCCGACCTGGCCATGCGGGTCGGGGTGGTCACCGGCGAGGTCGCCGTGACGCTGGGATCGACCGAGGAGGGCATGGTCGCCGGCGACACCGTCAACACTGCCGCGCGGGTCCAGTCGCTCGCGACCCCCAACCAGGTCTGGGTCGACGAGCAGACGCGCGAGATGACCACGCACGCGATCGCGTACCGCGCGGCCGGGAGCCACACACTCAAGGGGAAGGCGCTCCCGCTGGAGCTGTGGGAGGTCAACGGGATCGCCCCCGACAGCGCGGCGGGCGTCGCGGTCCCGCTGGTCGGGTACGCCCGCGAGCTGGGGCTGCTGAAGAGCGAGTTCCAGGCCGCGCGGGCGTCGTCGTCGGGTCGGATGCTCCTGCTGGTCGGCGACCCGGGCACGGGCAAGACCCGACTGGGCAGCGAGTTCGAGGAGTACGCCGACGAGCTCGCGTACCGGGTGCGGTGGCACCGCGGCCGCTGCCTCGCGTTCGGCGACGGGGTCGCGTACTCCGCCCTGGTCGGTGCGGTACGGGGTCGGATCGGCGCCGAGGACACCGACGACGTCCCGACCCTCGTGACCAAGCTGCACAGCGCGGTCGCCCAGTGGGTGCCCGACCCGGAGGAGGCCGCGTGGATCACGCCGCGGCTCGAGACGCTGCTGGGGCTGAGCAGCGGGTCGTACGAGCGTGACGACCTCTTTGCCGCGTGGCAGACGTGGTTCGAGCGCCTCGGCGCCGACGGTGCGCCGGTCGTCTGGCTGGTCGACGACCTGCACGCCGCCGACGGGGCGTTCCTCGAGCTCGTCGACCACCTCGTCCGCGCGTCCGCCGTGGCGCTGTTCGTGATCGGGCTCGCGCGTCCGGAGATCCTCGAGGAGCACCCGGAGGTGGCGACCGGTCGACGGACCACGACGGTGCACCTGGAAGGGCTGTCCGAGCCCGAGATGGCCGAGCTGTTCGCCGGGCTCGTGGACGGGCTCGCCCCCGCCGCGCGCGACGTCCTCGTCGAACGGTCGGCGGGCGTCCCGCTGTACGCGATCGAGATCGTCCGCTCGTTGATCGACCGCGGCCTGACGCTCGGTGAGGTCGGTCGGCTCCGCCTGCGCGAGGACGCCGACCCCGAGCAGATCCTCGATCCGGCGACGACGGCCGGCCTCCAGGTCCTGATCACCAGCCGGCTCGACCTGCTCGGCGAGGAGCGCCGGACCCTGCTCCAGGACGCCGCCGTGATCGGTCAGACCTTCTCCGCCCAGGTGCTCGCCGCAGCGTCCGGCCGCGACGAGCAGGAGGTCGCCTCGATCCTCGACGAGCTGGTGGCGCGCGACCTGCTCACCGTCGTGCGCGAGCGGCTGTCGGCGGACGACGGTCAGTACGCCTTCGTCCAGACCCCGGTCCGCCAGGTCGCGTACCAGATGCTGGCGCGTCGCGACCGTCGCATCCGCCACCTCGCTGCCGCGGACGCGCTCGAGCCCTTGGCCGAGACCTCGGGCGACCTGACCACGATCGTCGCCGAGCACCTGGTCGAGGCGCTGCGGCTCACCGGTCCGCACGACCCGGGACGGGACGGCCTCGTACGCCGGGTCCGCCGGTGGCAGATCGCGTCCGCGGAACGTGTCCGGGCGCTCGGCGCGCTCGGTGAGGCGCTCGTGCTGTACGGGCGGGTGATCGACGAGCTCGACGACCCCGAGGAGGCGGTGCGCCTGCACCTGGTCGCCGCCGAGATCGCGTTCGAGCTGGGCAACCCCGAGATCGTCGTCCAGCACGCCACGGCGGTCTTCGAGAGCGGGCACGCAGGCGCCGACGACGAGGCGCAGGCCCGGATGTGGGCCGCGAACGCCACCCGCATCCTCGGCCGGCTCGAGGACGCCGAACGGATCCTCACCCCGTACGCCACCGCTGACGCCCTCGACGGCGTGAACGACGTGATCGCGTCGTTCGTCGCCGGTGCGTGGGCCGCGGTCACGCTCGAACAGGGCCGCGCCGAGGAGTCCGCCCGCTGGGACCAGGTCGCGTTGTTGCGCGCGGAGGCGGCCGACGACGCCCGTGCGACGTACCTCGCCCTGAACTCCATGGCGCTGAACGCCCAGCAGGCCGGTACGCGTGCGCTCCAGGACGCACTCCTGGAGGCGGGTCTGCGGTTCGCGCGCGAGCACGGACTGCGTCGCGAGCTCGTGCAGGCCCTCGTGAACCGGTCGGACGCGCTGATCTCCGTCGACCCGAAGCGGGCGTTCGGCTATGCCACCGAGGCACTCGACCTGGCGCTCGCCTCGGGGATGGCCGGGATCGCGGCGTACGGGCAGACCAACCTCATGCTCGTCCAGTACGTGACCGGCGCGTGGGACGAGCTGACCGAGACCGCGAGCCGCAGGCCGGCTGCCGACGGCCTGGACAGCGAGGAGCGGCTGTACGACTACGGGGCGGTCGTCGCGCTCCAGAACCTGGTAGCGACCGCGCGCGGGTCCGAGGCGGTGGCCCCGCCGACCTGGGAGGAGCTGGACCCCACGAGCGGGGGCCAGCACGGCCAGATCCTGCTCATGCATCTCGGGACGCTCGCGGCCGCCCGCGGCGACGACCGGCAGGCCATCGGGCTGCTGCGTCGCTCGTTCGAGCTCGCCGGCACCGTCACCGGGATCAGCGAGGAGGCGGTCCTGGTGTGGACGCTGGCGATCGAGCGCGCGGTGGCGACCGGCGACCTGGACGTCGCGCGCTCGCTGCTGGCCGAGCTCGACGACGTCCAGGTGCTGCGTGAGCGGCACCACGCCGAACGACTCCGGCTCAGCGGCACCGTCGCCGCAGCCGACCCGTCGAGCGACCCGGCGCTCGTCGAGGCCGACCTCCGTGCCGCCGTCTCCGAGCTGAGCGACTTCGGCGCTCCGCCGAGCCGTGCGCGGGCCGAGGCGACGCTGGGACGGTGGCTCGGGTCGCGGGGGCGGGCCGACGAGGCCGACGCCCTGCTGCTGTCGGCGGCGGGGACCTTCCGCGAGCTCGGCGCGACCCGCTGGCTCGACGAGTTCGGGCTGGCCGACCGCACTCCGTGACTCCGCCGTCCGTACGGGACCAAGGTCCCGGCGCTGCGGACCTCTCGGCCGTGTCACCGGCCGCGGCACGGCGCCCACCCTGGGAGGACAGTCGAAGGTGGGGTGATCGTGGTGTTCGAGCTGAGCCAGATGGGTGCGCGCGGATCCATGACGGACGTGGACGTCGACCGGTGCTGGGAACTGATGGCGAGCAGACCCGTCGGTCGACTCGGGATGGTCGTCGACTCCGCCGTGGCGATCCTCCCGGTGAACCACACCGTGCAGGACGGCGCCGTGTACTTCCGCACCAGCGCGTACGGGACGATCGCGCGGCACGTCGACGGGAGCGTCGTTGCCTTCGAGGTCGACCGGATCGTCGACGAGGACTGGTCGGGGTGGTCGGTCCAGGTCCAGGGGTGCGCCCGCAAGGTCGACGACCCGGAGACCCTCGCGCGACTGTGGACCCCCACGCGGCTCCACCCGTGGGCCCCGGGGATCCGCAACGTATGGATCGAGATCAGGCCGGACCGCGTGACCGGCCGGGTCGTGCGATCCTGACGACGGCTCCTCGAAGCACGCCGGCCGGGAGCTCACCCGGGGGAAGGGGTCCTGATGCCTGACGGCGTCGCCGTGACCCCGGGGCCTGGTGTCCCCGACGGCCTCACGATCCCGGAGTCCGAGCTCTCGGAGCGTTTCTCCCGCTCACCCGGCCCGGGCGGTCAGTCCGTGAACACGGCCGACAGCCGCGTCGAGCTCACCTACGACGTGAACGCGTCGGAGGTGCTGACGGCGGCCCAGCGGCGACGCGTCGTCCGTTCTCTCGGCCGGTCCACGATCACCGTGGTCGCGTCCGAGCACCGCTCGCAGCTGCGCAACCGTTCCGCGGCCCGCGAGCGGCTCGGGGCACGCCTGCGCGCCGCGCTCGCGCCTCCGCCGCGGCGACGTGTCCCCACCAAGCCGACCCGCGGTTCGCAGCGACGGCGGCTCGACGCGAAGCGGCGGCGCGGCGAGACGAAGGCCCGGCGCGGTCGCGTGTCCGGGGAGGACTGACGCCGAGGACCTCGAGCCGCCGCCTGCGCCCCTGAACGACGAAGCCCCAGGTCCGAAGACCTGGGGCTGCTTGTGCGCGAGGGGGGATTTGAACCCCCACGTCCTTGCGGACACTGGCACCTGAAGCCAGCGCGTCTGCCATTCCGCCACTCGCGCGTGCGTCCGACCACGGCGGGGCGGATGCAGGGACCAGACTAACAGGGCAGTCCACGCCGACCGGCCGGCGGGTGGGGTCGGGGTCTCGATCGCTCGCTTCGCTCGCGCCTCGACCGCCGGGGGTTCGCTCGCTTCGCTCGCGCCTCGACCGCCGGGGGTTCGCTCGCTACGCTCGCGCCTCGACCACCGGGGGTTCGCTCGCTACGCTCGCGCCTCGACCACCGGGGGTTTCGGCGGGCCCGACGCGACGGGGCGCTCCGGGGCTGTGGGCGGATCCGACGGGTCGGCGGCGTCGACCGATACGATCGGGGTCACGTACGCCGTGCGACCGTTGATGCGGTCCGCGGCGACGACGACGACACGGCACCGCAGGGTACGGGGAGGAAGGGACGATGGGCGTGCTGCAGCGCTTCGAGCAGCGACTCGAGAACGCGGTCTCCGGGGCGTTCGCCCGGGTCTTCCAGAGCGCTGTGCAACCGGTCGAGATCGCGGCCGCGCTGCAGCGTGAGATCGACTCCGGAGCCCAGATCCTCTCGCGCGACCGTGTGCTCGTCCCGAACGACTTCACCGTCGAGCTCTCGCAGGCGGACTTCGACCGGCTCGCACCGTACGGCGGGACGCTGTCCGGCGAGCTCTCCGAGCTGGTCCACGAGCACGTGAACGAGCAGCGCTACACGCTGGCCGGTCCGCTGCGGCTGGACTTCGTCCCGCAGATGGACCTGTCGACCGGACGATTCCGGATCCACTCCCGTGCCTCTGCGGCCGTGGTCCCCGCCGCCGGCACGCGGATGACCGACACCGCGGTCGCGAAGGCCCCGGTCGTCCTCGAGGTCAACGGCATCCGGCACCCGGTCGAGCCGCCCGGCGTCGTGATCGGGCGCGGGACCGACGCGCAGATGCGGATCAACGATCCGGGCGTCTCGCGCAAGCACGCTCAGCTGCGGGTGATCCCCGAAGGTGCAGGCGTCCGGGTGACGATCGAGGACCTCGGCTCGACGAACGGCCTGGTCGTCGACGGCCGCCGTACGACCCACGCCGTGCTCTCCGACGGGTCGCAGATCCAGATCGGCAACACCCTCGTGGTGGTCCGCAACCCGCACGCGGGGGGTCGGGTCTCGACAGCCTCGACCGGCGGCGGCCCCGGTCCGGCCGGCGGGCCTCCGAGCCCTCCGGGCGGCGCCCCGAGCCCCGGTGGCGGCCCTGTCCCGAGCGGCCCGCCGCCGTCCGTCCCGAGGCCGCCCGCAGGACCCCCGGCCGGCGGGCCTCCACCTGCGCCGCAGGCCGGGCTCCGCCCCGGTCCGCTCGCCGGTGACCCCAGGCCCGGTGATCATCGATGACCGAGCTGACGCTGACCCTGATCAAGCTCGGGTTCCTCGCCGTCCTGTGGCTGTTCGTGCTGTCCGCGGTGTCGGTGATCCGCTCCGACGTCTTCGGCGCCAAGGTCGAGGGTGCGGGCAAGGCGCCCAAGCAGCCGAAGCAGCCCAAGCAGCCCAAGGCCCGCAAGCCCAAGCGCGGGATGCCCTCGAAGCTCGTGGTGACCGAGGGCCCCAACGCCGGCCAGATGGTCCCCCTGACGGGCGCCGACGTGCTCCTCGGCCGCGGGACCGATGCCGCGATCCGGCTGGACGACGACTACGTCTCCACCCGGCACGCACGGTTCTCGACCAACGGCCAGCAGTGGTTCGTCGACGACATGGGCTCGACCAACGGGACCTACGTCGGCAGCACGCGTGTGACCAAGGCGCAGCCCGTTCCGGTGGACCTGTCGACTCCCGTACGGTTGGGCAAGACCGTCGTCGAGCTTCGGAAGTAGGGCGTCGTGGCCCCTCAGAATCCTCGTCTCGGGTACGAGTACGTCGCCCTGTCGGACGTAGGCCGCCGGCGCTCCTCGAACCAGGACTCGGGATTCGCCAGCAGCCACCTGCTCGTGATCGCCGACGGGATGGGCGGCGCCGCCGCCGGCGACCTCGCCTCCGCGGAAGCGATGAACGTCGTACGGCGGCTCGAGGTCCCAGCGAACGGCGACGTCCTCGAGGCGCTCGCCGGCGCCGTCCACCGCGCGAACGACCGCCTCGCCGAGGTGATCGAGGACGAGCCGAGCGTCGAGGGCATGGGCACGACGATGACGGCGCTGCTGTGGGACGGCGAGAAGTTCGGGCTCGCCCACATCGGTGACTCGCGCGCGTACGTCCTGCGCGACGGGACGCTGCACCAGATCACGAAGGACCACACGCTCGTGCAGAGCCTCGTGGACGAGGGCCGGCTCACCCCGGAGGGTGCGCGCTCCCACCCGAACCGCTCCCTGATCCTGCGGGTGCTGCTCGGCCGCGACGACGCCGAGCCCGACCTCCAGCTGGTCGAGCCGCGGGTCGGCGACCGGTTCCTGCTGTGCAGCGACGGTCTCTCCGACATGGTCGACGACGCCGGGATCGCCGACGTGCTCGGGCACGCCGGCAACGTCGACGCCGCGGCTGTGGAGCTGGTCCAACGGGCGCTCGACGGCGGCGGCGCCGACAACGTCACGGTGGTGCTCGCGGAGATCGTCGACCTCGACGCCCCCACCGGTCACGAGGTGGCGTCGGACGACGGCCAGGAGATGCTCGTCGGTGCAGCCTCGGAGCAGCCGCGCGGCCCCGGGTCGACCACGACGACCGCGACCGGGATGCAGCCGGTGCCCGACGACGAGGAGGGTCGCGGCACCACCGGGGGACGGCGCGACGAGCCGGTCGATCCCGAGCAGCTGCGCTACGCACCCCAGGCCCCGCGTCGGTACGCCTGGCTGCGCCGCCTGATCGTGATCGCGGTCGTGGTCGGGATCATCGCGGCCGGGCTCAAGCTCGCCTACGACTGGACCCAGAGCCAGTACTACGTCGGGAGCCAGGACGGCGTGGTGGTGATCTACCGCGGCGTCCAGGCCGACATCCCCGTGATCGAGCTCAACAGCGTCGACGAGGTCACCGACGTCACGCTGGACTCGCTCCCGACGTTCCGCGTCAACCAGGTCGACGAGGGCATCCAGTCCAGCTCCCAGGCCGACGCCCGCGCCACCGTGCAGAGCCTGCGCGAGATCGCCGCCCGTTGCGCCGACCCGGCCCAGGCCAACCTCCCCGGCACCGAGTGCGAGGGGGCCGAGTGAGCACACCTGCCCCGTCCACGCCCGCCGTCGTCCACCGCAAGCGGCGCAACGCCGAGGCGGCCCTGATCGCGCTCGCCCTGGTGATCGTGATCTTCGCGTTCTGCGCTGTCGGGCTCGGGACGCGCGGGGAGATCCCGCCGTTCGTGGGCGGCCTCGCGGCGCTGGTCACGCTGATCGCCGTCGCGACGCACGTCGTCGTCCGGTTCGTCGCCCCGTACGCCGACCCGGTGCTCGTCCCGCTCGTCGTCGCCCTGAACGGCCTCGGGATCGCGATGCTGTACAGGCTCGACCTCGCCGGGGTGGGACGTGTCGGCGGCGGATCGCAGGAGTTCGCCGGCAAGCAGATGATCTGGACAGGCGTCGGTCTCGCGGCCTTCGTCGCGGTCCTCCTGGTCGTACGAGACCACCGCAAGCTCCAGCGCTACACCTACACCTTCGGCCTCGCCGCCCTCGTGCTGCTGGTCCTCCCGCTGCTGCCCGTGATCGGCAAGACGATCAACGGTGCGCGGATCTGGGTCGGTGTCGGCCCGCTGAGCCTCCAGCCCGGCGAGTTCGCCAAGATCTGCCTGGCGATCTTCTTCGCCGGCTACCTGGTCGTGAAGCGCGACGCACTCGCGCTGGCGGGTCGGCGGATCCTGGGGGTCGACCTGCCGCGCGGGCGTGACCTCGGGCCGATCCTCGTCGGCTGGCTCGCGAGCCTCGGGATCCTGGTCTTCCAGCGTGACCTCGGCTCGTCGCTGCTGTTCTTCGGCCTCTTCGTCGTGATGCTCTACGTGGCGACCGAACGACCGGGCTGGCTGGTGGTCGGCACGCTGCTGTTCGTGGGTGGCGCCGCCTTCGCCGCCACGACGATCTCGCACGTCCAGAGCCGGATCGACGCGTGGCTGCACCCGTTCCCCGTGACCGCCGGCAGCGACCAGCTCGTGCAGGGCCTGTTCGGGATGGCGTGGGGCGGACTCCTCGGGCGAGGTCTGGGTCAGGGAAGCCCGTACCTCACACCGTTCTCCTACTCCGACTTCATCTTCGCCTCGATGGGCGAGGAGCTGGGTCTGGCCGGCGCGATGGCGATCCTGCTGATGTACGGCCTGCTGGTCGAGCGCGGACTGCGGATCGCCCTGCTGTGCCGCGACGGATTCGGCAAGCTGCTCGCCACCGGGCTCGCCGTCTCGATCGCGCTCCAGGTGTTCGTCGTCGTCGGCGGCGTGACGCGGGTGATCCCGCTGACCGGTCTGACCACCCCGTTCATGTCGTACGGCGGCTCGTCGATCCTCGCGAACTGGATGATCGTCGCGCTGCTGCTGCGGATCAGCGACCAGAGCCGACGGCCTCCGCCGGAGACCGCGCCGGTCCAGTTCGACGACTCGACGCAGGTGGTGAAGCTGTGAACCGCCCCGTCCGCGTGATGTCGATCATCTGCCTGGGGCTCTTCCTCTCGCTGCTGATCTCGACGAACTACATCCAGTTCTTCAACGCCGACACCCTGAACGCCAAGAACGGCAACCGCCGGGTGATCGACGAGGAGTTCTCCCGCGACCGCGGGCCGATCCTGGTCGCCGGCAAGCCGATCGCCGAGTCGGTCGCGAGCGACGACCGCTGGGAGTTCCAACGGACGTACCCGAACGGCCGGCTGTTCGCCGACATCACCGGGTACTTCTCCTACACCTACGGCCGCAGCGGCCTGGAGCAGTCCCAGGACGACATCCTGTCCGGCAGCGACAGCAGGCTGTTCGTCAACCGCGTCGTCGACCTGATCGGGTCCAACCAGCCGCGCGGCGGCTCCGTCTCGGTCACGATCAACCGCAAGGCGCAGCGCGCCGCCGCCGACGGGCTCGACGCCCTCCCCGGCGACGCGCAGGGCGCCGTCGTGGCCCTCGACCCGTCCACCGGGGCGATCCTCGCGATGACCGGCAGCCCGACCTACAACCCGAACCGCCTGGCCAGCCACGACCTCGACGACGTCCAGAAGGCGTGGGACGAGCTCACCTCGAACCCTGACGAGCCGATGCTCAACCGCGGCACGCAGCAGATCCTGCCTCCGGGCTCGACCTTCAAGCTCGTGACCGCGGCCGCCGCGATGGAGAGCCTCGACCTCAATCCCGACAGCCAGGTGAAGGCGGGCTCCGCGCTGACCTTCCCCGGGATGGACTACGCGCTGGTGAACGAGGGCGGCAGCAACTGCGGCGGCGACCGGATCACGCTGACGCAGGCGCTCGAGGTCTCCTGCAACGTCGCCTTCGGCAACCTCGCGCTCGAGATGGGTCAGGATGCGCTCGCCGACCAGGCCGCGGCGTTCGGGTTCGGTGAGAACGACTTCGACCAGCTCGCCTCGAACGCCAGCCAGTTCACGGCCGAGTCCGACACCGAGCTGAACGATCCCCAGCTCGCCCAGAGCGGCATCGGCCAGTTCGAGGTCGCGGCCACGCCGCTGCAGATGGCGATGGTGACCGGCGCGATCGCCAACGGCGGCGCCCTGATGAAGCCGTACCTCGTCTCCACCGTGCGCTCTCCGGACCTGAAGGTGCTGGAGACGGCCGACCCGGAGAAGATCCGCGACGCCACGTCGTCGCGGACCGCCGCCGGGGTCAGCCAGATGATGGTCGACGTGGTCGACAACGGGACGGGCACCTCGGCCGCGATCCCCGGGATCGACGTCGGGGGCAAGACCGGGACCGCCCAGTCCACCGCGTCGCGCCCGCCCTACGCGTGGTTCGTGTCGTTCGCACCGGCCGACGACCCGAAGGTCGCGGTGGCGGTGGTGGTGGAGTCCTCGAGCACCGGGCGCGGGGACATCTCGGGCGGCCGGCTCGCCGGTCCGATCGCCCGTTCGGTGATGGAAGCGGTGCTGGGACAGTGAGCGCGGTGCACGGGCCCTTCGCGCGGCCCGCTATTTTTGAGCAGTTGTGTGAAGGAAGCAGGAGACGATGACGGAAACGCCTCCCGGACCCGGACAGGGCTTCGCGGGCCCCCCGACCGAGTACGGCCGCCTGGGCGACCGGTACGAGATCGGCGGGCTGCTCGGACGTGGTGGCATGGCGGACGTGCGGATCGGTCGCGACCTGCGGCTCGGCCGGACGGTCGCGATCAAGCGGCTGCGCACCGACCTGGCCAGCGACCCGACCTTCCTCGCCCGGTTCCGGCGCGAGGCGCAGTCGGCCGCCGCCCTGAACCACCCGTCGATCGTCGCCGTCTACGACACCGGCGAGGCGACCGGCCCTGACGGCCACACGGTGCCGTTCATCGTGATGGAGTACGTCGAGGGGCGCACCCTGCGCGACCTGCTGCGCGAGATGGAGCGGGACGGCCGCAAGATCCTCCCGGAGCGCTCCCTCGAGGTCACCGCCGACATCCTGGCGGCCCTCGACTACAGCCACCGGGCGGGCATCATCCACCGCGACATCAAGCCGGCGAACGTCATGCTGACGCCGGGCGGCCAGGTCAAGGTGATGGACTTCGGGATCGCCCGCGCCGTCGCCGACTCCTCGTCGGCCATGACCCAGACGGCCGCGGTCGTCGGCACCGCCCAGTACCTCTCCCCGGAGCAGGCGCGCGGCGAGACCGTCGACGCACGCTCCGACATCTACTCGACCGGATGCCTGCTCTACGAGCTGCTGACCGGCCGACCGCCGTTCCAGGGCGACAGCCCCGTCTCCGTCGCGTACCAGCACGTCCGCGAGGAGGCACCGCCGCCGTCGACGTTCAACCCTGAGGTCTCGCCGCAGGTCGACCGCGTCGTCGCGCGCGCGCTGGCGAAGCGCACCGAGGACCGCTACCAGAGCGCCGCCGACATGCGTGCCGACATCGAGCGCGTGCTCGCCGGTCAGCCCACGGCCGCGATGGCGGCGCCCACCGCGGCGTACGCTGCCGTGCCGCCGGCGCCGCCGACCGACACGCTGCCCCCCGCGAACCTCCCTCCGGCCGAGGAGGAGGAGGGCAAGAAGAAGACCTGGATCTGGGTCCTCTCCGCGCTGGCAGCCGTGCTCCTGATCGGCCTCGCGGCCTGGGGGGTGCCCAAGCTCATCGGAGACGACCCGCCGCCGGTCGACACGGTCGCCATGCCCGATGTCAGCGGCAAGACCCAGCGTGCCGCCGAGCGTCAGCTCACCGGGCCGGACTACGAGTTCACGATCGGCGAGGTCATCCCGCAGCCGAGCGCTGACGTCGAGGAGGGCAACGTCATCTCGACCGATCCGCCCGCCGAGACCGAGGTCGAGGTCGGGGCGGACACCATGGTCGACATCGTGGTCAGCACCGGTCCCGAGAAGGTGACGGTCCCGTACCTCGTGGGCAAGAAGCTCAAGGCGGCCCGTGAGGAGCTCGAGAGTCTCGGGCTCAGCGCCGAGGTCGTCGAGACCGACTCCGACCGTCCCCGCAACGAGGTGATCAACACGTCCCCGTCGTTCGGCGCCGAGGTCGACCCCGGCACGTCGGTGACCCTGACGATCTCGAAGGGTCAGGCCGAGGTCCCCGACGTGGTCGGGATGTCGCGCGAGGATGCCGAGCAGACGCTGAGCGATGCGGGCTTCGACGTCCGGGTGATCGAGACCGCCTCCGACGAGGAGGCGGGGACGGTGCTCGAGCAGATCCCGGGCTCGGGTGAGAAGGTCGACCCGGGCGAGACGATCGTCATCACCGTCTCGACCGGCCCCGAGGAGACCGACGAGCCGACGCCGGAGGACCCCGGGTTCACCGACGAGAACGGTGACGGCATCCCCGACGACGTCCAGACCGGACCGTAGGGCGTCGCTTCTCAGCCCAGCCGCTGGGCGTACTGCAGGTCGACCGAGGTGGAGTACGCCGGCGCGACCACCTGCGACCGGGTCGTGATGTCGAGCCCGAGCTGGTACTCCTCGACGTAGTCGCGGTAGATGTCGACGGCCTGGGACCGTCCGAGCGCGGTGTAGAGCGTCGTGGGGTTGCCGACCGCCTCGATCACGTACGGCGGGGAGTACGGCACGCCGTCGAGGATGACGGTGTTGCCGACGCACTTGATGCCGGTCGTCGAGATCAGCCGCTGGCCCTGAAGGGTGATCGCCTCCGCGCCGCCGGCCCACAGGGCGTTGACGAACGCCTGGATGTCCTGCTGGTGCACGACGAGGAGGTTGGGGTCGAGTCCGCTGACCTCGACCTCGCGCGGGGCGTCGTCGAGAGCGACCTGGAGACCCGGGCCCGTGACCTCGGTGAAGCCCGCCCCCGACCGCAGCGCGTCGGCCTCCGCGCGGACGTCGTCGATCCGCTCGTTGTCGACCTCCTGGGTCAGGTCGTCGATCTGCGAGCGCAGGTCGTCGATCACCTGCTGCTCGGAGTCGACCTTGCTGCGCCGCTCCTGGACCAGGGTGGGGAGGTCGACGTCGTCGTCGCGGAGATCGGTCCCGTCGGCATTCACCGCGCTCATCGCGAACAACCCGCCGGCGGCCAGCATGACCACCGGGACCGCGAACGACCAGGGCGTGCGTCGCCGCCGGTCGGGGTCCTCGGTGTCGCTCACGGGTGCTCTCCTTCTCGGCCACCAGGGGCGCAGACTACGCTAGCCGAGAGAACCAACCACGACGCCGCCCGTCCGCGGGCGAGCCTGACCTGCCCGAGGTGTTACCCCGTGTCCGAAGCCGAGTCGTCCAAGTCCGCCGCCGAGTCGGATCCGTCGCGCTCCGGCAACCCTGCCAAGCGCGCAGAAGCCGACGCGAAGCAGAAGTCCGCTGCGACGGCCAAGAAGACGAAGCCGGTCAAGATCGGCAACCGCTGGGCGGCCCCGCTGATGATCGCGTGCGCCGTGATCGGCCTGGTGTGGATCGTGCTGTTCTACACAGCCGGCAACGACATCCCGGTGATGCAGGATCTCCAGGGCTGGAACCTCGTGATCGGGATGGGCTTCATCGTCGCGGCGTTCGGCTTCGCGATGAAGTGGGAGTGAGCCTCGCGCGCGAGCGTGCTCGTCCCCAGCTGTGAGTGATCCTGGGGAAATCACACCGCTGTCATTCTCCACATTGGTGAACAACTCTGTGGAGAACGACAGCGGTGTCATTCGTCAGGTGAGCTGGGCCGTCCGAGCGATGGTAGCGACGAGGATCCCGAGCCACAGCACCCCGAAGGTGGCGTACTGGACGAGCGCTCGCCGCTCCCGGGGCGCGTAGGCGAAGGCGGCGCCGAGGAGGAGACCGGTGAGAAAACCCCCGAGGTGACCCTGCCAGCTGATGCTGGATCCAAAGAGCGTGAAGGCGACGTTGAGACCCAGCAGCACGAGCAGGGGCCGCAAGTCAGCGCCCTGCTTGTACATCACCACGAGCGCCATCGCGAAGAGTCCGAAGATCGCCCCGGAGGCGCCGGCCGTCAGCCCGTAGACGGGCGAGAGCCAGTACACGAACACCGAAGACCCGACCGCTGCTGTGAGGTACGCCGCGAGGAAGCGAGCCGAACCGAGATAGCGTTCGAGCAGCGGGCCGAACAGGTACAAGGCGTACATGTTCAGCAGGATGTGCAGCCAGTTCCAGTGCAGGAACGCCGAAGTCAGCATGCGCCAGTAGGCGCCATCGGCGACGCCGGTGAGAAGCTGCTCGTCCGGAGTCCTGGGGTGCGCCACGACCGACCGGGCAAGCATGGCGCCCCACTCCATCAAGGCGCTGACCCCACCCCCGGTCACGGTGGCGATCACGAAGACGACGACGTTGATCCCGATCAGGGTCATCGACACCGTCCCGGGCCGCCCGGGCACCAGGCCACCCGCCGCCGTGCGCGGCTGCCGGACCTGGGCCTGCCCGACCCGCAGGCAGGTCGGGCACTGGTAGCCGACCGAGGCCTCGCGCATGCAGTCCGGGCAGATCGGCTTGCCGCAGCGCTGGCAGGAGATGTACGTCTCCCGGTCGGGGTGCAGGTAGCAGTGCGGCGGGGCAGGCGCGCCGGGCGCCGGCCCCTCGGGCGGCTGGGTCACTACCGGGTCAGCTCTCGACGACGACGGTCTCGATCACGACCGGATCGACCGGGCGGTCCATCCGACCGGTGGCGGTGGTCCCGATCGCGTCGACGACGCGCTTGCTGTCGTCGTCGGCGACCTCGCCGAAGATCGTGTGGCGACGGTTCAGGTGCGGCGTCGCGACGGTCGTGATGAAGAACTGGGAGCCGTTCGTCCCCGGCCCGGCGTTGGCCATCGCGAGGAGGTACGGCTTGTCGAACTGCAGGTCGGGGTGGAACTCGTCCTCGAACTCGAAGCCGGGGCCGCCGGTGCCGTTCCCGACCGGGTCGCCGCCCTGGATCATGAACGAGTCGATGACGCGGTGGAACGTCAGGCCGTCGTAGAACGGGTCGTTGCGATCGGCGCCCGTCTCCGGGTCACGCCACGTCTTGCTGCCGGTCGCCAGGCCGACGAAGTTGTCGACGGTCTTCGGCGCGTGGTCGCCGAACATGGTGATCACGATGTCGCCGCGGTTCGTCTTCAGCGTCACGGTGGGCTGGTTCGCCACGATGTCCCTCTCGTTCGGAGCTGTCTCGCCCCGATCCTCCCATGCCGCACCAGCCCGCCAGCGGATCGCCTCGACTGCACTCCATCGGCGCTCACGCCGTCGGCTCGGTAGCGTGGGAGGTCCCAGATGTCGATCAGTGGAAGGGCGAGGCATGCTGCGCAAGAAGAAGTCGAAGCGCGAGGCCGCCACCGAGAAGGCCGGCGAGCTGTGGAACGAGGCGTCGTCGACGCTGTCCGACGCTGCCGGCAGCCTGAGCGAGAGCGTGGGCCCGACGATCGACCGCGCCAAGGAAGCGGCAGCACCGACCGTCGCCGACGCCACCGCCCGGGCGAAGGAGGCCGGCGAGGTGTCCAAGAAGAAGGCGAAGAAGGCCCGCAAGGAGGCCGCCGCCCTCGCGGCCGTGGCTGCGGCCGCTGCGTCGGAGAAGGCCGACAAGTACGCGGAGTCGACCGCGGAGGCCGCCGAGGAGCCCAAGAAGAAGAAGCACCGGCTGCGCAAGCTGGTCTTCGTGGCCGCCATCGGCGGCGCCATCGCGTTCGTGGCGAAGAAGCTCAGCGGCGACTCGTCCGGCGGGTCCTACACGCCGCCGCCTCCGCCGCCCGCACCCGTACGCCCGGTCGGGACGCCGACGGACTCATCGAGCGGCACCGCGGCCAGCGACGACCCGCTGGCGGACGAGGGCAAGGAGACGGACCCGTCGACGCCGGCGGAGCCGTCATCCGATAAGAACGACGGGTGACTGTCGAGCTCTCCCGTGACAACGGCGGCGTCGCGATCCTCACGATCGCGGCGCCGCCGGTCAACTTGTACACCACCGACCTGCACGACGCCTTCGAGGCAGCGTTGGACGCGATCGAGGCCGAACCGCCCCGGGCGTTGCTGATCAGGGCCGAGGGCAGGGTCGTCTCCGGAGGCGTCGACGTCGGGCTCTTCGACGCGCAGTCCTCGGCTGCGGAGGGCAAGGTGCTCTTCGACCGGATGCTCGAGCTCCCGCTGCGGATCGCTGCGCTCGATCTGCCGGTCGTGTTCGCGGCCCACGGCCTGTGCCTGACCTGGGCTCTCGAGGTCGCGCTCGCCTGCGACCTGATCGTCGCGTCCGACCGTGCGCGGTTCGGGCTCGTCGAGAAGGTCGTCGGCCTGACCCCGACGATGGGCGGGACACAGCGATTCGCCTCCCGCGCCGGCATCGGTCGGGCGAAGGAGTTCGTGATGACCGGCGACCTCTACGACGCGGCGACCCTCGAGCGTTGGGGCGTGGTGAACCGCGTGCACCCCGCCGACGAGCTGGACGACGCCGTCGGTGCGCTGGTCGCGTCCCTCGCCGCCGGCCCGACACGCGCCCACGCCGCGACCAAGGAGGTGCTGCGGCGGGTCGAGGCCGGTGGCGTGGCAGCGGCCGACGAGGCGATCACCTCGATCGCGGCGGCGCTGTACGACACCGAGGACATGCGCAACGCGATCCGCTCGTTCCTCACCGACGGGCCCGGCAAGGCGACGTACACCGGTCGCTGAACGCCTCCCGCCGGTCGAGGCCGAGCGGAGCCGCACCCGCCGGTCGAGGCCGAGCGGAGCCGCACCCGCCGGTCGAGGCCGAGCGGAGCCGTACCCGCCGGTCGAGGCCGAGCGGAGCGAGGATCGAGACCCCTACTCCGAGGCGAGCGCTGCCTGCTCCGCGGCCATCGCCTCGCGGGTGCGCTCGGTCGCGCGGTGCTCGGCGAGGAAGCTCACGAACGGGATCGTCGCCAGCAGCATCGTGGCGATGGTGAAGCCGACCGGCCACCCTGCGCGCCGCGACAGCATCGCGGTGACGACCAGCAGGATCATGTAGAAGAGTCCGTGCACCGGCGAGATCGACGCGGTGAGCTCGCCGAAGGAGTAGAGCCCGGATCCTTCGTCGACCAGCATCTTCAGGATCCACCCGCCGACGACGAAGATCACGAAGACGCTGACGATCAGCGCGAAGACCCGGTAGGTCGTGAGAAGCCGTTCCACGTCGCCAGGTTACTCAGCGGTCGCAAGCGGCTTCGGTGCGGGCCGGGCGCCGGACGGACGGTCGCCACCCGGTCCGTTGCGCAGGTCGGTGCACATCCGCCACCACATGAACACCGCGAACGCGCCGAAGATCCACCACTGGATCGCGTACGCGAGGTTGCGCAGACCCGCGCTCCAGGAGACCTCGGGATCCGGCGGTGCGACCGGCGCCAGGTCCGCGCTCTCGGGCGGGGTCTGGTCCGTGACGATCCCGTACCCGCCGTACAGGTCGTAGGGGAGGTCGTTGACCAGCGCCGGGATCCGTACGCCGTCGATCACACGGGAGTCGGGGTCGAGTCCGCTCCCGCGGGCGTCGCCTGCCTGCAGGACCGCGGAGATCGTGACCTGGCCGGCGGCGGGCTCGGGAACGTCGCCCGCCTCCGCCGACCACCCCCGGACGACGAGCAGCGCCGGCGGACGCCCGGCCGCGCCCGCCTCGACGCCGTCGACCAGGACCGGGGCCACCAGCCAGTAGCCGTCCGTGCCGTCCTGGTCGCGTCCGGAGACCCACACCTGGTCGCCGGCGGGAGCGTACGTGCCGGTGAGCTCGACCGGGCGATGGTTGGCCGTCGCCGTGAAGGCGTCGTCGGGACCGAGGACCTCGGTGAGGGCGACCTCCGGGACCGCCTGCTGGTCGGCGCGCTCGTGCTCGCGCCGGGTGTCGTACACCCCCATCTGCCACAGCCCCATGAACAAGCAGAACACCACCGCCACGACGACCAGCGCGTGCAGCCCCCACAGGCGCCGCGAGAACCATCCGACCCGTGGGCCGGATGGCTGGTCGTCGTGCGGTGCGGTCACGCCAGCGGGCTCAGCGAGGGGTAGAGCGGGAACCGCTCCGTCAGGGCGGCGACGCGCTTGCGGAGGCCGTCGAGATCAGCGACCTCGGGCTGCAGCGCCTCGGCGATGATGTCGGCGACCTCACGGAACTCGTCGGCGCCGAAGCCGCGGGTGGCGAGCGCCGGCGTGCCGATCCGCAGGCCGGAGGTGATCATCGGCGGCCGCGGGTCGTTCGGGACCGCGTTGCGGTTGACGGTGATGCCGACCTCGTGGAGGCGGTCCTCGGCCTGCTGGCCGTCGAGCGAAGACTCGCGCAGGTCGACGAGCACGAGATGGACGTCGGTGCCGCCGGTGAGGACGTTGACGCCCACCTGGGTCATGTCGTCGGCCGTGAGCCGCTCGGCGAGGAGCTTCGCGCCCTCGACCGTGCGCTGCTGGCGGTCGGCGAACTCCGGCTGCGCCGCCATCTTGAACGCGACGGCCTTCGCTGCGATCACGTGCTCGAGCGGACCGCCCTGCTGTCCGGGGAAGACCGCCGAGCGGATCTTCTTGCCGATCTCGGGATCGTTCGTCATCACGACTCCGCCGCGGGGGCCGCCGAGCGTCTTGTGGGTCGTCGACGTGACGACGTGCGCGTGCGGGAGCGGGCTCGGGTGCAGACCGGCGGCGACCAGCCCGGCGAAGTGGGCCATGTCGACCATGAGCTTCGCGCCGACCTCGTCGGCGATCGCCCGGAACTCGGCGAAGTCGAGCTGGCGGGGGTACGCGGACCAGCCGGCGATGATCAGCGCCGGGCGGTGCTCGTTCGCGAGCCGCCGGACCTCCTCCATGTCGACGAGGTTGTCGCCCTCGCGGACGTGGTAGGCCACGACGTCGTACAGCTTGCCGGAGAAGTTCAGTCGCATGCCGTGCGTGAGGTGACCACCGTGCGCGAGGTCCAGGCCGAGGATCGTGTCGCCGGGCTTGATCAGCGCGTGCATCGCGGCGGCGTTCGCCTGCGCGCCCGAGTGCGGCTGCACGTTGGCGTACTCCGCGTCGAACAGCGCCTTCAACCGGTCGATCGCGAGGGTCTCGGTCACGTCGACGAACTCGCAGCCGCCGTAGTAGCGCTTGCCCGGGTAGCCCTCGGCGTACTTGTTGGTCATCACCGAGCCCTGCGCCTGCAGCACACCGAGCGGGGCGAAGTTCTCCGACGCGATCATCTCGAGGGTGTCGCGCTGGCGGCCGAGCTCCGCGTCGATGGCGGCCGCGACCTCGGGGTCGAACGACGCGAGCGACTGGTTGAGCGCGGAGTGCTGGGTGCTGGTCATCGCATGAGCTCCTGGGGACAGGCCGACGAGGTGCGCGACGGCACGCGCGCGCCGCTCCCAGGGTAACGAACCGGGCGAACCGACCCGCCGGCCGCTCAGCCGTCGGCGCGGGCCCGGTGCCGACGGCCGAGGAACGTCCAGGCGAGCAGCGCGATCCCGACGGGCCAGGTCAGGAAGTAGCCTGCGGTCGGCAGGAGCGTCATGAAGACGGTGGCAAGCCGCACGTAGGTGAGCTCTCCGCCGTCGACGCGGTCCCGGCGGCGGCCGTACTGCCGGGCCAGGCTCAGGAGGTTCGCGACGCCGGCGACGGCCAGGAAGCCGCGGACCCACGCGGACGCGTCCTCGCCGAGCAGCAGCCCCGCGGCGATCGCGACGGCCATGGTCGCGGCGAGCACGAGGACGTGCACCGTGACCCAGCGGGGCGCGTCGCCGATCGGCGCGCGGGGCTCAGCCAAGGTGGCCGCCCGGGGCGTACTTCGTGGTGTCCTTCAGGTCGCCGTACGGGCCGACACCGTCCCAGACGCCGGGGATGCCGCCGAGCGACTTGTCGAGCGCGTCGACGCCCGTCCCGACCTGCGCCGCGCGCAGCGCGGCCGTCGCCGAGCGGGAGTACATCGGCGACACCAGGTCGGGGAACTGGGTCCGCAGGGCCGCGAGCTCCTTGCGCATCGCCGCCGCCCCGTCGTCCAGGCCCGCCAGCAGCGTCTCCACGCGCGTGACGTCCGGGAGCTCCTTGGTCAGCCACGCGTGCTTGGTCGTGGTGTACGCGGTGCGTCCCGCCATCCAGCGCGAGATCGGGTTGGACCTGGTCAGCCAGACCCCGGGCTTGCGGAACCACCGGGCGTTGGTGAACGCCTCACGCGCCGCCGTGACCGCGCGGCCGCGCGCCAGGTTGGCCGCACGCGGGGCGATCGCCCGCAACGTCGCCGTCCGGCCGACCTTGGCCAGGCTCGCAGCGATCTTGCCGGTGCCGAGCGTGAGCACACCGACGAGGTCGATCGCGAAGTCGGCCCACGACCCGTTGCCGCTCGCCGCGAGCATGAATCTGATCCCCACCCCGACCAGTGCGATCGCCGCCACCAGCGCCAGCACCCACCCGGCCGGCGTGCAGAACAGCGCCACCACCGCGACCACCGTCACGACCCAGCCGATGATGTCCGCGACGGTCTTCAGCCACCCGGCGTTGTCGTCGATCCAGTTCTTGAACCGGTCCCAGCGGCTGTCCTTCATGTCGTCGTCGGAGGCGTCGCGGATCGCCTTCGCGACGGACTCGGCCTTCTCGTCGTACGGCTCCAGCGCGCGGCGGGCCCGTCCGCGGGCGGCCTCCATCGCCCCGACCGCGTTGTCGTGGTGGCGCTGCTGGCGGTCCCGTGCGTCCTGCTGGTCCGGGGTCAGCTCCGGCCCGCCGTACGGGCGCGGCATCGGCTCCGGGTTCTGGTCGAGCGACCTCTGGGCCTCCTCCGCGTCCTGGAGCGCACCCCACGTCTCGGTCCTCGCGGTCTGGACGGGCTCCCACCACTGTCCGAGCTGGCTGCCGACGGTCTCGAACCGCCCCTGGGCACGCTCGAGGTCGTCCGCGGTGTCGCGGCACGACTCCCGCAGCCCGTCGGCGTACTCGCCCTTGAGGATCTCGTCGTCGTCGGCAAGGTTGCGCAGCCGCCGGACCTGGCTCTCGATCTTGTTCGCGACCCGGGTGTAGTGCGTGCCGGCGTCCTGGATGTCGGTCCACGACCCCGGGACCGGGTCCTCGTCGTAGCCGAGCAGGTGCCAGTCGCCGTGGCGCGCGCTCATCCCTCACGCTCCTCGTCGAGCTGCTTGGCGAGCTCGGCGTCGGCGCCGCGGAAGGTCTCGAGGGTGTTGCTGACCTTCTCCCCGCAGTCCTGGAGCTTCTGCGAGAGCTTCTTGCGGTTGTAGTCCATGTTGCCGGCGAAGTCACCCATCGCATCGCGGACCTTCGGATGGCTCCACACGCTCGTGCTGTCGCTGACGTCGTCCTCGATGCCGTCGAACTCGCTCTTGAGCTGGCTCATCACCCGCTCGCTGTCCTCCAGCCTGTAGTAGTCGACCTTCAGGTCAGCCACCGGACCCCTCCTCGTCGTACTCCCAGCGCCACGTCGACATGATCGCGTCGAACAGCTCGATGCGAAGGTCGCCCTCGCCGTCGGCTCCGGTGATCGGATCACCGACCGTCGCGAACGACGACAGGATCCAGTATCGCGGAGCTCCCGGCAAGGCCGTCACGTACTCCACCCGCTTCGACGGCGCCGAGTCCGCGTCCGGCGGGGGCACCTCCACGAGCCGTCGCACCCACACGGTGTCGGCGACCGTGACCGGCTCGGTGCCTGGATCCCGCAGCAACGAGGCCATCACCTGCGGGACCTCGTCGGCCTCCATCAACGCGCTCGGTGTGACCTCGCTCACGACGAACGACGCTTCGACCGCGTAGCCGTGGATCGCGTCGAGCGGGATGTACAGGTCGACGCCGCCCTTGTCGGCGGACTCGCGCGCCTGCGTCATCATCGCCGCGACCAGCTCGCGCTTCTTGGGTCCGACCTGGTCCGGCGGGATCTCCTTCGGCGTGTGGTGCTCGGCGACGTCGTCGACGATCGCGCGGACCGCGTCCTCGGTGCCGCGGCGCAACGGGATGCGCGTCCAGGGCGGCGGAAGCGCGACCCGGTAGCCGCTGACCGGCCGCGCGCTCACGACTCGCCTCCGACGACCACGGCGGCCGCGAGGTCGTCCAGGTCCGGCAGCGCCTCGATCGTCGCCGCGGGATCGAGCCCGCCGCACCGCAGCACCGCGACGACGTCGGACCCGGCGAAGCGCCGGACGTAGCGGACCCGTGAGGTCACCTCGGGCTCGGCGACCCAGGAGACGATGCGTTCCCACCCGGGGGCGTCGGTGACTCTCTCCCGCGACACCTCACCGGCGCTCTCGTCCGGGCTGACGGCGCCGTGCAGGTCGACGAGCCATGCTGCGGGGTCGTTCGAGGGCGGGGCGATGCCGAGGTCGTGCGCGATGTCGGCCGCGTCCTGCGCGGCGTACAGCTCGAGGCCGACCGGGACCGGTGCGTCCGCGATCGTCCGGAGCCGCAAGAACGTCAGGTCGGCGTGCGTGTCCCACTGCGAGAAGGAGGTCAGCAGGGCGAGGAGGTACTCGCGCAGGGCCACGCCGTTCGGCTCCGCCTCCAGCTCGAAGTCGCTCGCCACCGCGTACTGCGCCTCCGAGACCCACGAGGCGCGCTCCTCGGCGCTCCACCCGCCACCGGGCCCGGTCAGCCATACGGCGACGTCCGGACGGACCTCGACCTCGGGTCGCGGGTCCGCCGGGTCGCTCGGACCACCTGCTGCACTCTCCACCCCGCGCACTCTAGATCCTGCGAGGCCCACCGGGTCACCCACGGCTCGCTCTCGGTAACAGTCGGGTGAAGACCGCGCCCGCACCCTAGGGATCGAACCGCTCCAGGAGTAGCGTGCCGTCCGGTTTCCCTTTCCGAAATCCCTACCGATCTGGCCGCGAATGCCCGTGAATTATCGCGGCGCGGCCCGACTTGACGCGAGGAGTTACGACGTGAAGAAGTATCGCGCAGCGGCCGCAATCGCCGGCGCTGCTGCTCTCACCCTCGGTGTGGGCGCGTGCGGGGCAGGCAACGACGGATCGGACCCGGACTCAGGATCCGACTCCCTCGTCCTCGGCACGACCGACAAGGTGGTCTCCATCGACCCGGCGGGAGCGTACGACAACGGCTCGCTGATGGTGCAGACCCAGGTCTACCAGTACCTCCTGAACTTCCCGGAGGGCGCCGACTCACCGCAGCCCGACGCAGCCGAGTCGTGCGACTTCGACACCCCGACGACCTACACCTGCACGCTGAAGGACGGGCTGACCTTCGCCAACGGCAACCCGCTGACGGCCGAGTCGGTCGCGTTCTCCTTCCAGCGGATCGTCGACATCGACGACCCGAACGGGCCTGCGTCGCTGCTCACCAACATGGCGAGCGTCGAGGCGACCGACGACACGACCGTCGTCTTCACCCTCAAGACCCCGAACGACCAGACCTTCCCGCAGGTCCTCGTCACCTCGGCCGGCCCGATCGTCGACGAGTCGGTCTACCCGGCGGACGCGGTGCTGTCCGACGAGGAGGCCGTCGAGGCCCAGGGCTTCTCCGGCCCGTACACGATCGGCTCGTACGAGAAGAACCAGCTCGCCGAGTTCGAGGCCAACGACGACTACGACGGCGCGTACAACGCCGCCCAGATCCCGCAGGTCACGATCAAGTACTACGCGGACGCGAACAACCTCAAGCTCGACATCGAGAAGCAGAACATCGACGTCGCGTGGCGCTCGCTGTCGCCCACCGACATCGAGAGCCTCGAGGACACCGACGGCGTCACGGTGCACACCGGGGCCGGCGGCGAGCTGCGCTACATCGTGTTCAACCTGAAGACGATGCCGGGCGCGGACGACGCCCAGAAGCTGGCCGTGCGCCAGGCGGCGGCGTCGCTGGTGGACCGCCAGGCGATCTCCGAGCAGGTCTACAAGGGCACCTACGTCCCGGCGTACTCGGTCATCCCCGAGGGTCTGCCGGGCGCGACGACCCCGTTCGAGGAGCTGTACGGCTCCGCACCGGACGCGGACGCGGCGGCGAAGTACCTCTCCGACGCCGGCGTCTCGACACCGGTCGAGCTGAACCTGCAGTACAACCCCGACCACTACGGCTCCAGCTCGGACCAGGAGTACAACGAGGTCAAGCGTCAGCTCGAGGAGTCCGGGCTGTTCACGGTCAACCTCCAGTCGACCGAGTGGACCACCTACTCCGAGGAGCGCGTCGCCGACGCCTACCCGGCGTACCAGCTCGGCTGGTTCCCGGACTTCCCCGACGCCGACAACTACCTCACGCCGTTCTTCGCGCCGAACAACTTCCTCCAGTCGCACTACGAGGACCCCGCGATGACGAAGCTGCTCGACGCCGAGCGGACGGAGTCCGACCCGGCGACGCGCGAGGACCTGATGGGCCAGGCACAGCAGATGGTGGCCGAGCAGCTGCCGATCCTCCCGCTGCTGTCGGGCGCTCAGGTCGCGGTCGCGACCGACGAGGTGCAGGGGGTGGAGAACACGCTCGACGCCGCGTTCAAGTTCCGCCTCACCTCGCTGTCCAAGTGATCAGCGGTCCCGTCGGGCTCGACGGGACCCGATGAGCCCGGGCGGGCCGCGGCACCGGTCGCGGCCCGCCCGGGCCTGCCAGCGCACGAGCCCCGTACGGGATCGTCGTCCGCACATCAGTCGTAAGAAGGGAGCGGTGCCTCATGGCGACCGCCGAGACGTTCTCGGTGCCGGACCGGCCCCAGAGCCCCGAGCCGCAGACCCGCAGACGCGGAGGGCTCAGTCCGCTGGCCCGCTACTTCCTGGTCCGGGTCCTCCTCGTGATCCCGATGATGTTCATCCTCGTGACGTTCGTCTTCCTCCTGATGCGGGTGATCGGCGACCCGATCACCGCCGCCCAGGGCGGGCGGCTCTCGCCCGAGCAGATCGCGGAGCGCAAGGCGCAGGCCGGGCTCGACGCCCCGCTGCTGCAGCAGTACTGGGACTACCTGACCGGCATCCTCCACGGCGACTTCGGCACCGCGATGACCGACGGCCGCGAGATCTCCGACGTGCTCGTCGTGAACGGGGCCGCGACGCTCGAGCTCGCGTTCTGGGCGTTGATCATCGCGTTCGGCGTCGGCGTGCCGCTGGGGCGGATGGCGGCGCGCAACCGCGACCGCTGGCCGGACGCCGCGCTGCGGCTGTTCTCGATCCTCGTCTACGCCACACCCGTCTTCTTCCTCGGACTGCTGCTCAAGCTCGCGTTCGTCCCGCTGGGGCTCCCGGTCGCCGGTCGCGCGAGCACGTCGACCGAGCTGGCGCTGCAGGACGTCGACCCCCAGACGCACATCATGATCATCGACGCGATCCTCTGGGGAGACCCCGCGTACGTCGGCGACGTCCTCCTGCACGCGATCCTGCCGGCGCTCGCGCTCGGGCTGCTCACCAGCGGCGTGTTCCTGCGGCTGGTCCGGGTGAACCTGATCCAGACGCAGCGCGCCGACTACGTCACCGCCGCCCGCGCCCGCGGCGTGACCGAGCGCCGGGTGGAGCGCAAGCACGCCTTCCGCAACGCGCTCGTCCCCGTGGTCACGGTGATGGGTCTCCAGGTGGCCCTGCTCCTCAGCGGTGCCGTCCTCACCGAGACCACCTTCGAGTGGCAGGGCATCGGCTACACGCTCGCCCAGTACCTGATCAAGCGCGACTTCATCGCCGTGCAGGGCATCGTGACGGTGATCGCGCTCGTCGTCGCGCTCGCGAGCCTCGTCATCGACGTGATCGTCGCCTTCGTGGACCCCCGGGTCCGGTTCTGAGGAGGATCCCGTGCGCTCCCTGATCGTCTCGACCCGCGGCCTCCAGCGGGCCATGCTCCTGGTCGGAATCACCCTCGTCGTCCTGTTCGTCGTCCTCGCCGTGTTCGCGCCGTGGATCGCTCCGTACGGCTTCAACCAGACCGGCGTCGACGGCGTCCGGTTCGGCACGCAGCAACCCCCGTCGGCACAGAACTGGTGGGGGACGACCGTCGGCGGCCAGGACGTCTTCTCCCGCGTGATCTACGGCGCCCGTACGGCGGTGTCGGTGATCGTGCTGGCGGTGACGCTGTCGCTGTCGGTCGGGGTGCCGCTCGGGCTGCTGTCGGGCTATCTCGGCGGCACGCTCGACCGTGCGCTCGTGCTCGTCACCGACGCGCTGTACGCGTTCCCGTCGCTGCTGCTCGCGATCGTCGTGTCGATCGTCCTCGCCGGGGGATCGTCGGGGGTCGTGGGCGGCATCCTCGCGGCGGCGATCTCGATCACGGTCGTGTTCATCCCGCAGTACTTCCGGGTCGTACGCAACGCGACGCTCGCCGTGAAGGCCGAGCCGTACGTCGACGCTGCGCGGGTGATCGGGACCCGGACCCCGCGGATCCTGTTCGGGCACGTCCTGTCGAACGTCCGCCAGACGGTTCCCGTGATCGCGACCCTGAACGCCTCCGAGGCGATCCTCACGCTCGCCGGCCTCGGGTTCCTGGGCTTCGGGATCGAGCCCTCGTCGGCCGCGGAGTGGGGCTACGACCTGAACAAGGCCATGCCGGACGCCACGAACGGCATCTGGTGGACCGGTGTGTTCCCGGGTCTGGCGATCGTGCTCATGGTGATCGGCGTGACGCTGGTCGGCGAGAGCCTCAACGACGTCCTCAACCCGATGCTGCGCACGCGGACCGGTTCTGTCACGACGGCCGACGAGGAGGAGGTCGAGCGCGAGTACGCGCAGGCCGTCACGTCGTCCGGGCTGGACGAGGCGGAGCTCGACGACGCGGCGCGGATCGACCCGGACGTACGGCGGGTCGCGGCGCTCAGCCTGACCGACCTGGCCGTGAGCTTCCGCACCGACGCCGAGCCGGTGCGCGCCGTGGACCGGATCAGCTTCGACGTGGCGCCCGGCGAGGTCGTCGCGGTCGTGGGCGAGTCCGGGTCCGGCAAGTCCGTGAGCTCGCGGGCCGTCCTGGGCCTGCTGCCTGCGACCGCCGAGGTCTCGGGGTCCGCGACGATCCGCAGCGAGGAGGGCGAGGTGACCGAGCTCCTCGGGCTCCCGCCGCGACGGCTCCGGACCATCCGGGGGCGGCGGATCGCCATGATCTTCCAGGAGCCGGGCACGGCGCTCGACCCCGTCCGTACGATCGGCTGGCAGATCGTGGAGACGCTGCGCGCTCACACGCAGCTGTCCCGCACGGACGCGCAGGCGCGCGCGGTCGAGCTGCTCGAGCTGGTCGGGCTCCCCGATCCCGAGGACCGCGTCGACTACTACCCGCACCAGCTGTCGGGCGGTCAGAAGCAACGCGTGATGATCGCGATGGCGATCGCGCTGGAGCCCGACGTGATCATCGCCGACGAGCCCACGACCGCCCTCGACGTCACCGTCCAGGCGGCGATCATCGAGCTCCTCCTCGACCTGCGTGAGCGGCTGGGCACGGCGATCGTGCTGATCACCCACAACATGGGCGTCGTCGCCGACATGGCCGACCGTGCGGTCGTGATGTATCGCGGCCGCATCATCGAGCAGGCTCCGACCGACCGGCTCTTCGCCGCACCGAGGCACCCGTACACGCGCCGGCTGCTCGGCGCCGTGCCGCACCTCGGCCACGGCACCGGGGGACCCGACGTCGCCGAGGACGCGCCGCCGGTGCTGACCACCAGCGGTCTCGTGGTGGAGTTCCGAGGCGGCCTGGGACGACCGGACTTCCGCGCGGTCGACGACGTCGACCTGCAGATCCGACGCGGCGAGGTGCTCGGGCTGGTCGGCGAGTCGGGGTCCGGCAAGTCGACCCTGGGCCGGGTGGCGGTGGGCCTCCAGAAGCCCACCGCCGGCACGGTCACCGTCGCCGGCACCGACATCGGCGGGATGTCCGACCGCGCGCTGCGGGACCTGCGGGGACGTTTCGGGTTCGTCTTCCAGGACCCGGCCGCGTCGCTCAACCCCCACATGACGATCAGCGACTGCGTGGCCGAGCCGCTGCGCGTCCAGAGCGGGCTCTCCGACACGCAGCGCCGGGCGAAGGTCGCCGCGCTGCTCGAGCGGGTCGAGCTCCCGCCGGCCTTCGCGCGGCGCTACCCGCACGAGCTCTCGGGGGGACAGCGCCAGCGGGTGAGTCTGGCGCGGGCCCTCGCGCTCGATCCCGACCTCCTGATCGCCGACGAGCCGACCTCGGCGCTCGACGTGTCGGTCCAGGCGACCGTCCTCGACCTGTTCGGCGAGCTCCAGCGCGAGCTCGGGTTCGCCTGCCTGTTCATCACCCACGACCTCGCCGTCGTGGATGCCGTCGCGAACCGGGTCGCGGTGATGCGCGGCGGTCGGATCGTCGAGGAGGGCAGCCGAGCCGACGTCCTGCGGAACCCGCGCGAGGACTACACCCGGCAGCTGATCGCCGCTGCCCCGGTGCCGGACCCGGCCGAGCAGCGCCGCCGGCGTGCGGAGCGTGGCTCGCTGCTGTCCGACGTGGACTGAGGCCGCGCACGAGCGTGACCGCGCGTAGGGTCTCAGGGTGAAGCCGTTCCTGCTGCTCAGCATCCGGGCGGACGACGCCGCCGCGGACGACGAGTACGCAGCGTTCCTGCGGTTCAGCGGTCTCGAGCCGTCGGACCTGCATCGTCACCGGCTCGATCGCGACCCGCTGCCGCCGTTCGACCTCGAGGCCTTCGCCGGGATCGTCCTCGGCGGCGGGCCGTACAACGCGAGCGACCCGGAGCACCAGAAGAGCCCCGCGCAGCGGCGCGCCGAAGAGGATCTCGCCCTCCTCCTCGATCGCGTGGTCGCCGCCGACTTCCCGTTCCTCGGTGCGTGCTACGGGATCGGAGCCCTGGGGACGCACCAGGGCGCCGTGGTCGACCGCACGTACGCCGAGCCGATCGGGTCGGTCCCGATCACGCTGACGGAGGACGGCTGCGCCGACGGGGTCTTCGGCGTGCTGCCGCGGCGGTTCGACGCGTTCGTCGGACACAAGGAGGCGATCACGTCGCTGCCGCCGCACGCCGTCCGGCTCGCCGGTTCGGCTGCGTGCCCCGTGCAGGCGTTCCGGGTCGGCCGGCACGTCTACGCCACGCAGTTCCACCCCGAGCTCGACGTGGACGGGCTGTGCCTGCGGATCGAGACGTACCGCCACGCCGGGTACTTCGACCCGTCGGAGGTCGACGCCCTGCTGGCGGTGGCACGGTCCAGCGTCGTGATGCACCCCACCGACGTGCTGCCGCGGTTCGTCCAGGTCGCCCGGGCGCGGTCGGCGCTGTTGCAGGAGCCCGCGTCGTCGCGCAGGCTCGGGGGATGACCGCACCCAGCCGCGCACGAGCCGCCGTCCTGTTCGACGTCGACGGGACGCTGATCGACTCCAACTACCTGCACGTCTCCGCCTGGCACACCGCCTTCGCGCAGCACGGCATGGCGGTGGACGACTGGCGCACCCACCGGGCGATCGGGATGGACGGGGAGCGACTTCTCGACACCCTCGTGCCGGACGCCGACGAGGACGCACGCCGCGCGGTCAAGGAGGCGCACGCGGCGGAGTACGCGGCGCGGGCCGGGGAGCTGCGCGCGTTCACGGGAGCACGGGATCTGCTGTCCCGGTGCCAGGAGATCGGACTGGCCGTGGTGCTCGCCACCTCGGCGCCGCCCGACGAGCTCGAGCGGGCGCGGAGCGTGCTCGACTGCGACGACCTGGTCGATGCGGTGACGAGCGCCGACGACGTCGACGAGGCCAAGCCGGAACCGGGGATCGTCGAGGTCGCGCTCGAGCGCGCCGGGATCCCCGCCGAGCGGGCCGTGCTCGTGGGCGACGCCATGTGGGACGGTCACGCCGCGGTGCGCGCAGGCGTCACCTTCGTGGCCGTGCGGTCGGGCGGGGTCGGGACGGACGAGCTCCGGGACGCCGGAGCGGTCGAGGTCGTCGACGACGTCGCCTCCCTCGCGGACGGGCTCACCACGAGCGCCGTCGGAGCGCTCGCCCGTCGCCCCTGACGGCGTGACGGTTGCCGCGACGCGCCGCCGCTGCGAGCATCCGACTCATGACACCCCTCCCCAGCACCGCGCACGTCAGCACCCGCCCGGGTCGTCACGACGATCTCGCCGTGCACCACTGGCCGAACCCGCAGGCGACCTGGATCGCCGTGCTCGTGCACGGCTACGGCGAGCACCTCGGCCGGTACGAGGAGGTGGCGCGCCGCCTCGGCGACGACGGGGCGCTGGTGGTCGGACCGGATCACGTCGGGCACGGGCGCTCCGGCGGGGAACGTGTCTCGATCGCCGACTTCGAGCCCGTGGTCGACGATCTGCACGACGTCGTCGCGGACGCCCGTGCGGACCATCCGGGCCTGCCGGTCGTGCTGATCGGACACTCGATGGGTGGGATGATCGCCGCTCGCTACGCGCAGCGCTACGGTGACGGCCTGTCCGCGTTGATCCTCTCGGGTCCGGTGCTCGGGTCGTGGGCCGCCCTCGCCCTGGCCGACCTGCCGGAGATCCCGGAGATCCCGATCGACGTCGCGACGCTCTCGCGCGACCCGGCGGTCGGTGAGGCGTACAGCAACGATCCGCTGGTGTGGCACGGGACGTTCCGGCGGGAGACGCTGCTCGCGCTGAGGTCCGAGCTGGAGCTGATCACCGAGGCGGGCGACCTCGGCGACCTGCCGACGCTGTGGATGCACGGGTCGGAGGACGAGCTGGTGCCGATCGACGCGACGCGAGCAGGGATCGAGGCGATCCGAGGAACCGACCTCACCGAGCGGATCTACCCCGGGGCGCGGCACGAGATCTTCAACGAGACGAACCGAGCGGACGTGCTGGCGACCACCACCGCGTTCGCTCTCGAGCACGTGTAGGCCCGGTGTACGCGCGCTTCGTCGCCCTGGGCGACAGCACGACCGAGGGCGTCGGCGACGAGCCGTACCGCGACGGCACTCCGAGCGGGTGGGCTGATCGTCTCGCGGTCCGGATGGCACGGGCCTGGCCCGGGCTGCGGTACGCGAACCTGGCGGTCCGCGGCACGGTGACCCGTCAGGTCCGGACCCACCAGGTCGGTCCCGCCTGCGCTCTCGAGCCGGATCTCGCCAGCGTCCTGGTCGGGATGAACGACCTTATCCGGCCGCGCTTCGACGGGGGCACGGTCGCCGCCGACATCGACGCGGTCGCGGCGCGGTTGCGCGACGCCGGTGCGGACGTCCTCCTGATGACCTTCCCCGATCTGTCGAGCGTCTCGCCGGTCGGTCGACTGCTGAGAGGTCGGGTCGACGACCTCTCCGACCGGATCCGGGAGATCGCGAGCCGACGTGGGGCGCTGCTGCTCGACGCCGCCGCCGTCCCCGCCGCCGGCGACCCCCGGGTGTGGGCGGACGACCGCCTGCACCTCAACCCGGAGGGTCACCTGCTGCTGGCCGACGCGATGGCCGACCTGGTGGGTGTCCCCGGTGCCGACGACCGCTGGCGTCACCCGCTCCCGCCACCACCGGCCCGCAGGATCGCCGAGCGTGCGCTCGGTGAGGCTGCGTGGTTCGGCACGCACGTCGGCCCGTGGCTGGGGCGACGTCTGAGCGGCCGGTCGTCCGGGGACGGCCGGGTCGCCAAGCGACCGCACCTGACGTCGGTCGAGACCTGAGGTCGGTCAGCGGCCGAGCAGTCGTCCGAGGAGGCCGGGTCGTTGCTCGGAGTCGTGCCCCGCGCAGCGGCGGTCAGCAGGGACGTTGCGCATCACGTCGTCGACGTGGCGTCCACATCCGGTCCAGGTGGTCTTGCCACAGGTCCGGCAGGTGGCGGGCTGGCACATGGGGTGCTCCTTCGGCTCGGGTCGAACGGGTCGGGGGGTCGCGCGGTCAGGCCAGCATGAGGAAGAGCTTCTCGAGCTCGTCGGTGGTGAGCCCGTCCTCGTCGGTCGCGGCCTGCTCGGGGTCGGCGATGCAGTCCTTCAGTGCCGTGGAGACGATCGCGAACCCGGCGCGGTCCAGCGCACTCGAGACGGCGGCGAGCTGGGTGACCACGTCGCGGCACCGACCGCCGGTCTCGACAGCGGTGATCACCGCGTCCAGCTGGCCGCGGGCCCGCTTGAGCCGGTTCAGGATCTTGCGCTGGGTCTCGGCATCGGTGGCCATGGGGTCTCCTCGGTCGGTGGCGGGCAGGGCGTCGGCGTCACGACGCTCGGGCGAGCGGGTCGTCGGTGGTGAGGATCTGGTCGGCCGTCGCAGCGAGCGTCGCTCGCAGGGTCAGCATGCCGCCGGACAGCGAGGCCGAGTCGAGTCCCGCCTGCGCCAGGATCCGATGGGCCAGGTGCGAGCGGACCCCGGATCCGCACAGGGTGCGGACCGGGCGTCCACCCGCCGCCGAACGCACCTCGGAGATGCGCTCGCGCAGGTCGGTGTGGGGGACGTTCACCGACCCGGGCAGGTGGCCGGAGGCGAACTCCGCCTCGCTGCGCACGTCCAGGACCAGCGAGGTCCGCAGCGTGTCCTCGAGCTCGTCGGCGTACCAGAGCCGCAGGGTCCCGTCGAGAACGTTCGAGCCGACCAGCCCGGCGAGGTTCACCGGGTCCTTGGCCTGCCCGTACGGCGGGGCGTACGCGAGGTCGAGGTCGATGAGGTCGGCGACGGTCGCGTGGTTGCGCAACGCGGTCGCGAGCACGTCGATGCGCTTGTCGACCCCGGACGAACCGACGGCCTGGGCCCCGAGGAGCAGCCCGTCGCCCGCACGGACGTGCACGACCAGGTGGAGGGGCTCGGCACCGGGGAAGTATCCGGCGTGGTGGAGCGGATGGAGGTGCAGGGTGTGCACGGCGATCCCGGCCTCGGCGACGGCGCGCCGGCTCGCGCCGGTCGTCGCCGCGGTCAGGTCGCCGACACGCACGACGGTCGTGCCGAGTGGAGCGGGGATCGGTCGGCTCGCGTCCGGACCGCGCACGATCGCGTCGGCGACGAGGCGGCCGGCACGGTTCGCCGGGCCGGCCAGCGCGACGGGACGGCGCAGGCCGGTGACGGCGTCGGTGCTCGCGACGGCGTCGCCGACGGCCCACACGTCGGGCAGGTTCGTCCGTCCGTGCTCGTCGGTCACCACGGCGCCGCGCTCGCACACGACCCCCGCGGCCTCGAAGGTCTCGGTGTCCGGCCGCACGCCCGCGGAGAGCACGATCAGGTCCGCCTCCAGCACGGTCCCGTCAGCGAGCAGGACCTCGTCGCCGCCCTCGCGCGGCACGATCTCGGTGGCCGCGGTGCCAGGACGGGTCCGGACGCCGATCCGGCCGAGCTCGGCGGCGACGAGGTGCGCCAGCTCCGGGTCGAGCGCGGGAAGCACGTGAGGAGCGACGTCGACCAGCTCGACCTCGAGCCCACGCCCGGCCAGCGCCTCGGCGGCCTCCACCCCGATGAACCCGGCACCGAGCACGACCGCACGACGCGCGCCGTCGTCCACGCGCTCGCGCAGCGTGATCGCGTCGTCGACCGTCCGCAGGGTGCGGACGCGCGGTGAGTCCAACCCGCGGATCGCCGGCCGCACCGCACGGGCACCAGGGGAGAGGACGAGGGTGTCGTACGGGAGCTCGTGCGTGCCGCTCGCGGTCCGGACCGTGACCGTCTTCGCCCGTGCGTCGAGCGCCACGACGTCGTGCCCCGTCCGGACATCCAGGTCGAGGGCGGCGCGCAGGCTCTGCGGAGTCTGGACCAGCAGGGCCGCCGCGTCGTCGATCTCACCGCCGACGTGGTACGGCAGGCCGCAGTTCGCGAACGAGACGTGCTCGCCGCGCTCGAGCACCGTGATCTCGGCACGCTCGTCGAGCCGGCGGGCACGGGCGGCGCAGCTCATGCCGCCGGCGACGCCACCGACGACCACGATCCGATGCTCCGGGGAGTCGCTCATGCGTCGATATTACCCCCCGGGGTATCGCTTTCAAGCCCGTCGGGCTGAGACCCGCCGTCCCGCGCGTGCAACCGGGCGCGCGGTGAGTCCTCGGCGGGACTACCTTCGCGATATCCCCCGCACACCGGGGAGGTGCTCGCGATGCGACAGAGGCTGGGGGCCGCGCTGCTGGCAGTCGTGCTGCTCGCGGGATGCGGCGGCGAGGACGGCGGCACCGACGACGGGGACGGCGGGTCCGGGAACGGCGGCGGGTCGGGCGGCGGGAGCGGCGGAGGAGGAGGCGGTGGGGGAGGCGGTGGGGGAGCCACCGGGTCCCCGATCGACGTCCCGAGCGTGCCCGACCCCGGACAACCGCTCGCCGGCCTCGAGGACGCGATCCGCGGGGTCGTCGTCGACGCCTGCGGGGACGGCACCGAGTGCGTCGAGATCGTGTGGGGCGACGGGCCCTGCTACCAGGGCTTCGACCCGCCCGGCGGGACCGAGATCGAGCGTGGCTCCACCCTCCAGGTCGTGACCGACGACTCCTGCGGCACGGACGAGGGTGACGGCACGGACGACGGGGACGGCACCGACGACGGCGACGGCACCGACGACGGCGGCACGGACGACGGCGGCACGGACGACGGTGAGGCACCCGCGGAGCAGAGCGTCGACGAGGGCGACGGTGGAGAGATCACCGAGGGCCTCGGTCATCCGAGCGACAGCGCGCCGGTGGAGGCGCGGTGACCGACGCCGAGACGGACACCACGGTCACCGTCTCGCGGCTCGCGCGGATCGTCGGGCAGGTCGTCGCCCCCGTCACCCTGCTGACGGCGCTGCTCTTCTTCTTCGGCTGGTCGCGCGCGGCGGCGCTCTTCGGCTACTTCGGGCTCGACACGACGGTTCTCCACCTGAGCACGACCGACTACCTCCTCGGCGCCCAGGACGGCCTGTTCGTACCGGTCGCCGTGGTGGCCCTGCTGACGGTGGGAGCGAGCTGGGTCGTCGCGGTCGCCCCCGATGCCCTCCGTCGTGTCCTCACCGCGCGCGCGACACCGGCGGTCGCTCTGGTCCTCGGTGCGTTGCTCACCCTCGAAGGGATCCTCGGTCTGTTCGGGCGCGCTCCCGTGGACGGTCTCGTCGTGGCCCCGTTGTCGCTGGTCGCCGGCGTCCTCCTGCTCGCAGCGGTCCTGCGCGCGCGAGCGGCACGGGTGACTCCGGCACAACGGCGGGCACGGGCGTTCGAGACGGTCGCGGTGTTCGTCGTCGTCGCGCTCGCGCTCTTCTGGGCCGTGGCCGACTACTCCGCCGCGGTCGGCCGGCAGCGCGCCGCCGACCTCGTGGATGGTCTCCCGACCGGACCGACCGTCCTCGTGCACAGCACCCGCGACCTGGGAATCCCGGCGGGCGAAGGCGTCCGGCTGTGCGAGGCGGACACGGCGGAGGTTCCGTCCGAGGACGAGGGCTACCGGCTGACGTACGCGGGCCTCGCCCTGCTGATCGTCGCCGGCGACCAGTACGTGCTGCTGCCGACCTCGTGGACGCGTGAGCGCGGGAGCACCTATCTGGTCGGTGTCTCCGACGAGGTCCGGCTCGACGTCCGACCCGCCGGAGCCGACGCGTCAGCGCCCGCAGGCTGCTGAACCGGTGCGGGGCGACCCAGCACGACGGGTGGAGCTGAGGGGACTCGAACCCCTAACCCCCTGCTTGCAAAGCAGGTGCGCTACCAATTGCGCCACAGCCCCTGGCACCGCGATCCGGAGACCGCGGGAACCGGTCTCAGACCTGGTCGGTGGCCTCCGACCACGGCTCCTCGGTCTTGCCGGACTTCTTCTTCTTCACAACGAAGAACACGCCCGCGGCAGCCACGAGCGCGACGATGATCTTCTTCATCCGGGTCTCCTCACGATGGGTGCTGGGGGATCGGCGATCCCTCCCGGCGCGGCAGCGCCGGGCGACGACCGCCACCCGCAGACACGGTACCAGCGGGCCGGCCGCACCCGTAGGGTGCCCGGCCACGACGAAACGGTGGGCCTAACAGGACTTGAACCTGTGACCTCTTCCTTATCAGGGAAGCGCTCTAACCAAGCTGAGCTATAGGCCCCTCTCACCTGCTCAGGTGAGCCGACGGAGACTTTACCCGGTGACCCCGAGCGGCCCCAAATCGGGTCCGCCCGGGCTCACCGGACACAGGTCAGTCGTCCTCGGCGAGCGTCACCTCGAACCCGCCGAGCAGGTGCGCGGCCAGGTTGTAGAGGAACGCGCCGACGGTTGCGAGGGCCGTGATCAGGACGACGTCGATCGCTGCGATCACGATCGTCAGCCCGATGATCCGGCCGAACCCGACGTACTCGGAGATGTCGAAGGCGTCGGCGTTGTCGTTCAGGACGGTGGCGACGCTCTGGTTGATCGCCTCCCACACGCCGGCGGCGCCGAGCACGGCCCAGACGATCGTCACCGCGACGACGGTCACGATGCCGAGGGCGATCGCCAGGGCGAACGACATCTTCATCACCGACCACGGGTCGACCCGGTGGATCCGCAGGCGGGCCTTCCGGCTGGGGGAGGCCGCAGCCGGCTGCGTCGACGTCGCCGGCTCGTCGTACGGCTTCGGTCGGCGCGCCGGGGCCGGCACCGGCTCCGCCACCGCAGGCTGGACGCGGGTCGCGTCGCCGGGTCCGTCGAGACCGTCCTGCGAGCGCTCAGCGGCAGCGGCGATCGATCCCGCCGTCGCCGCCGGCATCGGCACACCCTTGCGTCGCGGTGCGTCCGGGGAACCCGTGGGTGCCGTGGGGCGGGTCGTCGGCTGGGCCGGTGCGCCGGTGGTCGGGGCCGTCGGTGCGACCGCCGCTTCCGCGCGCGGACCGGCAGCGGCACCCGCGGCCGGTCGGGCCGAGGGGTCGGGCTTGGTGGACCCCGTGTCCTTGCGTGCTGTCCCGGACGGCTGCGATGTCGGCGCGCCGGAGGAGGCCGGGCCCGGAGCCGGGGAGTCCGGCTTCGTCCTCGGCGGGCTCGGTGGTGCGGGCTTGGCTGCCTCGGGCTGGGCCGGCGTGGGCTGGGCCGGCGTGGGCTGGGCCGGCGTGGGCTGGGCCGGCGTGGGCTGGGCGGGCGTCGGCTGTGCGGGCGTCGGCTGTGCGGGCGTCGGCGGCGCGGGCCGCGACGCCTCCGACGGTGCAGGCGCGGGCCGTGCCGACTTCGGGGCCTCCGGCTTGGGGGCCTCGGGCGCCTCCTTCGCCGGAGCGTCCGGGGCCGGTGCCGCGGGCCGGGGTGCGTCCGACCGCGGAGCAGCCGACTTCGACGGTCCGGGGGAGACCGGCTCACCCGGACGCGGGCGGGACGGTGCCTGCGGCGCGCCGTTGCGGGTCTCCTGGTGACGTCCGTTCGTCGTCGGAGGCGACGGTGGCGTCGGGGTCAGGCTCCCCGGGGTCGGCCGCGACGGGCGCTGGCCCCCGTTGGTCGAGCTGGACTCGGGTGCGTTCTGGCGTGGCCGCTGCGGCGCAGGCGCGTTCGGCTTGCGGTCCGTCATCTCGCCTCCTCGGCGTCGGAATCGTCGCTGCGCGACGCTGTCGCCTCAGGGTTCTCCTCGGCGTCGGACTCCTCGACAGTATCCAACAGTGTCGAGTTCTCCTCATTCCGCGTGAGTGCGACCACCTCGTCGTCCCCCCGCACACCGACGAACTTCACGCCCATGGTGTCACGTCCGGTCTCGGAGACGTCCGCCACGCGAGACCGCGTCACCTGGCCGCTCGCCTTGATCGCGATGATCTCGTCGTCGTCGTCGACGACCACGGCGCCGACCAGGCTACCTCGGTCGTCGTGGAGCTTCATGGCCTTGATCCCGAGGCCGCCACGCCCCTGCACGCGGTACTGGGCGACCGGAGTCTTCTTCGCGTACCCGCCGTCCGTCGCGGTGAAGACGTAGTCCGCCTCCTCCTCGGTGCCCGGTGGGATCACCCGCATCGACAGCAGCTCGTCGCCGTCACGGAACTTCATCCCGGTCACACCGGACGTCGCCCGGCCCATCGGGCGCAGCTGCTCGTCGTCGGCGGTGAACCGGATCGACTGCCCCTTGCGGGAGAACAGGATCAGGTCGTCGTCGGAGCTCACCAGCTCCGCACCCACCAGCGCGTCGTCGGGATCGCGGAAGTTCAGAGCGATCACGCCGGCCTGCCGGGCGCTGTTGTACTCGATCAGCGGAGTCTTCTTGACCAGGCCGTTGCGGGTGGCGAGCACGAGGTACGGGGACTGCTCGTAGTCACGGATCGCGAGCACCTGGGCGATCTGCTCGTCGGGCTGGAACTGCAGCAGCCCGGCGACGTGACCGCCCTTGGCGTCGCGACCCGCCTCGGGGAGCTGGTACGCCTTCGCGCGGTAGACGCGGCCTGCGGTGGTGAAGAACAGGATCCACTGGTGCGTCGTGGTGGCGAACAGGTGGTCGACGACGTCGTCGCCGCGCAGCGTCGCGCCCCGGACGCCCCGGCCGCCGCGCTTCTGCACGCGGTACAGGTCGGTCCGCGTGCGCTTGACGTACCCGCCGCGCGTGATCGTCACCACGACGTCCTCGTCGGGGATCAGGTCCTCCATCGACAGGTCGCCGTCCGCCGGGATGATCCGGCTGCGGCGCTCGTCGCCGTACTTCTCGACGATCTCACCGAGCTCGTCGGCCACGATCGAGCGCTGCCGCGCGATGTTGGCGAGGATGTCGCGGTAGTCGGCGATCGTCTCCTCGAGCTCGGCCAGCTCGTCGATGATCTTCTGGCGCTCCAGGGCGGCCAGCCGCCTCAGCTGCATGTCGAGGATCGCCCGGGCCTGCGCCTCGTCGATCTCGAGCAGCCGGATCAGGCCGTCGCTCGCGTCCTCGGTGGTCTGGCTCGCCCGGATCAGCGCGATGACCTCGTCGAGCATGTCGAGCGCCTTGACCAGGCCGCGCAGGATGTGCGCACGCTCCTCGGCCTTGCGCAGGAGGTACTCGGTGCGCCGGCGGACGACCTCGACCTGGTGGTCGACCCAGTGCGTCACGAACTGGTCGAGCGTCAGGGTGCGCGGCACGTCGTCGACGAGCGCGAGCATGTTCGCGGAGAAGTTGGTCTGGAGCTCGGTGTGCTTGTAGAGGTTGTTCAGGACGACCCGAGCGACGGCGTCGCGGCGCAGCTCCACGACGAGGCGGCGACCCACCCGCGAGCTCGACTCGTCACGGACGTCCGCGATCCCCTGGACCCGGCCGGAGTTCACCAGATCGGCGATCTTCTGGAGGAGGTTGTCCGGGTTGACCTGGTACGGGAGCTCCTTGACGACCAAGGAGATCTTGCCCTTGCCGTCCTCCTCGATGTCGACGACGGCACGCATCGTGACCGAGCCGCGACCGGTGCGGTAGACGTCCTCGATGCCCTTCGTCCCGACGATCAGGCCGTGGGTCGGGAAGTCGGGACCCTTGATCCGCTCCATCAACGCCTCGAGCAGGTCCTCGCGGGTCGCGTCGGGGTGCTCCAGCGCCCAGATCGCGCCGGCGGCCACCTCGCGGAGGTTGTGCGGCGGGATGTTCGTCGCCATCCCGACCGCGATCCCGGCCGAGCCGTTCACCAGCAGGTTCGGGATCCGTGCCGGAAGGACCGTCGGCTCGAGCGAGCGACCGTCGTAGTTCGGGGTGAAGTCGACGGTCTCCTTCTCGATGTCGCGGACCATCTCCATCGCGATCGGCGCCATCCGGCACTCGGTGTAGCGCATCGCCGCTGCGTCGTCGTTGCCGGGCGACCCGAAGTTGCCCTGCCCGTCGACCATCGGGTAGCGCAGCACCCACGGCTGCGCCAGACGGACGAGGGTGTCGTAGATCGCGGTGTCGCCGTGCGGGTGGTACTGGCCCATCACGTCGCCGACGACACGCGAGCACTTGCTGTAGCCGCGGTCGGGGCGGTAGCCGCCGTCGTACATCGCGTAGAGGACGCGGCGGTGCACGGGCTTGAGCCCGTCACGGACGTCCGGCAGCGCGCGGGCGACGATGACGCTCATCGCGTAGTCGATGTACGACCGCTGCATCTCCGTCTGCAGCTCGACCCGCTCGATGCGGCCCTGCGGTGCGGGTGTCTCGGTCACGTGGTGGTTCCTTCGTACGGGGTGGTCGGCTGACGCGTCACGGGAGGCCTGGGATCAGGTGCCGGGCTCCGCCCGAGGTCGAGGCTGGGTCAGATGTCCAGGAAGCGGACGTCCTTGGCGTTGCGCTGGATGAACGCACGCCGCTGCTCGACGTCCTCGCCCATCAGCACGGTGAAGATCTCGTCGGCGTTCGCCGCGTCGTCGAGCGTGACCTGGCGCAGGATCCGCTGCTCCGGGTCCATCGTGGTCTCCCACAGCTCGTGGTCGTTCATCTCGCCCAGACCCTTGTACCGCTGGACCGGCGCCTCCTTCGGGAGACGCTTGCCGGCAGCGCGGCCGGACTCGAGCAGCCCGTCGCGCTCGCGGTCGGAGTACGCCAGCTCGTGGGAGGAGTTCGTCCACTTGATGCGGTAGAGCGGTGGCTGGGCGAGGTAGACGTACCCGCCGTCGATCAGCGGCTTCATGAACCGGAACAGCAGGGTCAGCAGCAGGGTCGAGATGTGCTGGCCGTCGACGTCGGCGTCGGCCATCAGCACGATCTTGTGATAGCGCAGCTTGGCGATGTCGAAGTCGTCGGTGACCCCGGTGCCGAGCGCGGAGATGATCGCCTGCACCTCGGCGTTCTGGAGGATCTTGTCGATCCGGGCCTTCTCGACGTTCAGGATCTTGCCGCGCAGCGGGAGGATCGCCTGGATCCGCGGGTCACGGCCACCCTTCGCCGAGCCTCCGGCGGAGTTGCCCTCGACCACGAAGAGCTCGCACTCCTCGGGGTTGCGCGACGAGCAGTCGGCGAGCTTGCCGGGCAGACCGGCACCGCCGAGCAGGCTCTTGCGGTTGCGGGCCAGGTCGCGCGCCTTGCGCGCGGCCATCCGTACGGCGGCGGCGTCGATGCCCTTGCGCACGATCGCCTTGCCCTCGGCCGGGTTCTGCTCGAACCACGCGCCGAGGTGGTCGTTGACCACCGTCTGGACGTACGAGCGCGCCTCGGTGTTGCCGAGCTTCGTCTTCGTCTGGCCCTCGAACTGCGGCTCCGCGAGCTTGATCGAGATGATCGCGGTGAGACCCTCGCGGATGTCGTCGCCGGAGAGCCGGTCCTCGCGCTTCTTGATCAGGCCCTGGTCCTCGGCGAACTTGTTCACCGTGTAGGTCAGCGCAGCGCGGAAGCCCTCCTCGTGGGTGCCGCCCTCGTGGGTGTTGATCGTGTTCGCGAACGTGTGCACGGACTCGGAGAACGAGGTGTTCCACTGCATCGCGAGCTCCAGGCTGAGCCCGGACTCCTCGTTCTCCGCCTCGAACGCGATCACGTCACGGGTCATCGGCGACCGGCTGCCCGTGTTGATGTGGTGCACGTAGTCGATCAGGCCGTCGTCGTAGCGGAAGCGCCGCTCCATCGCGCCCTCGGCCGACCCGCCCGAGACGCTGTCCTCGGTCGCGGCCGACTCTGCGGTCTCGGTGCTCTGCACGGCGTCGGCGACCTCGCCGGCGGACGGGCGCTCGTCGCGGATCGCGATGGACAGACCCTTGTTGAGGAAGGCCATCTCGCGGAAACGGTTCGCGAGGGTCTCGAACGAGTACGTCGTCGTCTCGAAGATCTCGTCGCTGGCGTAGAACGTCGTGGTCGTGCCCGTCCGGTCGGTCGGCTCGCCGCGCTCCAGCGGTCCGTCGGGTGCGCCGTAGGTGAACGACTGCCGCCAGACGTACCCGTCGCGGGCGACCTCGACGTGCAGCTTCGTCGACAGGGCGTTCACGACCGAGACACCGACACCGTGGAGCCCGCCGGACACCTTGTAACCGCCGCCGCCGAACTTGCCGCCGGCGTGCAGCGAGGTCAGCACCAGCGTCACGGTCGGGATCTTCTCGGTCGGGTGGTCCTTCACCGGGATGCCGCGCCCGTTGTCCACGACCCGGATGCCGCCGTCGGCGAGCATCGTGACCTCGATCGTGTCGCAGTAGCCGGCCAAGGCCTCGTCGACCGAGTTGTCCACGACCTCGTAGACGAGGTGGTGGAGGCCGCGCTCGCCGGTCGATCCGATGTACATGCCCGGGCGCTTGCGCACGGCCTCGAGACCCTCGAGGACCTGGATGTCCCCGGCGTCGTAGGAGGCTGCCGGTGCGGACTGGTCGGTCTCGGGGGTGGGGATCGACTCGCTCACGATCCGGTGGCCTCCTCATCGCGGTGCACTCATGACACGTCCCGACCGATGCAAGGCAGCCGAGTGTCGGCGTACGGCCGGGACGTCGGTGTCGAGTATACCCGCTAGGGGGCCGCTGAGCCCCCTCCAACGGCGCGGAACACAGGGCCGTCCGGCCCTCAGACGTGCGTCAGAGGCCTCAGATGCCACCTGAGACGCCCCGACAGCCGCCCGTTGATGCCCCGTATGCGGTTCCGGGCGCGCAGACCGCCTGTGAGGCAGGTGTCAGGCTGCGGGCGCGGCGCCCGCCGGTTGTCGAGATGCGGCAGAGTGGAGGCATGGCGTCTCCGACGGTGGCACGAGCCCCGTCCGCCGGGCACGAGCGCTCCGGCGGACGGACGTTCGCAGCTGCCCTCGCACTGCTGGTGACCTCGGTGGGGATCCTGGTGGCGGACGTCGTGTGGATGCTCCAGACGCCTCGCGGTCAGCAGGTCGACGAGGCCGCGATGGAGGCGGTCTACGCCCGCGCCGAGACGCTCGAGACGCTGCTCGGGGTCCTCGGGTACGTCTCCCTCGCATCGATGGTGCTCGTGATGGCGGTGCTGGTGGCGATGGCGCTGCTCCGGCGGAGGTTCGCCGCGGCCCTGGCCGCCGTCGGTCTCGTGGTGGCCGCGAACGTCACCACGCAGATCCTCAAGCACGCGGTCCTCGACCGCCCCGACTACGGGTACGGCTGGTACGTCAACAGCCTGCCGAGCGGGCACACGACCGCGGCCGCGTCGATGGTCCTCGCGGCCCTCCTGGTCAGCCCCCGGGGACTTCGCTGGATGGTCGCCGCGGCCGGCTCGGCCGGGATCGTGCTCACGGGAGTCTCGACGATCGTCGCCGGCTGGCACCGCCCCGCCGACGTGGTGGCGGCGCTCGCGGTCTGCCTGGCCTGGGGCGCCTTCGCCGTCGCGGCGCTCGCGGTCCGGCGAGGGGGGAGCGCCGGCGGTTCCTTCCTCGGGACCCTCGTCTGGTCGGTTACCGGCGCGGCCCTCGCCGGCGTCGTGCTGGTCCTCGTCGGCGTCCGCCCGGACGGCGGCTGGTCCGGCTTCGCCCCCGCGGCGGCGGTCCTCGCGCTGACCGGGCTGGCCTCGGCGGTCGCCGTCACGGTCTTCGAGCGGCTGTCGGCCGTCTTCGCGCGCTGAGCGGGGACGTCGGCGGTGCCCTGGCGACACCGGCCCGCCTCGCGCACCGTCAGCCGTAGGTGTCACGCGGACCGCGTCCACGCACGCTCCGCCCGCCCTTCGTCCAGCTCGGAGCCTGCGGACCGCGGACGTTGATCCGCACCACGGTGCCGTCACCGAGCTGCTCGTTGAGCCGCGCGACGAGACGGGGCGCGAGCATCCTCAGCTGGGTCGCCCACGCCGTCGAGTCCGCCACCACCCACAGCTCGGCGTCGGCGTAGCGCACCGGCCGGCAGTGCGCGGCGATCTCCGCACCGACGATCTGGGTCCACCGCCCGAACACCCCGTGCACGGCGACCTCGGTCTCCCAGCCGCGCTCGTCGACCAGGCGGCCGAGCGTCGCCGCGAGCAGCTGCGGGTCGCGGTCGTCGGGCCCGGCACCGCTCGACTGCGGTGCGGACCTGCGGCGGCGCCGCCGCGACGCTCCTGCCCCGCCGGCCGACGATCCGCCCGCCGCCGCACCGCGGCCCGTCGACTCGGGGCCCACGGTGCGATACCGGCGGGCGATGCTCCGCGCGAGGTCGAGGCCGTCGCCGGACGTCTCACCTTGCTCACCCGCCGCACCCTGCTCACCCGCCGTGCCGGGCCGGTCCTGATCGGGCGGACCGTCCGGCGTCGGCTCACCCATCGTCGCCCTCGACCTTCACCGACCCGTCGCCGACGACGTACCGCCGACCCCGCAGCTGCTCGGGGACGTCGTCGGCCACCGCAGCCGTCACCAGCACCTGCTCGGCACCGACGACGCGCTCGGCCAGGTGCGCACGCCGGTCGCGGTCGAGCTCGGCGAACACGTCGTCCAGCACGAGGATCGGGTCGTCGCCGTCGGCCCGCACCAGGTCGTACGACCCGAGCCTCAGCGCGAGCGCGAACGACCACGACTCCCCGTGGCTGGCGTACCCCTTCGCAGGCATCTCGCCGAGCGACAGCACCAGCTCGTCGCGGTGCGGCCCGACCAGGCTCACCCCGCGGTCGATCTCCTCCCCGCGGCGGACCCGCATCTGCTCGGCCAGGGCCTGCGTGAGCTCGGCGCGGTCACGGGTGGGCGGTGCGTCGAACGACGGACGGTACGCCGCGACGGCCTGCGCGCGATCGGCGGCGGCCGACGCCGCGACGGCGGCGTAGGAGTCCGCGAGGTAGGGCTGGAGCTCGTCGACGAGCCTCATCCGTGCGGCGAGGATCTCGCCGCCGAACGCGGCGAGCTGCTCGTCCCACACGTCGAGGGTCCCCAGAGCGGCGTTGCGCCCGGCGGCACGTGCGGACTTGAGCAGGGAGTTGCGCTGGCGCAGCGCTCGCTCGTAGTCCGCGCGCACGCCCGCCATCCGCGGGCTGCGCAGCACCAGCAGGGCATCGAGGAAGCGGCGCCGCTCACCGGGGTCGCCCTTCACCAGCGCCAGGTCCTCGGGAGAGAAGACGACCGAGCGCACCCAGCCGAGCAGGTCGCGGGTACGGGGGAGCGGCGCGCGGTTCACCCGGGCACGGTTGGCCCGACCGGGCGTGATCTCGATCTCGAGCACCGCCTCGCGGGTGTCCCGGACGACCCTCGCGCGCACGACCGCACGGTCGGCGCCGACCCGGACCAGCGGCGCGTCCGACGAGACGCGGTGCGACCCGAGCGTCGCGAGGTAGTCGATCGCCTCGACGAGGTTCGTCTTGCCCTGGCCGTTCGACCCCACGAACGTCCCGACGCCCGGCGCGAGGTCGAGCTCGAGCTCGGGGTACGACCGGAAGTCGTGCAGCGACAGGCGGGTGACGTGCACGGGACTACTGCGTGTGGACCGCGTGACCGCCGAACTGGTTGCGCATCGCCGCGATCGCCTTCATCGCCGGCGAGTCGTCCTGACGCGAGGCGAAGCGGGCGAACAGCGATGCGGCGATCGCGTTCATCGGGACCGCGTGCTCGATCGCGGCCTCGAGCGTCCAGCGTCCCTCGCCGGAGTCGTCGGCGTACCCGCGCAGGCGGGCCAGGTCCGGGTCGTCCGCGAGCGCGGCGGCGAACAGGTCCAGGAGCCACGACCGGATCACGGTGCCCTCGCGCCAGGAGTCGAACACCTCCGGGACGTTCTCCACCAGGTCCGCCTTCTCCAGGAGCTCGTACCCCTCGGCGTAGGACTGCATCATGCCGTACTCGATGCCGTTGTGGACCATCTTCGCGAAGTGGCCCGCCCCGACGCCGCCGGCGCGGACGAACCCCGACTCCGGGCTCGGCCGCAGCGCGTCGAAGGCCGGCTGGACCAGCTCGATGTGGTCGGCGGATCCGCCCACCATCAGCGCGTAGCCCTCCTGCAGGCCCCACACGCCCCCGCTCACGCCGCAGTCGACGAAACCGATCCCGCGCTCGGCCAGCTCGTCCGCGTGCCGCTTGTCGTCGGTCCAGCGGGAGTTGCCGCCGTCGACGACCACGTCGCCGGCATCCATCAGGCCACGCAGCTGGGCGATGGTCTCGTGGGTCGGGTCGCCGGAGGGCACCATCACCCACACCACGCGTGGCGCCGGCAGCGCCTCGACCAGCGCGCCGAGGGACGTCACGTCGCACAGCGACGCGTCCCGGTCGAAGCCGACGACGGTGATCCCCGCGCGACGCATCCGCTCGCGCATGTTGCCGCCCATCTTGCCGAGTCCGATCAGTCCGATGTGCATCGGTGCTCCTTCGTGGGTCGGGTCCTGCGGCGCGAGCACTCAGCTGGGCAGTCGCACCGGCATGATCAGGTAGCGGAACGTCGAGCCGGGCTGCTCACCCGCCTCCTGGACCCCGGCCAGGGACGCCGGCCGGCTGGGCTGGGTGAACGACATGTGGACCATCGGCTTCCCGAGAACCTGCAGTCCTTCGAGGAGGAAGGTCGGGTTGAAGCCGATCGCCAGGCCCTCGCCCTCCACGGTCGCCTCGAGGGTCTCCTGGGCCTGCGCGTCGTCGCCGCTGCCCGCCTCCAGCAGCACCTGGCCCTCGGAGAACGTCATCCGCACAGGCGTGTTGCGCTCCGCGACGAGCGAGACACGGCGAACGGCATCGACGAGGTCGGCGGTGCCGACGTACGCGACGGTCTCCGAGGCCGCGGAGAACAGCTGGCGCACCTTGGGGAACTCGCCCTCGAGCAGCCGCGTCGTCGTACGCCGGGTGCCGGCGGCGGTCGAGCCCTCGAACCCGATCAGGCTCTGCCCGTCGTCCTGACCCGAGACGGCGATCGTCAGGTCGCCGCCCGCGGTGAACGACTTCGCGATGTCGGAGAGGGCCTTGGCGGGGACGACCGCGGAGGTCGAGAGCGCGGGGTCGTTCGGGAACCACGGGAGCTCGCGCAGGCTCGCGCGGAACCGGTCCGTGGCGAGCAGGGCGATGGTCGAGCCCTCGAACTCGATCCGGACTCCGGTCAGCAGGGCGAGCACGTCGTCACGTCCCGCGGCCGCGACCGCCTGGCCGACGGCGGTCGCGAACTCGTCGGCACTGACCGTCCCCGCGGCGTTCGGGACGGCCGGGAGGGCGGGGTAGTCGGCGACGGGCATCGTCTGGAGGCTGAAGCGCGCACTCCCGCAGGTGACCGACACCTTCGGGCCGTCCAGGACGACGTCGACCGGCCGGGACGGGAGGGACTTGCAGATGTCGGCCAGCAGCCGACCCGACACGAGGACGCGACCTTCGTCGGCGACGTCGGCGTCGACGGTCGTCCTGGCCGAGGTCTCGTAGTCGAACCCCGACAGGGCGATCCCGCCGTCGGTGCTCTCGACCATGAGACCGGCCAGCACCGGGACGCTCGGGGGTCGGACGGGCAGGCTGCGCGCCGTCCATGCGACGGCGTCCGCCAGCGCGTCGCGATCGATGCGGAACTTCACGCGGAGAGCCTCCGGGTCTGGGTCTGGACAGGCCGAGCGGGTCGGGTCGCCACGACGCTGTGCGGGCGGAACGACACGTTGTTGGGAATCCTGCCACGCCCGACCGGCACCCGACCACTCAGGGACATCTGGTCCTTCATCCCCAGGTCGGAGCTGTGGAGGACTTCGTCGTACGGGAGAGATCTTGTTGTTCTCATCATCGTCTTCGCCACTGTCGAAACTGTGGAGAACCTTCGTCGGCGCTGGTCAGGCACTCTTTGCCCTCGTGGACGAGCTGGGGGACGGACGGCGCTCGGTGGGGGACGGCGGTGGACGGAGCGGGCGTCCTCCCCAACCCGTCCACCGGTGACCGGGTGGGTCGTCCACCCGGATCCCGTGTTTTCCCCAGGAGTTTCCCCAAGTGTGGGAACACAAGAATCCGCGGTTGCGGGTGGCTCGAGACCTCAGCCGGCCTGGCGCGCCTGCTGCTTGATCCGGTTGGTGAGCTCGGTGACATGGTTGAAGACCGTCCGACGCTCGCCCATCAGCGTGCGGATCTTCCGCTCGGCGTACATGACGGTCGTGTGGTCGCGACCGCCGAAGTGCTGGCCGATCTTCGGCAGCGAGAGGTCGGTGAGCTCACGGCACAGGTACATCGCGATCTGGCGCGCCTGGACGAGGCCGCGCGAGCGGCTGGCCCCGCAGATCTCCTCGATGGAGTACTCGAGGTAGTTCGCGGTCTGCGCGATGATGAGGCCGGCGGTGATCTCCGGCTCGCCCCCCTCGGGGATGAGGTCCTTCAGGACGATCTCGGCGAGCGAGAGGTCGACGGGCTGGTGGTTGAGGCTCGCGAACGCCGTCGCTCGGATCAGAGCGCCCTCGAGCTCGCGGATGTTCGTCTGGATCCGGCTGGCGATGAATTCGAGGACCTCGGGCGGCACGACCAGCTTCTCGATCTCCGCCTTCTTGCTCAGGATGGCGATCCGGGTCTCGAGGTCGGGCGGCTGCACGTCGGTGGTGAGTCCCCACTCGAACCGGCTGCGCAGCCGGTCCTCGAGCGACTCGAGGCCCCGGGGCGGTCGGTCCGAGGTGATGACGATCTGCTTGTTCGAGCCGTGCAGCGTGTTGAAGGTGTGGAAGAACTCCTCCTGGGTCTGGATCTTGCCCTCGAGGAACTGGATGTCGTCGATCAGGAGGACATCGGTGTCGCGGTACCGGCGTTGCAGCGCGGGCATCCGGTCGTCGCGGATCGCGTTGATGAAGTCGTTCGTGAACTCTTCGGTGCTCACGTAGCGGACCCGGGCGTTCGCGTAGAGGCTGCGCACGTAGTGCCCGATCGCGTGCAGGAGGTGCGTCTTGCCGAGGCCCGACTCGCCGTAGATCATCAACGGGTTGTAGGCCTTGCCGGGCGCCTCGGCGACCGCGACCGCGGCCGCGTGCGCGAACCGGTTGGAGGAGCCGATGACGAAGTTCTCGAAGTGGTACCGAGGGTTGAGCCGGGTGTCTGCGCCGTTCGCCTGCGCCGGACGGTTCGTCGGGCGGGTCGGGACGAAGGCGGCCTGCGGCGAGGTCTCGTCGCCGGCGGGCCGCCGGTCGCGCGCGCTGTGGGTCGGCTCGTCCGCCTCGGGCGGAGTCGGCTCGGGAGCGGGCTCCGGCTCGTAGGAATGGGGACTTGTCGACAATTCCGACCCGGGCGTCGGCGTCCGGGACGCGGGCAGGGCGTCCGGGTCGACGGTGACCGCGATCCGGATCGGCCGGTCGAACGACTGGGAGAGCGCCTCCTCGAGCTGCGACCGCAGCCGTACCTCCATCTGGGTCCGGGTGAAGTCGTTGGGCACGGCAACGAGCAGGGTGTTGTCGTGCAGGGCGAGCGGCACGGAGCTGGCGACCCACGCCCGGGTGGTCACCGGGAGGACGTCGGTGATGGCCTCCCACCGGCTTCGCAGAGCGGCGGTGTCGACGGGTTGCGCCTCCGGCTGCGTCTCGCTGTCGTCCATTCAGGCCCCGTCCTCGCGTTGTGGTTGTTTCCCGAGTCCACATCGTTTTCCACAGGTCGTGGAGACTCGTCTTTCTGGCACGAATACTCCGGAATCACAGGCGTGTGATCGCTCGCCCGCCCGTTTTGTCCCTGTGGATAACCGCGTCTTGTCGGGACGCTAACAGCACCACGGAACCCCGGCAACCGATTGTCCACAGGCACTCACAGGCTCGCCACCCGGGGGTACGCTCGGGTGCGCCGCGTCACGTGGGGCAAGCCCAGGTGGGGCGTGGTTTGACCGTCCTGGGAACGACCACGTACCGTGGTGAGGTCGAGTTCGTCGACAACTGCCGCATGCCTGCGTGCGCCGAAGCGCCCTTCGCGCGCGCACGTCGGCGGGCGGTGGCCGTCGAAGCACGATCGTCCGTCCGGACTAGCGGCTGCGCTGTGTCGTGGCCAGATTCAACGAGCAGGGAGCATTCCGGTGACCAAGCGCACCTTCCAGCCGAACAACCGCCGTCGTGCGCGCAAGCACGGGTTCCGTCTTCGCATGCGGACCCGCGCCGGTCGCGCCATCCTGGCGGACCGCCGTCGCAAGGGCCGCGCCCGCCTGTCGGCCTGACCCGGTACGCGGTGCGGTGCTGAGCTCGCCTCACCGCCTGCGGTCCGGCGGTGACATCAGAGCAACCACGAGGCGAGGACGTCGTGCGGGTTCCCGCACTGTCCTCGCCCACGCTCGTTTGGGGGTCCGTGGCCCCGCCGAGCCCACGCGCGTCGCGTTCGTGGTCGGCCGGCAGGTCGGCAACGCCGTGACCCGCAACCAGGTGAAGCGTCGGCTGCGTGCGCAGATGCGGCCACGCCTGACGTCGGTCCCGGGCGGCTCGGACCTGGTCCTGCGGGCCCTGCCGGCCGCGGCGACGGCGTCGTCCCCGACTCTGTCGTCCGACCTCGACCGCGTGCTCGGCCGGCTCGCGCCGGCCCCCGAGAGGTCGGGCCGATGAAGTACGTCCTGATCGCCCTGCTCAAGGCCTACCGAGCCGTGATCAGCCCGCTGTACGGGCAGGTCTGCCGCTACTACCCGTCGTGCTCGGCCTATGCCCTCGGCGCGGTCGAGACGCATGGCGCCGTGAAGGGCTCGTGGCTCGCCGTGCGCCGACTCGGGCGATGCCACCCCTGGACCGCCGGCGGCTACGATCCCGTCCCCCCTCGATCCGCCGCCGGCGGGTCGTCGTCCCCCACTTCCCCACGAGGCGTGTGACCCATGGAATCGATCGGCAGCTTCTTCGGCGCGATCATGCAACCGCTGTACTACGCGGTCTCGGCCATCATGGTCGGCTGGCACTGGCTCCTGACCCAGATCGGGCTCGATCCGGACTCCGGTTGGACGTGGGCGCTGTCGATCGTCGGGCTGACCGTCACGATCCGTGCGCTGCTGATCCCGCTGTTCGTCCGCCAGATCAAGGCCAGCCGCAACATGCAGCTGCTCCAGCCCAAGATCAAGGAGCTGCAGAAGAAGTACGGGCACGATCGGGAGAAGCTCGCTCAGGAGCAGATGAAGCTCTTCAAGGACGCGGGGACGAACCCGTTCGCGTCCTGCCTGCCGCTGCTTCTCCAGATGCCGATCTTCTTCGCCCTGTTCCGGGTGATCGACCACGCCGCGAACGGCGACGCGTACGGCGTGCTGACCCAGGAGCAGGTCGACTCGATCCAGAACGCCACCTTCCTCGGCGTGCAGATCGCGAGCCGGTTCACCGATCCTGAGGTCTCCTCCAAGATCGTGTGCGCGATCCTCGTGGTGCTGATGACCGCGACGACGTTCCTGACGCAGCGGCAGCTGATGTCGAAGAACATGCCGAAGGACGCGATGACCGGGCCGTACGCCCAGCAGCAGAAGATGCTGCTCTACATCCTCCCCTTCGTCTTCGCCGTCGGTGGCATCGCGTTCCCGGTGGGCGTCCTCATCTACTGGACGACCTCGAACGCCTGGACGATGGGCCAGCAGTTCTACGTGATCCGGAACAACCCGGCGCCCGGCACCCCGGCGTTCGAGGCGAAGCACGCCCGGGACGTGAAGAAGGGCAAGATCACGACGCCGGAGCCCGAGCCGGCCCCGGTCGACGAGGACGCGCAGATCCGTCGGCAGCAGCCGAAGAAGCAGTCGCGCCAGCAGCGCAAGAAGAACCCGCAGCAGCGCCGCCCGTCGGGCGGATCGACTGCACCGAAGGACGACTCCTCGGGCAAGGCCGGAGGAGATGGAGGTGGCACGAGTGAGTGAGTCGCAGGTGGAAGACGTCACGACCGACGCGCAGGCTGACGAGGATCGCCCGAGTCGGCTGGACCGGCTCGAGCACGAGGGCGACGTGGCTGCCGACTTCCTCGAGGACCTGCTCGACATCGCCGACCTCGACGGCGACATCGACATGGATGTCGACGGCAACCGCGCCGTCGTCTCGGTCGTGGGCGGCCAGCTCCAGCAGCTGGTCGGCCGGGACGGGGAGGTCCTGGAGGCGCTGCAGGAGCTGACCCGGCTGGCGGTCTACCGCGAGACCGGAGAGCGCTCGCGGCTGATGCTCGACGTCGCGGGATACCGCGCCGAGCGTCGCGAGGCTCTGACGCGCGCGGCCGAGGAGGCCGTTGCTTCCGCCAAGGAAGCGGGTGCGCCCGTCAGGCTCGATCCGATGACACCGTTCGAGCGGAAGGTCGTGCACGACGCGGTCGCCGCTGCCGGTCTCGTGAGCGAGTCCGAGGGTGAGGAGCCCAACCGCCGGGTGGTCGTCCTTCCGACGTCCTGATGGATGTTTCACGTGAAACATCGGCTCCGGCCGTGGCCGGAAGTCTCTTCGGGTCCAGGCTGGACCTCGCACAGCGCTACGCGATGTCCCTGGCAACGTCCGGCGTCGAGCGTGGACTGATCGGGCCGCGTGAGGTCCCCCGGCTGTGGGACCGCCACCTGCTGAACTGCGCCGTCGTCGCGACTGCGTTGGAGTCGGGTGCGGAGATCGCCGATGTCGGCACGGGCGCAGGGCTTCCGGGCTTGGTGTGGGCGATTGCGCGGGCGGACGTCCGGATGACGCTGATCGAGCCGCTCCTGCGCCGTACGGTCTTCCTCGAGGAAGTCGTGGCCGATCTCGGGCTGGACAACGTCGACGTGGTCCGCGGCCGCGCCGAGGAGGTCGACGGCGCGTACGACGTCGTCACCTCGCGTGCGGTGGCGCCTCTGCCGCGTCTGGTCGGGTGGTCGATGCCGCTCGTTCGTCCGGGAGGCTCGATGTGGGCGATCAAGGGCGCGTCGGTCTCCGACGAGGTGCCGGCTGCGCGGTCCGCCATCCGCCGGTCCGGAGGGACAAACGTCCGCGTGACCACGTACGGTGAAGGCATCGTCGAGACCCCCACCACCGTCCTCCAGATCGACAGGATCCCGTGATGCAGATCGAAGTCGTCCGCGGGCTGGGCTACCCCCGGTTCTCCGAGAAGCGCGCCCCGCACGATGTCGCGGACACGACGCTCCCGGTGGGATGGCAGGACCCGGACGTTTCACGTGAAACTAAGCGCGGAGAGGGAGCGAGAGCGTGACCGAGTCGACGGAAGGTTCGCCCCCCGGAGTCGTGCGAGCCTCCGAGCTCACCCACGCCGGAGCGTTCGCGATCGATACGCCGTTGGCGCGCGAGGTCGCCGACAACCTGGCGCGGCAGCAGCTGGCCAGCGCGACCGGACCGATGCCGAAGCCGGCCCGGACGCGCGTCATCGTCGTCGCGAACCAGAAGGGCGGGGTCGGCAAGACCACGACCGCGGTCAACGTGGCGGCCTCGATGGCAGGCCAGGGACTGCGGGTCCTCGTCGTCGACCTCGACCCGCAGGGCAACGCGTCAACGGCGCTGAACGTCGAGCACTCGGAGGAGACGCCCGGCGTCTACGAGGTGCTGGTCGAAGGCGCCCGGATCGAGGATCTCAGCAAGCCCTGTCCGGACGTCGACAACCTCGACGTCCTCCCCGCGTCGATCCAGCTCGCCGGTGCCGAGGTCGAGCTGGTCCCGATGGTCGCGCGGGAGGTCCGGCTGAAGCGCGCGCTCGACGAGTTCCTCGAACGCAACTCCGAGGCCGACCACGCCTACGACTACGTGTTCGTCGACTGTCCGCCCTCGCTCGGCCTGCTGACCGTCAACGCGTTGGCGGCGGCGCGCGAGGTCATGATCCCGATCCAGTGCGAGTACTACGCGCTCGAGGGACTCAGCCAGCTGATCCGGACGATCGACATGGTCAAGGACCAGCTGAACCCGTCCCTTTCTCTCAGCACGATCCTGCTGACGATGTACGACGCCCGCACCCGGCTGAGCGCGGGCGTCGCCGACGAGGTCCGGAACTACTTCGGGGGACAGGTCCTGCGGACCGCGATCCCGCGCTCCGTGCGGATCTCCGAGGCGCCGAGCTATCAGCAGACCGTGATCACGTACGACCCGAGCTCGCCGGGCTCCCTGTCCTACCTCGAAGCGGCCCGCGAGATCGCGGACGCGGCCACGACGGAGCCGGCCTCGTGAGCCCTCAGCGGCGCGGCCTCGGGCGGGGCCTGGGAGCCCTGATCCCGACCGCCGACCCCGATTCTCCCCGGCAGAGCAGCGATCCCGCGCGTCCCGACCAGCCCACGCCGGCCGACGGGCGCCGTGACGACCACGTGGACCCGGAGTCCGGGGCGTCCGTGGGCGGTCCCGTGTCCGAGACGGCCGCGGGATCGACGAAGGCCGAGCCTCGCGAGGACGGCGGGCGTGGTGCCTCGAGCGCGACCTCGGCCCCGAGGGCGGAGACCGCACCGGAACTGACGCCGGTGGAGGGAGCCCGGTTCGCGGAGGTGCCGGTCACCTCGATCCGTCCGAACCCGCGCCAGCCGCGTGAGGTGTTCGACGAGGAGCCGATGGCCGAGCTGGTCGCCTCGATCTCCGAGATCGGACTGCTTCAGCCGGTCGTGGTCCGCCCGGTCGGGGACGAGCAGTACGAGCTGGTGATGGGGGAGCGCCGCTGGCGCGCCACCCAGGAGGCCGGACTCGACGTCATCCCGGCGATCGTCCGCGACACCGACGACAGTGACATGCTCCGGGACGCGCTCCTGGAGAACCTTCACCGCGCGCAGCTCAATCCTCTCGAGGAGGCGGCGGCCTACCAGCAGCTGCTCGACGACTTCGACTGCACGCATGACGAGCTGGCCCGCAGGATCGGGCGATCGCGTCCCCAGATCAGCAACACGCTGCGGCTCCTGCGCCTCACCCCGCCCGTTCAGCGGCGGGTGGCAGCGGGGGTGCTGACCGCGGGGCACGCCCGTGCGCTGGTGGGCGTCGAGGATCGTGACCGCCAGGACCAGCTGGCCCAGCGGGTCGTCGCCGAAGGACTGTCGGTCCGCGCGCTCGAGGAGCTCATCGCGCTCGGCACCTCGGAGCCCGAGCCGACGCGTCGGCCGAGAGGCCCGAAGCCGGTCGCGCCTCGGCTGACCGACCTGGCCGGGCGGCTGTCCGACCGGTTCGACACCCGGGTCAAGGTCGACCTGGGCAAGAGCAAGGGCAGGATCACGGTCGAGTTCGCGTCGATCGACGACCTGGAGCGGATCGTGACGCTGATGGACCCTGCGGCTGGCGGCGACGCATCAGCGTGAACGTCTGCGCGACGCGTCGTCGAAGCCATTAATTGATTTGTCGACAAATACCTAAGACGCCATAACCGGCGTTCCGTCAGCTGTACCCCTGGCACGAGGAAGCCCCGGGCGATCATCGATCACCCGGGGCTTCATGGTCGGCGTGCCGAGATCCGGCGGATCCGGCAGCAGCAAGGATCAGGACACGTACTCGTCGAGCTCCTTGAGCAGCAGACTCTTCGGCTTCGCGCCGATGACGGTGTGCACCAGCTCGCCGCCGGAGTAGACGTTGAGAGTCGGGATCGACGTCACGCGGTACGACGCCGGCGTCTGCGGGTTCTCGTCGACGTTCATCTTCACGACCGTGATCTTGTCGGCGTGCTCCGCCGCGATCTCCTCGAGGATCGGAGCGACCTGGCGGCACGGTCCGCACCACTCGGCCCAGAAGTCGACGAGGACGGGCTTGTCGGCGCCGAGCACGGCGGTGGAGAAGTCGGCATCGGTGACGGCCTGGATGTTGCCCACGGTTGGTTCCTTTGCGCTCGAGTGGAAGGTGCGGTGCCTGTCAGGATCAACCCGCGACGGACGCGGACGATTCCGGGGTGGTGGTCTGCTGGGTGCTGGGCTCGATCGCCGGGGCGGCAGGTGCCCGATCCTCGAGATCGGCGAGGAAGCGCTCGGCGTCCAGCGCCGCCGAGCATCCCGTGCCGGCGGCGGTGACGGCCTGACGGTAGGTGTGGTCCACGAGATCGCCGGACGCGAAGACGCCCGGGAGGTTCGTCCGGGTCGAGCCTGACTCGACGAGCACGTAACCCTCGGCATCGAGGTCGACCTGGCCCTTGACCAGCTCGGAGCGAGGATCGTGCCCGATCGCGATGAACAGCCCGGTCGCGTCGAGGTCACGCTCGCCGCCGGTCACCGTGTCGCGCAGGACGACGCCCTCGAGCGTGTCCTGGCCGCGGAGCCCGGCGACCTCGCTGTTCCAGGCGAACTCGATCTTGTCGTTCTTGAAGGCGCGGTCCTGCATGATCTTGCTGGCGCGCAGCTCGTCACGACGGTGCACGAGGGTGACCTTCTCTGCGAACCGGGTCAGGAACGTCGCCTCCTCGACCGCGGAGTCACCGCCTCCCACGACCACGATGTTCTGGTTGCGGAAGAAGAATCCGTCGCAGGTCGCACACCAGCTCACCCCGCGCCCGGACAGACGGTCCTCGTCCGGCAGCCCGAGCTTGCGGTATCCCGAGCCCATCGCGAGGATCACGGCGTGCGCGCGGAACTCGCCCGTGGCGGTCCGCACGACCTTCACGTCGTCGCCCAGGTCGACCGACACGACGTCGTCAGCGACCAGCTCGGCGCCGAACCGCTCGGCCTGCTGGCGCATGTTGTCCATCAGCGCCGGCCCGACGATGCCCTCGGGGAAGCCCGGGAAGTTCTCGACGTCGGTCGTGTTCATCAGGGCGCCACCGGCGGTGACGGAGCCCTCGAAGACCAGCGGCGAGAGGTTCGCGCGGGCGGTGTAGACCGCCGCGGTGTAGCCTGCCGGGCCGGATCCGATGATGATCACGTTGCGTACGTCAGTAGACATTCTTCGCCTTCGTTGGTGGTCGATCCGTGCAGCCTTCGGCTGCACTCCGCACAACGCATCCTAGGGGGGCGGCATTCCCGCTCAGGCGTAGCCGCGGACGACGACCTCGGCGACCCCACCTTGGAACACGTCGTCGTCGACCGCGGGCAGCTCGGTGAGCCAGAGCAGGACGTACTGCGTGCGCGTGACCTCCCCGAGCGAGACCGACGCTCCGGTCGGGGAGTTGTCGGCGTTGCCGACCCGCTTCATCTGGTCGAGGCGGGTGGGCTCGCGGCTGCGGTCCGGGGCGACGTAGACCTGGAACGAGATCGGGGCGTCGACGAACAGCGCCTGGACGCTCTCGACGTCGTGGACGTCCCCGAGGTCCAGCATCAGGCCCACGCCCTCCTTCAGCCCACCCAGGGCTGCCTGGTTGTAGTACTCCAGGGTCGTCCACGCCGTCTCGGGGTCGCCGTCGACGGCCAGCCCGACGGCGTCCGGGTTCTCCGAGCCGTCGCCGTCGGGCTCCGGGTCGAAGGACGTCACCGAGTCCACGGGCAGGTCCACCACGGACCCGGTGATGACCGGATCGGCCGCCGTCGGCTGGTCGCTCGGGATCGAGTCGCCCCCGGGTGCCGAGGCACGGCCGACCACGAACGTCAGGCCGATCGCGAGGAGCACGATCACGACGACGGCGAGCCAGATCAGCTTGCGCTCGCCGTCGGTGGCCCGGCGCAGACGCTCGACGCCGCGCTCGGCGAGATTCGGGGGCGGTGGTTCCAAGGCCTGCGGTCGACGCTTGGGCGTCACGCCCGGTGGCGGGCCCTCCGGGACCCGCACCGGATCGTGCCGGAACAGGTCGGGCGACGACGCGAGCACCTCGGGCTCCTCGGCCGGCTCGTCCTCGCCGGTCATCGCGAGCTCGAGTGCGATGTCGCGGGCGCTGTGCAGACCTGCTCGATGGTGTCGTGGGGGGCGTCCGAGGATCTGGTCGCAGACCACGTCCACGTCGCGTCCCACCCCGGCGCGGACCTGTCGGGGACGGAGCAGCCGCCCGTGCTCGCGCGGCGCGGCCGGCAGTCCCTCGTCGCCTCCCGGGTACCGGCCGGTGAGGCAGGCGTAGAGCAGCTTGCCCAGAGCCTCGACGTCGAGCTGCTCGGCGTAGCCGACGTCGGCCTCGTCGACGTCGTGGTGGGCCGAACGCAGCGCGTGGTCGGTCGCGAGGCCGATGACCCGGACCGCTCCGTTGTCCTTGAGCAGGACCGTCGCCGGTCGCAGGTGGCGGTGGTAGACGCCGGCGGCGTGCGCCTCGGCCATGGCCTCGGCCACCTCTGCGACCACGGTGGCGGAGCGACGGTTCGTCAGCGTGGTCGGGTCGAGCACGTGGTCGAGGGAGACTGCGCGCGCCCACTCCCGGACGAGGTACGTGTGGCCGAGGTCGTCCTCCACGATGTCGAGGATCCGCAGGAACCGCGGGTCGGCCACCGCCGTCGACCGGCCGGCGGCGAGCACGAACGCGGTCGACCGGCGGTCGTCGGCACGCAGGGCCTGGACACCGACCGGGCGGGACAGCACCGTGTCGTAGGCCTTCCAGGTGACGGCCCCGCCCGACTCCTTGATCAGGTCGTCGAGGCGGTAGCGACCGGAGAGCACCGTCCCCGAGCTCAGCTGCGCCGTCTGGTCCACGCCTCATGCTATCCACGCGGTGGGCGGACACGTGGCGCACCACCCCGGGTTGCCGGCGGATCCCACCGCCCTCGCCTGGGACGGCCGCGCAGGGCCTACGACGCCGAGCGCCGCAGCACCGTGCGGACGACGTCCTGAACCTCGCGCAGCCGCAGCAGCCACGCGGCCGCGAGGTAGCTCACGGCGCCGATCAGCCCGGCCGAGGCGAAGATCACGAGAGCGCCCGCCTTGGACTCGACGTCGGCGACGCCGCGGGTGTTGAAGACCACCAGGACGACCAGCATCGCGGCCCCGGCGACCATGCATGCCGTCGTGAGACGCACCGCGTAGCCGGCGACCCGCCAGTCGACCACCGGGCCGACGCGCGTCGAGAGCACGATCAGCGAGGTGGCGGACCCCACCAGGTACGCCGCCCCGTACGCGAGCGCGAGGGCGGGGGCGATCTGGCTCGGGGAGACCGACGCGGTCAGGGTGATCGCGAGGACGATGTTGGTCGTCGCGAGCACGATCTGGATGAAGAACGGCGTCCGGGTGTCCTCGAGCGCGTAGAAACCCCGCAGGGTCATGTACTGGAGCGAGAAGAGCACGATCGCGGGGGCGAACGCCGCGATGGTGTTCCCGAGCGGTCCGGTCTCACCCGTCATCTCGCCCCACGACCCGATCAGCACGCCGAGCGGGGTCGACAGCGCGAGCACGGCCACCGCGACCGGGGCGACGAGCGCGAGGACGAGCCGCATCGTCCGCTGCAGCTCGGCGCGGACGTCCTGGCGCCGGCCCTGGGCGGCCAGGCGGGACAGCAGCGGCATCGTCGCGGTCACGAGCGAGACGGTGATCACGCCGTGCGGGACCTGGGTGATGAGGAACGCGTTCGCGTACACCGTCGTCCCGGCCGGGTCGTCGATCCCGGCCTCGGCCGCCCGCAGACCGGCGCTGGACGCGATCCGGTTCACCACGACGTACGTCGCCTGGTTCACCAGGATGAAGCCGAGGGTCCAGGCGCCGAGGCGCAGCGTGTGGCCGAGACCGACCCCGCGCCAGTCGAAGCGCGGACGGTAGTGGAAGCCGGCCGCGCGGAGGTACGGGACGAGCACGAGCGCCTGCACGGCGATGCCGAGCGTGGACCCGAGGCCGAGCAGCGCCTCCTCCCCGGAGGTGAAGCCGTCCGAGCCGTCGGAGCTGCCGTAGACGGCGATGTAGGTGACGAGGATCGCGCAGGAGATCAGGTTGTTCGCGATCGGGGCCCACATCATCGGCCCGAACCGCCCGCGCGAGTTCAGGATCTGCCCGACGAGCACGAACGCGCCGTAGAAGAAGATCTGCGGGAGGCAGTAGCGCATCAACGTGTAGGCGGACTCCAGCGCGGCGGCGTGCTGCGGCTCGAACAGCATCGGGTCGAACACGATCCGCGTGAGCAGCGGCGTCGCGATCACCAGCACGACCGTCGCCACGAGGAGGACGCTCAGGCCGAGCGTGACGATGCGCTGGGCGTACGCGTCGCCGCCGTCGGCGTCGTTGCGCATCGCCCGGACGAGCTGCGGGACGAGGACCACGTTGAAGATCCCGCCGGCGACCAGGATGTAGAGCGCGTTCGGGATGGTGTTGGCACCGGTGAAGATGTCGGCGTTGAGGCTGGACCCGATCGCGGCGAAGATCAGCGAGGCCCGCACGAAGCCCGTCAGACGCGACACGACCGTGCCCGCCGCCATCAGGACGCTGGCGGACAGCAACCCGGTCGAGGTGCGGCGCTCGGCCTCGGCCACGACCTCGTTCACAGCCGCCGGGTCCGAGGTGGGGTCGGCACCGGACTCCCCGGCCACGCTGGCCGCACGCTCCGCTGCAGAGCCCAGCGGGGCGCCCCCGGTCGGCTCCGGAGCCGCCGGCGGGTGATCCGGGTCGCGTGCCTCACGCCTCGAACGTCGGTGCTTGCTCATCGACCCTCCGGACTCGCGACGCGTCGACGACGCCGCGCGCGCACGACCCGCCGCGCCACGGCGACGACGACCAGCAGGACCGCCAGCGCCAGGAAGACCCACACCACCCGACCGACCACGCTGGAGCGGACGGTGAACGGTGCCGGGACGCCGACGATCGTCCCCTCCGCGGTGACCAGGCTGGCCGTGACCGCGGAGGTGGTCGCCTGACCGGCCTCGGCCGTCACCGTCGTCGTGAGGCTCTGGCCGGGCGAGATCTCGGTGACCTCGACGTCGGGGATCCGTGTGCTCGGGCTCTCCGAGAAGAAGCGGACGCCGACCGTGACGGGCACGTCGAGACCGTTGGTGATCGTGACCGGGAAGCGTCCCGACGAGCCCGACAGCGTCACGAACGACGTGACCGAGACCGTGACCTCGTCGAGGATCGACGAGACCGCGTCGGCCTGGGACTGAGCGTGCTCGAGGCCGCGCGTACGAGCCTGACGCCAGCCCTGGGATGCCGCGAGCGCGGCGCTCTGGTCGAAGAACACCGAGCGCGAGGTGCTCGCGCCGAGCATCTCGTCGAGCGCGCTCCCGCCCGTGAGGATCTCGGCCGAGGCCTCGACCTGGTCGTTGCTGATCGGGCGCTGCTTGGACTTGCCCGGCAGCCGGACCCGTCCCTCCCAGACCTGTGCGGCGTCCCCGAGCTGCGCGTCGGTCCCGACCGGGCGCACCCAGGCGGGATCGAAGACGGAGGAGAAGTCGGCGCGCTCCCACTCGTTGCCCGGGTCGAACGCCGGATCCGCCACGAGGACGACCCCGGGATGCGTCGGCGAGAGTGCCGACAGCGCGGCACGGGAAGCGAGCCGCTGCCGCAGCGCGAGCGTGGCGCCGGCTCCGGTGGTGACGGGCTGCAGACCCGGGTCGAGCACGACCGCGTCCATCGGCAGGCCGTCGACCTCGACCTGCAAGGCGTCGGAGTCGGCGGGGGACCAGCCGCGGAGCACGTCCGGCGACAGCAGCGCGGCGTCGGCCCCGAGTGCGCGCGACCGGTCCAGACGCCTGCGGTTGGTGATCCCGTTGGGTGGCCACGACACCGTGCGGGCCACACGCAGCCCGAACTGGCTCACGGTGGCCTCGGTCGCACGCACGGCCGCCTGCGTCACGGCCTGGCCGGACTCGGCGGCGGCGGGACGGCCGAGGGCGGCTGCGTCCGGGCGACCGTACGGCAGGGTCCAGACCGTGTGCCGGCGCGCATAGGTCACCAGGTCGGACAGGAACGAGCGGGCCACCCGTTGGGTGTCCGTCTCCTCCTCGACCGGCTGATCGGGGTCGTAGGCCGCGGCGCCGCCTGGACCGCCCGCGCGCGAGGGCCCGTAGCTGTCGAGCGCGATGTCCCGCAGGGCGTCGAGCAGAGCCGGATCGACGAGGACCGTCGCGGGCGCGGACTCGTCGGCCCGCGCGAGCGCGAGCAGGCGGTCGAGGCGACCACCGGGTGAGACCGCCTGGACGAGCGCGTCGGCGTCGGCGGGAAGCCCGTCCGCGTCGCGCTGGACCGGGTCGACGAACGGCCAGACGACCGACACCCGTGCGGGCTGGTCGACTGCGTCGTCGGCGACGTACGGCAGGACCGTCAGTGCGCGACCGACGGCATCGTCGGAGCGTGTGCCGTTCGGGGCCGTCGCGAGCACCTGGACGCTGACGGGGTAGACCCCGGACGCGCCGCTGATCCCCAGCCGCCCGAACGGCACCTCGAGCCGGAACGTCGTGGTGTCACCGGGCGACAGGTCCCCGGCGGTGCCGATCGAGTCCAGCGCCGTCACGCGACGCAGGCCGCCGACGGTGGTCGGGTCGGCGAGGACGGAGTCGACCGAGCGTGTGGTGGTCAGGGGCTCGGACGGGAGGGCGAGGTAGACCCGCACCCGGCTCCAGGTCCGCTCGGTGGGGTTGGAGATCCGCCCGGTCACCGTGACGGAGCCGCCGGAGCGCAGCGCTGTCGGGCTGAGGGTGTCGATCGTGACGGAGAGCTGGTCCGACTCCGCTGCGTCCGCGTGCGGACCGGTGGTGCCGACCAGGCCGAGCCCGAGCAGGGTCACGAGCAGCGACACCAGCAACGCCCGAGCACGCAGCGGCGTCGGGGGCTGGCCGGGGCTCGGGCAGGTGGGCGTCATCGGGAGCCATGCTAGAGCGACGGGTCGAGCCGCCGGTGGCGCCCACGTACAGTGGGTCGTCATGGCCACCGCCTCCTCACCCTCCGCTGTGCACGATCCGCTCCCGAGCCTGACGGCGCGCATCGCGGCCCAGCCGATGGTCGGAGACCTCGCACGACGCTTCGCCGCCGCCGGTCACGAGCTGGCCCTGGTCGGGGGTCCGGTCCGCGACGCGGTGCTGGACCGTCCCGGCGCCGACTGGGACCTCACCACGTCGGCGCGCCCGGAGCAGACCGAGGACGTGCTCGCCGGGTGGGCGGACGCGACCTGGGACATGGGTCGCGAGTTCGGGACCATCGGGGCCCGCAAGGGGGACGTGGTCCTGGAGATCACGACCTACCGCACCGACGCGTACGACCCGAGGTCCCGCAAGCCCGAGGTCGCCTTCGGCGACGACCTGGCCGGGGACCTGTCGCGGCGGGACTTCACGGTGAACGCGATGGCGTACCGGCTGGCGGGCGGGGAGCTGGTCGACCCGTACGAGGGGATCGCCGACCTGCGGGCGGGCGTGCTGCGGACTCCGGTGGAGGCGACGCGGTCCTTCGACGACGACCCCCTGCGGATGATGCGCGCGGCGCGGTTCGTCGCCCAGCTCGGCTTCACCCCCGCCGACGAGGTGGTGGAGGCGATGCGGTCGATGGCGGAGCGGATCGACATCGTGTCGGCCGAGCGGGTGCGCGACGAGCTCGACAAGCTGCTGCTGGCGCCCGCGCCGAGGGCGGGACTGACTCTCCTCGTGGAGACCGGGATCGCCGACCGCGTCCTGCCGGAGCTGCCGGCGCTGCGGCTCGAGCGCGACGAGCACCACCGGCACAAGGACGTGTACGACCACTCGCTGACCGTCCTCGAGCAGGCGATCGCCCTCGAGTCGCGGATCGGGGACGGCGGACCGGACCTCGCGATCCGGCTGGCCGCGCTCCTGCACGACATCGGCAAGCCCAGGACCCGGCGGTTCGCTGACGACGGGAGCGTCACGTTCCACCACCACGACGTCGTGGGGGCCAAGCTCGCCCGCAAGCGGATGAAGGCGCTGCGCTACTCCAACGAGCTCGTCGAGCGGGTCAGCCGGCTGGTCGAGCTCCACCTGCGCTTCCACGGCTACGGATCGGGCCAGTGGACCGACTCGGCGGTCCGACGCTACGTCCGCGACGCAGGTGACGAGCTGGAGCGTCTGCACGTCCTCACGCGGGCGGACTCGACGACACGCAACCGGCGCAAGGCCGAGCGCCTCCAGCGCACCTACGACGACCTCGAGCGTCGGATCGGCGAGCTCGCCGAGGCGGAGGAGCTCGACCGGATCAGGCCGGACCTCGACGGCAACGAGATCATGCAGATCCTCGGGATCGGTCCGGGTCGCGAGGTCGGCGAGGCGTACCGCTTCCTGCTCGACCTGCGGATGGACCGCGGCCCCTTGCCGCCCGAGCAGGCCCGTGAGGCGCTGCTCGCGTGGTGGGCGGCACGCGAGGCCTGACGCACACCCGGCGGCCGCTCGGTCCCGACCTCTCGATCCGGGCGGCGAAGGCTGGCCCGGACACGTGCCGTCTCGCTATCGTGTCGTCCACGCGGGGGCGTGCGGCGACGAGAGGACGGTCCGTGGGCGGACGCCACGCAGCTCCGGGGCGACGACGGGCTCCTCGCCCGCCGCGCCGCCGGCTGCGGCGGGTCGTGCTGGTCGCCGGCCTGGTGCTCGTGATGCTCGCGTCCGTCCCGCTGGTGCGCGACTGGCGCGAGGCCGCGGCGGAGCACGCACGCGCGGAGCAGGCCGCCCAGGAGATCGCCAGCGAGGCGCTGCGACGGGAGCGCCTCGAGGAGCAGGCGGTCGCGGTCTCCCGGAGCCTGCACGCTGCCGGCCGTGCGCGCGTCGGCCGCCAGCTCGTCCTGACCGGCTGCCCGTCGGAGCAGGCGCAGCCGAGCGGACCGAACGGCCGCCTCCCGGCCTCCGCCCTGTGCACCGTGGACGGGATCGAGCTCCGCGCCGACGCCGCCGAGGCGTGGGCGCGCCTGGAGGAGGACTTCCGGGCCGCGTTCGGGCGGTCACCCTGCGTGAACAACGGCTACCGCAGCTACGCGCAGCAGGCGTCGATGTACGCGGCCAACCCCGGACTGGTCGCCGCGCCGGGCACGAGCAACCACGGGCTCGGGCTGGCCGTCGACCTGTGCGGTGCGGAGGAGGGTCCGGGCTCGTCCACGTGGACCTGGCTGGACAGCAACGGCCCGGCGTACGGATGGGGCCTGCCGTCGTGGGCGCGACCCGGCGGCTCGCGCGCCGAGCCGTGGCACTTCGAGTACCTCGCGGCCGGCGGCGACCGCGTGCAGTAGCGGCCTGCCCGGCGGTCACACGAGCGGCAGCAGGAGCGCCGCGCCGGCCACGTAGGCCACGTTGACCAGCACGTCGTAGAGCACGAAGGCCTGCCCACGCTCGTCGTCGTCGACCCCGCGCTGGATCCGCGTGTCGGTCTGGACCTTCCAGACCTGTCCCACGAGGCCGAGGGCGAACGCCACCACCGGCCAGCCGGCGGCCGGACCGAGCGCGGCGGAGGCGAGAGCGAGCAGCAGTCCACCGACCCCGACCACGACTGCGTGCCGGTCCAGCCCCCACGCCCGCCAGGCGAACGGCGTGGTGAGCGCACCGGTGCCGTATCCGAGGGCGACGCCGCCGGCGAGGGCGGCCAGGTACGCATCGGAGCGGGTCGTGGCGAACACGAACGCCAGCAGCGTCAGCGCGCCGTACGCCGTGCGGTACCCGCCGTACCGCAGGAGTGCCGCGCGGACGAGCGGCGCTGCGGCGAGGTGCCGCAGGGCGCGCCCGAGGTCGCGTGCGACGTCGGTGAGGCGCGGAGGACGGGTGCCGGAGTCCGGGCCCAGCGCCGAGTCCGCGAACCCTCGGGCGGACAGCGCCGCGAGCGCGGCCGCGGCCGCCGCGAGGGCGAGGACGTGCGCCGACGACCCGCCGAGGGCGACGACCACCACCCCCAGCCACAGGCCGCAGGCGTGCCCGCCGGTCCCGAGCACCGGCGCGAGCGTGTTGGCGTCGACGAGACGGTCGGTCGGCACGACCTGCGGGACCGAGGCCGACAGCGCGGCCAGCACGAGGCGACCGGTCCCCAGCACCGCCAGCACCAGCGCGTACGTGGGCCAGCCCGGGGTGGAGTCGGCGAGGACGGACAGGACGGCGACCCCGGCCACGGCGACGGCGCGGGCGCTCTGACCGAGGACGAGCAGGGTGCGGCGGTGCCACCGGTCGAGCACGAGACCGACGAACGGCGCGACGACGCTGAAGGGGAGGAGCAGCAGCGCGAGCACCGCGACGAACCGCTCCGGCGAGCGCTGGGCCTCCGGTGAGAGCAGGGTCAGCCACACGATCCCGGCCTGGAACAGCCCGTCGCCGACCTGGGCCGCGATCCGGACCGTGAGCAGGCGCCGGAACCCGGATGTCGCCAAGCCCTCCCGCATCAGTCGAGGATGGCAGGGACGACGAACGGCGCGGACCCGCGTGCGGGTCCGCGCCGTTGCGTGCGGGTCTCGATCGCTCGCTTCGCTCGCGCCTCGACCAGCGGGAGGAGGTGCTTCGCTCGCGCCTCGACCCGCGTCACCGGACGAGCCTCAGCGCTCCTCGTCGCCGACGATGAAGGCCTCGAGCTTCGCCCGACCGAGGTCGTCCGGGCGCTGCACCGGAGGGGACTTCATCAGGTACGACGACGCCGAGATCAGCGGGCCGCCGATGCCGCGGTCCTTGGCGATCTTCGCGGCGCGGATCGCGTCGATGATGATGCCGGCGGAGTTCGGGGAGTCCCAGACCTCGAGCTTGTACTCGAGGTTCAGCGGGACGTCGCCGAACGCGCGGCCCTCGAGCCGGACGTACGCCCACTTGCGGTCGTCGAGCCACTGGACGTAGTCGCTCGGGCCGATGTGGACGTTCTTGTCCTCGATCTTGCCGGCGAGCGGGCCGTTGAGGTTCGAGGTGACGGCCTGGGTCTTCGAGACCTTCTTCGACTCGAGCCGGTCGCGCTCCAGCATGTTCTTGAAGTCCATGTTGCCGCCGACGTTGAGCTGGTAGGTCCGGTCGAGGACGACGCCGCGGTCCTCGAACAGGCGCGCCATCACGCGGTGGGTGATCGTCGCGCCGACCTGGCTCTTGATGTCGTCGCCGACGATCGGCACGCCCGCGTCGGTGAACTTCTGCGCCCACTCGGGGTCGGAGGCGATGAAGACCGGCAGCGCGTTCACGAACGCGACGCCGGCGTCGATCGCGCACTGCGCGTAGAACTTGTCGGCCGCCTCCGAGCCCACCGGCAGGTAGGACACGAGCACGTCGGCCTCGGTGTCCTTGAGCACCTGGACGACGTCGACCGGCTCGGCGTCGGACTGCTCGATCGTCTCCAGGTAGTACTTGCCCAGGCCGTCGAGGGTGTGGCCGCGCTGCACGGTCACGCCGAGCGGCGGCACGTCGCAGATCTTGATGGTGTTGTTCTCGCTGGCCTGGGTGGCCTCCGAGAGGTCGAAGCCGACCTTCTTCGCGTCGACGTCGAACGCGGCGACGAACTCCACGTCACGGACGTGGTAGTCGCCGAACTGGACGTGCATCAGTCCGGGGACGGTGCCCTCGGGGTCAGCGTCCTTGTAGTACTCGACGCCCTGGATGAGCGACGTGGCGCAGTTTCCGACGCCCACGATCGCAACACGTACCGAACCCATGGGTCCTCCTCCTCGAGACCGTGGTGGTCTCACTCGTCACTGTCGTCCTGCTTGCTCGTGCGGGGGTGTGGCGCCCGCGTGCTCCCGGGGTCCTGCCCCGAGCGCTCCGCGTCGATGAGCCCGGTCAGCCAGCGCACCTCGCGCTCGACCGACTCCAGACCGTGGCGCTGCAGCTCCAGCGTGTACGCGTCCAGGCGCTCGCGACTGCGTTGCGCGGTGGCGCGGACCCGCTCGAGCCGCTCCTCGAGACGACTTCGGCGTCCCTCGAGGATGCGCACCCGAGTACGGGAGTCGGTGCGCGAGAAGAAGGCGAAGTGGATGCCGAAGTTCTCGTCCTCCCAGGCGGACGGGCCGGTCTCGGCCAGCAGATCGGCGAAGTGCTCCTTGCCGTCGGCCGTGAGCCGGTACACGATCCGGCCCCGTCGACCTCGGGTCGTGGGCTCCGCCGGCTCGTCCGCGACGATGTATCCCTTCCGGCCGAGCGCCTTCAGACAGGGGTAGAGCGTGCCGTACGAGAGCACGCGCGACCAGCCGAGCAGGGCGTTGAGCTGCTTGCGCAGCTCGTAGCCGTGCATCGGGGTGTCGTGGAGCAGCCCGAGGACCGCGAACTCGAGTGCAGCACCGCGCTTCGCCACGACAGCCTCCTTCCGGCGTCCGGGATCGGCCCCCTCCGTACAGGTGCCGATCGATATATCGTCGCGATACATCGAAGCGATGTCAACCAGCACGGGCGACACCGGCCCCGACGTGACCCCCCGGCGATGTGATCTGCGTCGCTCCCACCACGTCCGGTGGATCCGGACAGCACGGCGCGAATGCGTCACGTCGGACCCGGGTGCTTGGGATGTGGCGGCCCGAGCAGGCACACTGGGTTGGATCACCGCGCTGGAGCGCGGTCCTTCAGCCCTGCGCCCATGTCCGCAGGCCACCCCCCGATGCCCGGACAACGAGGAGAACGACGCGTGGCGGATCAGCGAGCCAACGGTCCCGCGACCTCGCGATCGACGACCACCCCGCCCGGCGGCCGAGCCGCGGGGGCGAGCACGTCCGCGCCCGGATCGCGCGCGTCCCGCCGGCGCTCGCGCCGAGCGGACAAGCCGAAGAAGCCGCTGTGGCGCCGACTTCTCGTGTGGGGACTGATCACCGGCGGCGTGCTGCTCGTGCTCGGGATCGCGGCGCTGTTCATCGCGTACCGCTCGGTCTCGATCCCGGACGCGAACGCCGAGTACCTCACCCAGACGACGAAGGTCTACTACGCCGACGGCAAGCACAAGATCGGCGAGTTCCGCACCCAGAACCGCACCTCGATCGACTACGAGGAGATGCCGGAGACGATCAAGTCGGCCGTGATCGCCGCGGAGGACCGCTCGTTCTGGACCAACCAGGGCCTCGACTTCAAGGGCATCCTGCGCGCCCTGCGCAACAACGCGACCACCGACACCACCTCGGGCGGGTCGACGATCACCCAGCAGTACGTGAAGGTGCTCTACCTGACGCAGGAGCGCACGCTGCAGCGCAAGGCGAAGGAGGCGATCCTCTCCATCAAGGTGCACAACCAGATGGAGAAGGAGGACATCCTGGAGGGCTACCTCAACACGATCTACTTCGGCAACGGCGCGTACGGCGTCGAGGCGGCCTCGCAGATGTACTTCGGGCACAAGGCCGCCAAGCTCACCGTCCCGCAGTCGGCGCTGCTGGCATCGGTGATCAACAACCCGAGCGCGTTCGACCCGTACGACCCCGACGACCACGACCGGCTGCTCGCCCGCTACCGCTACGTGCTCAGCGGGATGGCCGACACCGACGCGATCACGGCGGTGGAGGAGGCGAAGTTCGCCGAGAAGCTGCCGAAGGTCGAGAAGCAGAAGACCTCGAACCGTTTCGGCGGATCGAAGGGCTTCCTGCTGGCGCTGACCGAGCAGAAGCTGCGTGAGGCCGGATTCAGCGACGCGCAGATCAACGGCGGCGGCCTCAAGGTGGTCACCACCTTCGACCGCGGGATGCAGAAGGCCGCGATCCGCACGGTCAAGGAGATGAGGCCCGACGGGCTCAAGCAGCTGAAGGTCGCGCTCTCCTCGGTCGACACCGAGACGGGCGCGCTCCGTGCGATGTACGGCGGCCCGAACTACCTCAAGTCCCAGCTGAACTGGGCCACCCTCGGCTCGCAGCCAGGGTCGACCTTCAAGCCCTTCGCGGTCGCAGCGGCCCTCCAGGACGGCTACAGCCTCACGACCCTGCTCGACGGTTCGTCGCCGCTGCAGATCGGCGAGGCCTCGATCGAGAACCAGGGCGACTCCGGCGGCTCCTCGTACGGCCCGGTCTCCCTGCTGCAGGCCACCGAGAACTCCGTCAACACCGCCTTCGTCGACCTGACGTACAACGTGATGGACGACGGCGGAGAGAAGACGCGCCAGGCTGCGCTGAAGGCCGGCGTGTCCAAGGCGGCCGTCGAGCGCTACGACCCCAGCGTCGCCGTGATGTCGCTGGGGTACGCCCCGGTGCCGAACGTCGACATGGCGGCGGCGTACGCGACGTTCGCGAACGAGGGCAAGCAGAACGACTGGTACGTGATCGAGAAGGTGCGCGACCGCAGCGGCGAGGTCGTCGAGAAGCACGCGGCACGGTCGGAGACCGGCTTCTCCGAGGCCGTGGCCGCCGACGTCACCTACGCGCTGCAGGACGTCGTCGAGCAGGGCACGGGTCAGAACGGCGACACGGTCTGCCCGACCGCCGGGAAGACCGGGACCGCGACCTTCCAGAAGGTGGACTCCGACGGCAACGAGATCGGTGGACCGTACGTCTCCAGCTCGTGGTTCGTCGGCTTCACCCCGAAGCTGTCGACGGCGGTGATGTACGCGCGCGGCAAGAACGGCAACGGCCAGCTCGACGGCTACATGCCCACGTTCTACGGCGGCGAGTACCCGGCCAAGACGTTCCAGGCCTACATGGACGAGGTGCTCGACTCCTCGGACTGCGGTGAGTTCCCGCCGCCCGCGAACATCAAGGCGACCGAGGGCAAGACCTGGACGGAGCCGACGACCGAGCCGACCGAGGAAGAGGTCGAGAAGCCGGAGAAGACCCGGCCGACCCGCCCGTCGCGTCCGACCGAGCCGACGGACCCGCCGACGACGGAGCCGACGGAGCCGACCGAGCCGACCGAGCCGACGGAGCCCACCGAGCCGACGGAGCCCACCGTGCCGACCGTGCCGACGCCCACGAACGGCGGTGGCGGCGGCAACGGCGGCGGTGGCGGCGGCGGTGGCGGCGGCGGGAACGGCAGCGACAGCGGAGCCTGACGTGGTCGCGCCTCCGGTCGACCCCGCGACACCGGTCGACCGGTGCGTCGAGCACCGGTGGTGGACTCCGCTGCGTCTGCTGCTGATCACGGCGACGCTCGTCTGCACGCTCGGCCTCGTGACGAAGGCGCCCTGTGCCGTCGACGACGGCGCCCGGTGGTTCTCCGACAGCGGTGGCGCCGCGCGTCTGTGCGCGAGCGACCTACCGGCCGAGTACGCGACGTCGGGTCTCGCCGAGGGGACCAGCCCGTGGGGCACCGACGGCGGCCGATGGCCGGCGGTGAGCGTCTCCGGACCGGTGGGCGCCCTCCAGGTGGGGACCGCAGCGGTGACCCGGGTGGTCTTCGGTGTCGACGAGGAGCAGCGCGCGGCGGGCGACGCCTCGCGCGTCGAGGAGTCGCCGGAGGTGGCCCGTGAGGCCGTGGTCTACACGGGCCTGGTCTCCGTGCTCCTGGTCGTCCTGCTGCTGCTCGCTCTCGGCTCGCTCGGCCGGGCGGCGCTCACTCGCGCCCGGCTCCAGTGCTGGCCGCCGTGGGTGCGTCCGGTCGAGGCGCTGATGCCGATCGCGGCGGCACCGCTGCTCGTCGTGCTGGTCGGTGTCGGCTGGGACCTGCTCGGAGTCGCGATCACGGCCGCGGCTCTCGCCGCGTGGACACGCGGTCGTGCTGCCACGGCCGGCGCGCTTCTCGGGCTGGGCACCGCCGCAGCCGGGTGGCCGGCGCTCGTGGCGGTCGCGCTGGTCGCTGCTGCGCTCCTGCGGCACGGCGAGGCGGTGGGCCGACTCGTCGGCACCGCTCTGGCGGTCGTCGCCGCGATCACGCTGCCGGCGCTTGTCCTGACCGGTGGCGACGCCGTGATCGGACCGCTGCGCGGATGGATCTACGACGACGACCCGGTCGGGTCCGTCTGGGCCCTGCTCGCCGAGGTCGGGGTGAGCGCAGACGAGCGAGTCGTGGCCTCGCTGGTCATCGGGCTCGCGGCCTTCGCCGTGTGCGCGACCTTCGCCTGGACGGTCCGGGGTGCCGTCGTCACGAGCACCGCGCGGGTCGCGTTCGTCCTGCTGGCCGTCGTGCTCGGGGTCGGCGCGTCGTACGAGCCGGGGTACGCGCTGTGGCTGCTCGTCCCCGCCGTCCTGGCCCGGCCCGCCTGGCGGGACCTGCTGGTGTGGCAGGCAGCCGAGATCTTCGCGGTGTGCGCGACGTGGTGGCACGTCGCCGGCACGAACGACGCGACCTCCGACGGACCCGATGCCGTGCTCGTCGTCGCGATCGCTCTGCGGATCGTCGTCACGGCGTGGTTCGCCGTCCGACTCTTCACCGCGGACCCACCGCAGCTGCGTAGCGACCCGCCAGCGCTCGCAGGTGCTCGACCACGGCCGGCGGTCCACTGACCCGGAAGTCGAGGCCGAGCATCCCGACGTAGACCGCGATGGTCTCGGCCGAGTCGGCACCGGTGACCAGGACGCAGGACTCGTCGTCGACCGCCTCGACCACACCGACGGCGTCGTTGATCCGCGCCCGGACCACGTCGGCCGGCGCGTACACCGTGATCCGCGCGTGCACCGCCCATCCCGCCGAGGCGACCTCGCGCACGACGAACGCCGTCTCGTCGTCGCGGGGCAGGGGCCGCGGATCGAACCGCGGCTGCGGCATCGCGCTGACCTCGCACCAGTCGAGGCGCAACGCGATCCAGGGGTCGTCGGGTGCGGGCCTCACGCCGACCTCGCGCGCGAGCAGGTACCAGCGACGCTGCCACGTCACGACCCGGTACGGCTCGACGTCGCGGCGGCGCCCGTCGTACGTCAGCCTCAGCCGTTCGTGGTCGCGGACGGCGTCGGCGACGCGGGTGAGCACGGCGACGTCGATCTCCGGGTCCTGCACGTCGGAGTCGGTGTTGGCCGGACCGGCACTCAGGGACGAGGCGACGGCCTCGACGCGGCGCCGCAGGCGGTGCGGCAGGACCTGCTCGAGCTTGCGTGCCGCGCGCTCGCCGGCCTCGGCGACGCCGGCGATCCCACGGACCGAGCCGAGCCCCACCGCGACCGCGACCGCTTCGTCGTCGCTGAGCAGCAGCGGCGGGAGGGCGGCTCCCGCTCCGAGCCGGTAGTGCCCACCCGTCCCACGTACGGCGTCGATCGGGTAGCCGAGGCGGCGCAGCCGCTCGACGTCGTTGCGGATCGTGCGTGTCGTCACGTCGAGCCGCGCGGCCAGCTCGGGACCGGGCCAGTCCGGGCGCGTCTGGAGGAGTCCCAGCAGGGCGAGCAGGCGGGCCGACGTCTCCAGCACCCCTGGATTGTCGCACCGCGTCGCCGTCGGGGACGATGGGTCGATGGCGTCCGAGCGCACCGTCCCGCACTCCTCGCACGTGGGCGCCTTCTCGGCTCACGTCCGCGACGGGCGGCTGGTCGGCGTGACGCCGCACCCGCTCGACCCCGACCCGGCGCCGCTGCTCGGCTCGGTGGTCGAGGCGGCCACGGGACGCACCCGGATCCGCAGGCCGGCCCTCCGGCGCAGCGTCGCGGAGCACGGGCCGGGCGCCGCGCCGCAGCGCCGGGGGATCGACGACTTCGTCGAGGTCGGGTGGGACGAGGCGCTCGACCTGGTCGCGGCCGAGCTGACCCGCGTGCGCACGGAGCACGGACCCGCGTCGATCTTCGGCGGGTCGTACGGCTGGTCGAGCGCGGGGCGGTTCCACCACGCGAAGACGCAGCTGAACCGGTTCCTGGCCGCGAGCGGCGGATACACCGCGCAGAGCGGCAACTACAGCTTCGCGGCCGCGCTGCGGATCCTTCCGCACGTCCTCGGCGACGCCCGTGCCACCGACGGCACGGTCACCTCGCTGGACGTGGTCGCCGAGCACACCGACCTGTGGCTGATGCTCGGAGGGGCTCCGGTGCGGACGACCCAGGTGGAGTCGGGCGGGGTGGTCGCTCACCGTGCACGGGCCGACCTCGGGCGGGTCGCGGCGAGCACGGAGCTGGTCCACGTCGGTCCGCTGCGTGACGACGCACCGCCGTCGGCACGGTGGCTGCCGGCGCGCCCGGGCACGGACACCGCCCTCCTCCTCGCTCTGATGCACACCCTGGTCGTCGAGAGCCTCCACGACCAGCCGTTCCTCGACCGCTGCTGCACCGGCTGGCCGCGGCTGCGCGCGTACCTGCTCGGCGAGACCGACGGACAGCCGAAGTCGGCGGACTGGGCCGCGCCGATCTGCGACCTGCCCGCGCGCACGATCCGGGACCTCGCGGTGCGGGCGGCCCGCGGCCGCACCCTGGTCTCGGCGACCTGGTCGCTCCAGCGCGCCGAGCACGGGGAGCAGCCCTTCTGGGCCGTGATCGCGCTCGCTGCGGTGCTCGGGCAGATCGGGCTGCCGGGGGGCGGGTTCGGCTTCGGGTACGGCAACGCCGCGTCGATCGGCGCCCACGGTCCGCGTTCGGTGGGACTGTCGATGCCGACCCTGCCGAACCCGGCCGACTCGTGGATCCCGGTCGCGCGGATCGCCGACATGCTGCTGCACCCGGGCGCGCCGTACGAGGTGGACGGGCAGCACCGTTCGTACCCGGACGTCCGGCTGGTCTACTGGGCCGGGGGCAACCCGTTCCACCACCACCAGGACCTCAACCGTCTGGCCCGGGCGTGGCAGCGCCCGGAGACCGTGGTCGTGCACGAGACGTGCTGGACTGCGACCGCTCGCCGCGCGGACGTCGTGCTGCCGGCGACCGTGACGCTCGAGCGCGACGACCTCTCCACCTCGTCGCGGGACACGTCGGTGGTCGCGATGCACCGGGCGGTCGAGCCCTACGGCCGGGCGCGTGACGACTTCGCCATCCTGGCCGACCTCGCCGAGCGGCTCGGGTGCCGTGACGCGTTCACCGAGGGCCGTGACGCCGACGGATGGCTGCGGCACCTCTGGGCGACCACGCGTGCGGAGGGCCGTGCGGCCGGCGTGGAGCTGCCGGACTTCGCGACGCTGTGGGCGCGGGGGCGGGTGGAGCTCCCGACCGAACCGAGCCTGGTGCTGCTCGCCGACTTCCGTGCCGACCCCGAGGCGCACCGTCTGGGGACGCCGAGCGGGCGGATCGAGCTGTTCTCGGAGACGCTCGACGGGTTCGGCTACGACGACTGCCCGGCGCACCCGACCTGGCTCGAGCCGCGGGAGTGGCTCGGGTCGCCCGACGTCGCGCGGCACCCGTTCCACCTCGTCTCGAACCAGCCGGCGTCTCGCCTGCACGGGCAGATGGACACCGGGCCGGTGAGCGCCGCGAGCAAGGTCGCGGGACGGGAGCCGTGCCGGATGCACCCCGAGGACGCGGCGGCGTACGGGATCGCGGACGGCGACGTGGTGCGGCTGCACAACGACCGCGGCGCCGTCCTGGCCGGTGCGGTGCTGGACCCGGACGTCCGCCGGGGCGTGGTCCAGCTGGCGACCGGCGCGTGGTACGACCCGGCCGACGCGGCGGAGCCGAAGTCCCTCGACCTGCACGGGAATCCGAACGTCCTCACCGCGGACCGTCCGACCTCGCGGCTCGCGCAGGGGCCGAGTGCGCACAGCACGCTGGTCGCCGTCGAGCGGTACGCCGGCTCCGCCCCGCCGATCACCGTCCACGACCCTCCCGCCCTCGTACGCGGGGTGGGCGTTCTGGGGAAGGACCCGGACCCGGATTCCGTCCCGGACCGCCCGGATCGTGGCGCGTAACAGGAACGAAGTGTTCCTGAAGCCTTCGTACGGTCGTTCCATGACGAACAACGAAGCAACCACCCAGCACGTCGGCGAGCTCCGGCCGTTCCGGATCGACGTCGACCAGGCCGACCTCGACGACCTCGCCGACCGGCTCGCCCGCACCCGCCTCCCGCGTCCCGCCCCGGGCGACGACGGGACGTACGGCATCACGAACGCCTACCTGTCCGACGCGCTCGACCACTGGCGCACCCGCTTCGACTGGCGCGCCGTCGAACGGCGTGCGAACGCCTACGACCAGGTGCTCACGGAGGTCGACGGCCAGCCGATCCACCTCCTCCACGTGCGCTCGGCCGAGCCGGACGCGACGCCGCTGCTCCTCGTGCACTCGTACCCGGGATCGTTCCTGGACTTCCTCGACCTGATCGATCCGCTGGTCGACCCGGTCGCCCACGGAGGGCGGGCCGAGGACGCGTTCCACGTGGTGATCCCGTCGCTGCCCGGGTTCGCCTTCTCCACGCCGGTCGTGGAGAAGGGGTGGACGTCGCGACGTGTCGCCACGACGCTCGACGCCCTGATGCGGGCCCTCGGCTACGACGCGTACGGGGTGCACGGCAGCGACCTGGGCGCGCTCGTCGCCCGCGAGCTCGGGCGTGTCCGGCCGGAAGGATTCCTGGGCCTGCACGTCCTCCAGCTGTTCTCCTTCCCGTCGGGCGACGCCGAGGAGATGGCGCAGCTCGGACCGGACGACGTCGCCGGGCTGGAGCACCTCCAGTGGTTCCAGTCCGTCGGCGGCTACAACGCGATGAACGCGTCGCGCCCGCAGACCGTGGCGGTCGGGCTCTCGGACTCGCCCGTGGGCCTGCTGGCGTACGACGAGCTCTTCATGTCGTTCGGCAACGGCACCAGCAAGGTCGAGATCGACCAGGTCCTCGCCCAGGTCACCCTCCAGTGGCTCACCAACACCGCGTCGTCGGTCGTGCGGTACCACTACGAGGACGCGCGTGCGGACGACGACGGGAGCCGGAACGACGCACGGACCGGGGTCGCGGTGTTCGCCGACGACTTCCGCACGATCAAGGCGTTCGCACAGCGCGACAACGGCAACGTCGCTCACTGGTCGCACCACCGGTCCGGGGGGCACTACGCGGCGATGGAGGTGCCGGACGTCCTCGCCGCCGACCTCCGCACCTTCTTCGCGGGCTGAGCGGACCTCCCCGCTGGTCGAGGCACGAGCGGACCTCCCGCTGGTCGAGGCACGAGCGGGGATGGGCTCGCTCGGCCTCGACGAGCGGGGATGGGCTCGCTCGGCCTCGACGAGCGGCGATGGGCTCGCTCGGCTCGACGAGCGAGGGCGTCAGCGTACGTCGACGGCGTCGAACTGCGTCGTCGTCATCCGCACGTCGACCTCGACCTCGTCGCCGACCGCGGGAACCGGCACCCCCGACGGGACCAGGATCATGCTCGCCTGCATGTGCGGCGGCTCGACGAACCACCGCTGCTTGTCACCGACCGTGAACGGCGAGAGTGCGAACCCGGCGGCGCCCAGACCGCCCTTCGCGACCGAGGTGGCACGCTGGCGCAGCGTCGAGGCAGAGGTCGGCGCCTCCAGGCCGATCCCGTGGGCGGTGCCGCCGGAGACGACGAGCAGCGTCCCGTGGGCCGGCACCGGACGCTGGCGGTATCCGACCCGCTCACCGCGCTCGACCTGGTGGGAGTCGAGCACCTGGCCGGTCACCCGGAACGCCCCGCGGTCGCCGAGCCACAGCGCGGTCCCGACCCGCGGCCGGACCGACAGCTGGGGCCGACGCTCCGCGAGAGCGGCGAGCTCCGCGGTCCGCAGGTGGGACACGCTCAGCACCGGAGCACCCGTGGCCAGCCCGCGCAGCCGCGACGTCTCGAACACGCCGGCCCAGCGGTCGGCCTCCGCGAGGTTGTCCCCCGTCATCGGCAGGTGGAGGGAGAACCCCTCGAGCCTCAGGTCCCCGAGGTCCTCGGCGACCGCGGCCAGCGCGTGCCGGTCGACGCCGTGGCGGGCCATCGACGTCTCGCCCTCGATCAGCACGCGGGTCCCCGGCGGTGCGACCTCGCGCAGCGCCGCGACGTCCTCGACGCGGCTCACCGTGTGCACCACGCGCGGGTCGTACATCCGCTCCGGCCGTACGGAGGCCGCGGCGAACGGACGCCACGGCGTCATCACGACCACGTCACCACCGAACAAGGGCAGCACGTCGACCAGCTCGGTGTACGTCCCGACGGCGACCGTGCCGGCGCCGAGCTCGCCCGCGCGCCGCGCCAGCGCGCGGTTCCCGAACCCGTACCCGTTGCCCTTGATCACCGGGACGATCCCGGGCATCGCACCGGCCACCGCGTGCAGGTGCGCACTCCACCGCTCGCCGTCGACGTGCAGGGTCAGCGTCATCTCGGACCTTCCGTGTCGTGTCTGTTCGGTGGAGGGGTCAGCGCCTCTTCATGTACTGCTGGAAGGCGAGGTAGAGCAACCGGTTCACCGGGAGATCCCACTCGCCGGCGTACTCGACGGCCTCGCCACCGGTGCCGGCCTTGAACTGGATCAGCCCGACGTGCGGGTCGTCGGCGTCGAGGGTGTCGGTGATCCCGCGCAGGTCGTAGACGCTGCACCCGGCGGCGACCGCGTCGCGGATCATCCGCCACTGCACGGCGTTGGAGCCGCGGACCTCGCGCTTGTGGGTGGTGGAGGCGCCGTAGGAGTACCACGCGTGCCGACCCACCCGTACGAGCGTGGTCGCGGCGACCAGGTCGCCCTCGTGGTGCGCGAGGTAGAGGCGCATCCGGTCGGGGTCCTCGCCGTTGAGGGCGGTCCACATGGTCTCGAAGTACGAGCGGGGGCGTGGCGTGAAGTGGTCCCGCTCGGCGGTCTCGACGTAGATCCGGTGGAAGTCCGCGAGGTCGTCGCCGCCGCCGGTCGTGACGACGACGCCCGACTTGTCGGCCTTCTTGATGTTGCGTCGCCACAGCTGGTTCATCCCCCGCAGCACCTGCTCCTCGGCGAGAGGCGTGCCGTCCGGGGCCACCAGCGGGAGGTGGAAGTTGTACGCCGGCTGGCCTGCGGTGAACCCGCCCTCGCCGACCTGCTTGTGCCATCCCGCCGCCGCGAGCTGGTCGGTGACCGCGACCGCCGCGGGGTCGCTGAACGCTGCGGGGGCGTCGGCGAGCCGGTGCAGGGCCGGGTCGGCGACCGCCTTCTTCACCGTCGTCGCGTCCCAGCGGTGCAGCACGACCGGCGGACCCATCCGGACTCCGAACGCCCCCCGGCCCGCGAGGTGCGTGACCATCGGGTCGAGCCAGCGCCGCACCCCGCCGGGTCCCGCCGCTGCGCTCGTCCAGTCGATCACCGGACCCTCGGGCAGGTACGCCAGCGCCTTCTTCAGCCGGGGCAGCCGGCGGTAGAGGACCAGGCCAACCCCGGCCAGCTCGCCGTCGTCGAACCAGCCGATCGACTCGGCGTCCCACTCCGGCTTCACGGCTGCCCAGGCGGGCGTCTGGAGGAAGCTGGCGGACTCCAGGGAGGAGAGGTACGCGAGGTGGTCGGCGGCACTGATCGTACGGACGGTGACAGGCACCCCCCGAGGCTACCGGGGTCGCGTCAGCGCGTGGGCAGCAGCGGGGAGCGGGCGGGAACGACCGGCGTGACGAGCAGCGTCATGCCGGCCTCCACCGGCGTCCGGTCGCTCTTGCGGTGGTTGCAGCGCAGGCACGCGGCGACGGAGTTCTCCCAGGTCAGCAGGCCCCCGCGCGAGCGGGGCAGGATGTGGTCGACGGTCTCGGCGGGACCTCCGCAGTAGCCGCAGCGCTGGTCGCGCGCCTTCACGGCGGCCTTCGTGCAGATCGGCCGACGCCGGTGCATCCAGCGCATCACGACGTAGCGCAGGAGGCGCAGCACCTTCGGAACCGGGAACGGGCCGAAGGTGGCGTCGGCGTGCGCCTCCTCGACGACCGCGACCTCGCGGACGAGCATCCGGATGGCGTGCCGCAGCGAGACCCGCTGGAGCGGCTCGTAGGAGGCGTTGAGGACCAGGACGGTGCGCGCGCGCAGAGTCGGCTGTGCCGGCATCACGGGCTCGGCCATCACGGTCATCGGCGCACCGCCTCTCGTCTGTGCGCCCAGCGTAGCCGTTCGTCGTGCGGGTGCCCTGTGATTTCGGCCGTGGCCGCCGGTGGCCGCCTCCGCCGAGCCACGCTCGAAACGCGCGCGTCACACGTTCGTCCTACGGTGCGTTCATGACGAGGTTCGCCGACGCCGCCGAGGTCCTGAAGGCGTACGAGAGCGCCTCGGCCCGACCGACGTACGACGAGATGGTGGTCGGGGGGCGGGTCCGCCCGAACTACGCGGCCGTCGCCGGGGCGTACATCGAGATGGGCCCCGACGAGCTGCGGACCCGCGGTGACGCGCTGGCCTCGTCGTACCTCGACCAGGGTGTGACGTTCGGTGTCGCCGGCGAGGAGCGGCCGTTCCCGCTGGACATCGTGCCGCGGCTGATCGACTCGACGACGTGGTCGCGCGTCGACCTCGGTGTGCAGCAGCGGGTGCACGCCCTCGAACGGTTCCTCGACGACGTGTACGGAGCCGGCGAGGTCTTCGACGAGGGCGTCGTCCCGCGGTCGGTGGTGATGACGTCTCCGCACCTGCACCGCGTGGTCGCCGGGATCACGTCACCGAACGGCGTACGGATCCACGTCGCGGGCATCGACCTGATCCGCGACGCCGACGGGGCGTTCCGTGTGCTCGAGGACAACGTCCGGGTGCCGTCCGGCGTCTCGTACGTGATGACGAACCGCCGGGCCATGTCGGCGGTGCTCCCCGAGCTGTTCGCCGACCACCGGATCCGGCCGGTCTCGATGTACTCCGGGAAGCTGCTGGCCGCGCTGCGGGCCTCCGCACCGGCAGGCGTCGCCGACCCGACCGTGGTCGTCCTGACCCCCGGCGTGTTCAACAGCGCGTACTTCGAGCACGCGCTGCTCGCGCGCACGATGGGGATCGAGCTGGTCGAGGGGCGCGACCTCGTGTGCCGCGGCGGTCGGGTGATGATGCGGACGACCGCCGGCCTGGAGCCGGTGCACGTGATCTACCGGCGCCTCGACGACGAGTTCCTCGACCCGGTCCAGTTCCGCAGCGACTCCGTCCTCGGCGTCCCGGGCCTGATCAACGCGGCGCGGGCCGGCAACGTCACGATCGCGAACGCCGTGGGCAACGGCGTCGCCGACGACAAGCTGCTCTACACCTACGTCCCCGACCTGATCCGCTTCTACCTGCGCGAGGAGCCGATCCTCGACAACGTCGACACCTGGCGGCTCGGTGACGCCGACGCCCGCGAGGAGGTCCTCGACCGGCTCGACGAGCTCGTCGTCAAGCCGGTCGACGGGTCCGGCGGCAAGGGGATCGTGATCGGGCCGTCGGCGTCGCGCGCCGAGCTCGACGAGCTGCGGACGAAGGTGCTCGCGGACCCGCGTGCCTGGATCGCGCAGCCGGTGGTGTCGCTGTCGACCGTGCCGACGCTGGTCGAGTCCGGGCTCGCGCCGCGGCACGTCGACCTGCGGCCGTTCGCGGTGAACTCCGGCGACGAGGTGTGGGTGCTGCCCGGCGGTCTGACGCGCGTCGCCCTGCCGGAGGGCGAGCTGATCGTGAACTCCTCGCGCGGGGGCGGCTCGAAGGACACCTGGGTGGTCGCCGACGCCGGCGACGAGTCGGAGGACTCCGGGCTGGCCCCGACGTACGCCGACCCGGACGGCGCTCCGCGCGACTCGGGACCGGCGATGGGGGACGGCTCCGCCCAGGAGCAGCAGCAACAGCAGCAGCAGGAACAGTGAGGTGAGCCGAGTGCGTCACGTCGATCAACCCGCTGGTCGAGGCGCGAGCGGAGCGAGTGATCGAGACCCCCGGGTGAGCCGATGCTGAGCCGGATCGCCGAGTCGTTGTTCTGGATCGGCCGCTACGTCGAGCGCGCCGACGACACCGCGCGGATCCTCGACGTCCAGATGCAGCTGCTGGTCGAGGACCCCGGCATCGACGAGGGCGAGGCGTGCCTGCGTCTGCTCAGCGTGATGGGTGTCGATGCGGACGGCCGTCAGCCCACCCGCGCGCTGCTCCTCGACGTGCTCGGCACCGACCCGACGTCGGAGACCGCGCTGGTCGCGTCGATCGCGGCGGCGCGCGAGTCGGCCCGCCGGGCACGCGAGACCCTGTCGACGGAGATGTGGGAGGCGATCAACACGACCTGGCGGGCGATCCCGTCCGGCCGGACCTCGACGATGCGGCCGCCGCAGCTGTTCGCCTGGGCGAAGGAGCGCGCCGCGGTGATCGCCGGGATCGCCGACTCCACGATGAGCCGCGACGACGGCTGGCACTTCCTGGTGCTCGGCCGCAGCATCGAGCGGGTCGACATGACCGCTCGGCTGCTCTCCACGGCGGCGCTCTCGCACGGGCCGAAGGTCGCCTGGCCGACCACGCTGCGGGCCTGCGGCGCGTACGAGGCGTTCGTCCGGACGTACCGCGGGATGGAGGCGGACCGGGAGGCGGCGGAGTTCCTGCTGCTCGACCGGCTGTTCCCCCGCTCGGTCGTGGGCGCCCTCAACCGCGCCGAGGAGAGCCTCCAGAACCTCGAGTCCAGCGGCCGGCGCTCGGGGTTCAGCACCGAGGCGATCCGGCTGCTCGGCCGTGCCCGGACCGAGCTGGAGTACCGTCCGCTCGGCGACGTGATGTTCGACCTGCCGACGGAGATGGAGCGGCTCCAGCGCACCTGCTCGGTCGCGACCGACGCGATCAGCCAGCGCTACTTCGCGACCGTCGGGTCGGTGTCGTGGATGGGAGGCCTGGCGTGAGCCTGCAGATGCGCGTGACCCACCGGACCGAGTACACCTACGACGAAGCGGTCGCCTCCTACAACGAGGCGCGGATGACGCCCGCCCGGACGCTGGAGCAGTACGTCCTGCACAGCCGGATCGAGGTCTCGCCGTCGCCCTGGTCGATGACCTACACCGACTACTGGGGGACCCAGGTCACGGCGTTCGAGGTGCAGGACCCGCACGACGAGCTGGTGGTGACGGCGACGTCCACCGTCGAGGTGGGCCGACCGGCCGCAGCAGGGGATCCGGTCTCGTGGAGCCGGCTGCGCGACCCCGAGCTGGTCGACAACTTCTGCGAGTACCTCGCGCCGAGCCGCTGGGTGGACCCGCCGGACGATCTCGCCGAGCGGCTGCGGTCGATGACGGAGGCCGCACCGACCCCCGGCACGTACGCCCGGGACGTCTGCGACCTGGTGCACGGCGAGGTGGCGTACGTCGCGGGCTCGACCCAGGTGACCGGGACGGCGGGCGACGCCTGGGCGGCGCGGTCGGGGGTCTGCCAGGACATCAGCCACCTCGCGATCGGGGCCCTGCGGCAGGCGGGCATCCCGGCGCGCTACGTCTCGGGCTACCTGCACCCGCGGTCGGCGCCGGAGGTCGGTGACCCGGTCGCGGGCGAGTCGCACGCGTGGGTCGAGTGGTGGGACGGGGCGTGGGTCGCGTACGACCCGACGAACGACACCGCGGTCGGCGACCGGCACGTGGTCGTCGGCGCGGGGCGGGAGTACCCGGACGTCGCACCGCTGCGCGGGATCTACTCCGGCGGCGCGACGGAGTCGATGGACACCCACGTGACCATCACCCGCCTGCGCTGAGCGCCGTCTCGATCCTCGCTGCGCTCGGCCTCGACGACCGGGCAGTGCCCCGCGCAGCGCCGTGGCCCGTTGGGCGATCGAGACCCCTCACCCCGGTGGTTGCCGGCGCGGGCGCAGCCGGGCGTTCGGCAGCTCGGGCGCCGGCAGCACGTCGTCACCCCACGACGACGGGAACCGGCCGTACGGGGTGCCGTCCGCGGCACCGGCGATCTGGTCCATCCACGCCGCGCGGGAGGCGACGATCTCGTCGTGGTCGCGGCCGACGAAGTTCCACCACATCACGATCTGCTCACCCAGCGGCTCGCCACCGATGAGCACGACCCGCGCCGGCTGCTCGGCGGTCGTGAGACGCAGCGTCGTACGGCCGGTCGGGCGGTACGCGAGCGCGGCGTCGTCGACCAGCGTGCCGTCCACGTCCACGGGCCCGACGTCGACCAGCACCCCGTGCTCGAAGGCCGGATCGACCTCGAAGGTCACCGCGACCCCGGCCGGCAGGACGATCTCGGCGGCGACGGTGGGGGTGTACGTGGTGACGGGCGAGCTCGTCCCGGCGAACGAGCCGACGAAGGTCCGGACCGTCGCCTCGGCGTACGCCACCGGCTCGGCGACGTGGTGCTCGAACGACGGCGGCCCCGTCCGTGCGGAGGCGGGCAGCGCGATCCACAGCTGCACGCCTTGGAGCATCGTTGTCTCGGGGGTGGAGAACTCCGAGTGCGCGATCCCCGCGCCGGCCGTCATCAGGTTGACCTCACCCGGCCGGATCCGCTGCGACGAACCGACGGTGTCGCGATGGTCCACCTCGCCGGAGAACAGCCACGTGACGGTCTGCAGCCCGGTGTGCGGGTGTCCGGGGACCGCCATCCCGCCGGTCTGCGCGACGTCGTCGGGTCCGTAGTGGTCGACGAAGCACCACGCGCCGATCAGGGAGCGGGCCCGCTGCGGGAGCGTCCGCCGGACCGTCATCGCGCGCGGACCGCCGAGCGGGACCAGCCTCGGCTCGAGCAGCTCGACGTCCGGCGACTGCGCGGTCCCGCAGGTGGTCTCGGCCGGGTGCAGCTCGGTGTTGCTCACACCCCGAGTATCGCGCCGAACCTCGGGGTCGGCTCAGGGACGTGACGGATATCCGCTTGTCACCGGGCACGCCTACGGTGAGGCTGTTGCGCGACAGGCGCGTCGAGCCTGGCGCCACGATCCGAGGGGACCGGACAGACCGATGACCGACACGACGGCCGGGGGCCGTGCGATCGCCGCCCGCGCGATCGACCTGCGCAAGACGTACGGCCGGCACGAGTCCGAGGTGCACGCGCTCGACGGGGTGAGCCTCGACGTGTACGAGGGGGAGTTCACCGCCGTCATGGGCCCCTCGGGCTCCGGCAAGTCGACCCTGATGCACCTGCTCGCGGCGCTCGACTCCGCGACCAGCGGCACCGTCGTGATCGGCGACACCGACCTGTCCACGCTCGGCGACAAGCAGCTGACGCGGCTGCGGCGCGACGACGTGGGGTTCGTGTTCCAGGCCTACAACCTGGTCCCGACCCTGACCGCGAAGGAGAACATCCTGCTGCCGCTGTCGATCGCGGGCCGCAAGCCGGATGCCGCCTGGTTCGACGAGGTGATCGACACGGTCGGGCTCGCCGACCGCCTCGACCACCGCCCGAACGAGATGTCCGGCGGTCAGCAGCAGCGGGTGGCGTGCGCGCGTGCCCTGGTCGGGCGTCCGCGGATCGTGTTCGCCGACGAGCCGACCGGCAACCTCGACTCGACGTCCGGTGCGGAGGTGCTCCGGTTCCTCCAGCACAGCGTGCACGAGCTGGGTCAGACGATCGTGATGGTCACCCACGACCCGGTGGCCGCGTCCTACACCGACCGGGTCGTCTTCCTCGCCGACGGCCGCGTCGTCGACGAGGTCCGTGACCCCGACGCGGAGAAGGTCCTGGAGCGGATGGCCGCGATCCAGACCCGCGTGCTCGGTGCCGGCCCCGAGGTCGCCTGATGCTGCGCGTCACGCTGCGCAACCTCGTGGCGCGCAAGGTGCGCCTGCTGATGAGCGCGTTCGCGATCGTGCTCGGGATCGCGTTCGTGGCCGGCACGCTGATCTTCACCGACACGATGAACAAGTCGTTCGAGGGCATCGTCAACGGCTCCACCCCGTACGTCACGGTGCAGCCGATCGGCGCCGGCGGCTGGGACTCGCCGGTCGGTGAGTCGCGGACCATCCCGGCCTCGGTGGTCGACGACCTGGACGCGCTGCCCGAGGTCGCCCGCGCGGACGGCTCGGTGGCGAGCCAGGGACTGACCCTGGTCGGCGAGGACGGCAAGCTCGTCGGCGGGTTCGGCCCGCCCACGTTGTCGTTCAGCTACGACGACGCCCCGGCGATGACGGGCGAGCCCGCGGTGACGGTGGTCGACGGACGCGCGCCGACCGCGGACGGAGAGGTCGCCCTGGACGAGGCCAGCGCGGAGAACGGCGGCTACCAGATCGGCGACACCGTCGACCTCGTCTCCACCGGCGAGCCGCCGCGCCTGGAGGCCGAGCTGGTGGGGATCGTCGAGTTCGGCGGCGGCTCGATGGCCGGCGCCTCGCTGGTGCTGTGGGACTCCACGTACGCCCAGGAGCTGTTCCTCGACGGCGCCGACGCGTACAGCACGGTCGCCCTGACGCCGGCGGAGGGCGTGAGCCAGGAGGAGCTCGCGGAGGCCGCCCGCGCGGTGGTGCCGCCCGGTGTGGTGGCGGTGACGGGCGACGACGTGGCGGAGCAGACCGAGGACCTGATCGGTCAGATCCTCGGGTTCCTCACGACGATCCTGCTGGTCTTCGCCGGGATCGCGATCGTGGTCGGGACCTTCCTGATCGTGAACACCTTCTCGATCCTGGTCGCGCAGCGCAGCCGCGAGCTCGCGCTGCTCCGCGCTCTCGGTGCGTCGCGCCGTCAGGTGAGCCGGTCGGTGCTGCTCGAGGCGCTGGTGGTCGGCGTGGTCGGCTCGACGATCGGCGTGCTGCTCGGGATCGGGCTCGCGATGCTCCTCTCGGCTCTGTTCGCGACGTTCGGGCTGGACGTCACCGACACCCCGCTCCAGATCCAGGGACGCACGTGGGTCGTCGGGTACGTCGTCGGGATCGCCGTCACGCTGATCGCCGCGTACCTCCCCGCCCGCCGTGCCTCGCGCGTGCCGCCGGTGGCCGCGATGCGTGACGACGTGGCACTGCCGGAGTCGTCGATCCGGGTCCGGATGATGATCGGTGCCGCGATGGTCGTCGCCGGTGCCGGTGGGATCTGGCTCGGCGTGAGCGGGAGCGGCGCCTGGTACGTCGGGGGCGGCGCGCTGCTCGTGCTGATCGGGGTCGCGCTGATGAGCCCGCTGCTGAGCCACCCGGTGCTCGCCGTTCTCGGAGGCTTGTTCCGGCCGTTCGGGATGGTCGGGCGGATGTCGACCCAGAACGCCATGCGCAACCCCCGTCGTACGGCCGCGACCGCGTCCGCGCTGATGATCGGTCTCGCGCTGGTGACGACGATGAGCATCCTCGGCTCGTCGGTGAACGCCTCGGTCGACGAGGGGGTGCGCAAGGAGTTCACCACCGACCTCCTGCTGAGCAACCCGGTCGGCGCACCGTTCTCCGCGTCGATCGCCGACCAGGTCCGCGAGATCGACGGCGTCGGCGAGGTCGCCGAGATCCAGTTCGTCTACGGCCAGGGGGACGGGTTCGCGACCACGGTCGTGACCTCCGGTGACCCGCAGCAGATCCTCGGCATGTTCGAGATCGACTCCGACGTGTCCGACATCGGCCCGGGGGAGGTCGCGGTGATGGAGACGGTCGCGGAGTCCGACGGCCTCGCGGTCGGCGACACCGTCACGATCCCCCTGGCGTCGGGGCCGGCCGAGCTCGAGGTCGTGGGGACCTACGCCGAGTCCAACGTCATCTCCGGCTACCTCACGTCGTTCGACTTCGTCGAGCAGGCGAACGTGAAGCGGGAGGACTCGCTCGTCGGGGTGAACGCCGCCGAGGGGGTCGACCCGGACACGATCGAGGAGCCCGCCCGTGACGTCGTGGCCGACCTCCCGACGGTGATCGTGCAGACGCAGGAGGAGTTCATCGAGTCGCAGCGCGACCAGGTGAACCAGATCCTCATGCTGATCAACGCCCTGCTCGGCCTGGCGATCGTGATCGCCGCGCTCGGCATCGTGAACACCCTCGCGCTGTCGGTGATCGAGCGCACCCGCGAGGTGGGCCTGCTGCGGGCGGTGGGGATGAGCCGCCGCCAGCTGCGCCGCATGGTCCGGCTCGAGGCGGTCGCGATCGCCGTGCTCGGCGCCGTGCTCGGGATCGCGATGGGCCTGGTGTTCGGGGTCGTGCTGCAGCGCGTGCTCGAGGACGAGGGTGTGACCGAGCTGTCGATCCCGTACGGCACCCTGGTCGCGTACGTCCTGATCGCCGCGGTCGTCGGCGTGCTCGCGGCCGTGATCCCGGCCTTCCGCGCCTCTCGCCTCAACGTCCTGCAGGCGATCGCGACGGAGTGACGCGGCCCGACCGCTGGTCGAGTCGCGAGCGGAGCGAGCGATCGAGACCGTTCACCCCGCGAGCGCCAGGGCGGCGGCGAGGGCGAACCCGAGGACTCCGGCGAGGCCGGCCTTCTCGTGAACCTTCCGCTGTGCCTCGGGGATCATCGCGCCGACCAGCATCACGAGCAGCGCACCTGCCGCGAACCCGTCGACCCCGGCGACGAACTGCTCCCCGGTCGCTTCGGCCGCCAGGTAGCCACCCACCGATGCGAGCGCGCAGAGCGTCGCCACGCCACCCCACAGGAGCAGGACGTCGCGGGTCGGTGATCCCGCCTGCCGCATGTCGGTCGCTGAGCCGATCGCCTCGGGCAGGTTGGAGACGAAGATCGCGACCAGGAGCGCGATGCTCACGTCGCCGCCGCCCGCGAGTCCGATCCCGAGCACGGCCTGCTCGGGGATCCCGTCGAGGAACGCGCCGAGAGCGAGCGGCAGGCCGGCGGCGCCGTTCGCGGACCGGCCGCCGATCCGCTCGACCTCCCGGTCGGACGCGTAGAACACCACAGCACCCGCGGCCAGACCGACGGTCAGCGCCACGGACGCGCCGGTGTCGTATCCCTCCTCGAACAGCTCGAAGGAGATGGAGGCGATCAGCGCGCCCGCCCCGAATCCGAGGACGGAGCCGACCACCGCGTCGCTCCACGGTCGGACGACGCCGAGCAGCGCGCCGAGCATCAGCGACGACGCGGCGAGCGCACCCCACAGCAGCGACATCCACACGCCCGCGATCATCCCGCCACCCGTCCCGACGTGCACGCCTGCCCGGGTCCGTGCCGTGGCCTGTGCACGTGATTTGGGGCGACGCCGTGCGGCCGGATAGACTGAGCCGGTTGCCCGGAGCGCCGAACTCGGCCTGCCCGGGCAACGCGATGCAGAGCCCTCCTGTCACGGAAGGACCGTGACCGCCTGAGACCGAAGGAGGTGGAGTTGCCTTGCGTCACTACGAAGTCATGGTGATCCTCGATCCCGACCTCGACGAGCGTACGGTGGCCCCGAGCCTGGACACGTTCCTGAACGTGGTTCGCCAGGACGGCGGCACCGTGGACAACGTCGACATCTGGGGCAAGCGCCGTCTTGCGTACGAGATCAACAAGCGTTCCGAGGGGATCTACGCCGTGGTCGATCTGACCGCGACCCCGACGACCGTCAAGGAGCTCGATCGTCAGCTCACGCTGAACGAGTCCGTCATGCGTACGAAGGTCATCCGGCCCGAGAAGTGACGGACCACCGGCGGGGCTGTCCACCGATTCGTTCATCGGGGGTCGCACCTGTCGGTGTTCTGATGTTGACTGCTAGCCAGCAGACATCCCGCGACCCGTTGGAGTAAGCACATGGCAGGCGAGACCGTCATCACGATCGTCGGCAACCTCGTGGACGAGCCGGAGCTCCGGTTCACCCCCTCGGGTGCCGCGGTCGCCAACTTCCGCATCGCGTCGACGCCGCGGACGTTCGACCGTCAGTCGGGCGAGTGGCGCGACGGTGACACGCTCTTCCTGTCGTGCGCCGTGTGGCGTCAGGCGGCCGAGAACGTCGCCGAGTCCCTGCAGAAGGGCATGCGCGTCATCGTCCAGGGTCGGCTGAAGTCGCGGTCGTACGACGATCGCGAGGGCAACCGCCGCACCGTGTTCGAGATCGACGTCGACGAGGTCGGTCCGAGCCTGCGCAGCGCCACCGCGAAGGTCACGAAGGCCTCGCGCTCCGGTGGCGGCAGCTACTCCGGCGGCGGGCAGCAGCAGGCCCCGGCGAACGACCCGTGGTCGTCGCCGGCGCCGTCGGGAGGCGCCCCGTCGGGCGGCAACGCTGGCAATGATCCGTGGGCGAGCAACCAGGGAAGCTCGGACGAGCCTCCCTTCTGATCCTCAAGGGATCAGTTGATCCGCAAGGGATCAGCGGTCCGCCCCGGACCTGAGACACACCACGACGATCGCCTGATCGTCACTGTCATTCCGACCCGTCCTGCGGGTCGGGCTCACCGGAAGGGAGCACCACAATGGCTACCAAGCCCCCTGTTCGCAAGCCGAAGAAGAAGAGCAACCCGCTCAAGGCTGCGAAGGTCACCCACATCGACTACAAGGACACCGCTCTGCTGCGGAAGTTCATCTCCGACCGCGGCAAGATCCGCGCGCGTCGCGTGACGGGCGTGTCCGTCCAGGAGCAGCGCAAGATCGCGATCGCGATCAAGAACGCCCGTGAGGTCGCGCTCCTCCCGTACACCTCCACCGGTCGCTGATCGAGGGGAAGGGAAGACAGATGAAGCTCATCCTCACCCACGAGGTCAGCGGTCTCGGCGAGCCGGGCGATGTCGTCGAGGTCAAGGCCGGGTACGGCCGCAACTACCTGCTGCCGCGCAACTACGCGATCCTCTGGACGCGTGGCGCCGCCAAGCAGGTGGAGTCGATCAAGAAGGCTCGCAACGCCCGTGCGATCCACGATCTCGACGACGCGACCGCGCTGAAGCAGCGTCTCGAGGCGTCGGTCGTGAAGGTGCCTGCGCGCACCGGTGACGGCGGCCGCCTGTTCGGCGCGATCACCGTCTCCGACATCGCCTCGGCGCTGGAGGGTCTCGGCTCGACCGTCGACAAGCGGCGGATCGAGATCGGCAACCCGATCAAGTCCGTCGGCGACTACGCCGTGTCGGTGCGCGTCCACCCGGACGTCACCGCCAAGGTGAAGATCCAGGTGGTCGAGGCGGCCTGAGTCCGCCCGACCGTCACGAAGGCCCGCTGCCCCCTGAGGGTGGCGGGCCTTCGGCCTGTCACCCGGTCCTCTCGTGGACGGGCTCGGTGCTCTCGGCCGCGGTCCGGGTGACGAGGTCCGCCACGACTGCGCGCAGCCCGTCCCGCTCGGTGGAGCGGTCGACCGCCCGCTGACGGTCGGCGCCGTTGCCCTCGTGGACGATCCGCTGCACACCGGCCGTCACCAGTGCGGTGTCACCGGCGTCCGCCAGGGCCTCGCCGACGTGATCGAGGAGGGTGTCGACGACCTCGAGCGCGGGACGGCGCGACCGCGCGACCGGATCCACCAGGTCGGCCGACACCCCGTACCGTGCCGCGTGCCAGCGTGCGCCGCGCAGCAGGTCGACCCGCCAGGGCGGCACCGGGCCGCCTGCGGCGTGATCTCGCGCGGCGGTCTCGACCAGGCCCCGGATCAGACCGGCGACCACGGTGGCGTCGGAGACGTCGGTGCACACGTCGGCGACGCGGACCTCGACGGTCGGGAGCGATCGCGCGAGCCGGGCGTCGAAGTAGACCATCCCCTCGTCGACGGCAGCGCCGGTCTCGATCAGGTCGGCGACGGCCCGGCGGTAGCCCGCGAGATCACCGAACGGCTCGACCGGCCCCGCGCTCGGCCACCGGTCCCACAGCTGGGTGCGCCACGACGCGTGGCCGGTGTCGTCGCCGTCGGCGAACGGCGAGTTCGCGGCGAGTGCGCGGACGATGGACAACCAGGGGCGGATCCGGTCGAGGATCGCCACGCCCTCCTCGGGCCCGTCGATCCCGACGTGGACGTGCATCCCGCACGCCAGCCCGCCCGGCCCGATGCCGCCGAAGAGCGAGCTCATCCGCTCGTAGCGCGGTTTCGGTGTGACCCGGGGGTCGTGGTGCGGCAGGGGTGCCGTCCCCGCCGCGATCACCTGCGCGCCTGCCGAGCGTGCTGCGGCGATCGCGGCCCGCCGACCGGCGACGAGGTCCCCGCGGAGGTCCGCGAGCGTCGAGCGGGGCTCGGTCATCGTCTCGATCTGCTCGAGGAACAGCTCGTGCTCGATCGCTTCGTCGGACTCGTGCCGCCGGATGGCCTGCTCCGAGACGGGTGCGATCCGCCCGCTGATGCCGTCGACGAGGAACATCTCCTCCTCGACGCCGAGGGTGCGCGTCATGGCAGCAACGTACCCCGCTGGGGCGCCCGTGACACCGGGGCGGACCCACGGCGTACGGCGCTGAGCGACCGGTCGTACGGACGAGTCGAAGGTCCCGCCGATCCGGGACCGTCGGCACTGACGTCGAGGGCGTGCTGCGTTCGACGATGAGGACATCAGCTCGAGAGTCTGGAGGACATCATGAGCGCAGCCACGGGCGCCGGAGTCGGTACCCACGTCAGTGTCTTCGCCGCTCGGGACGAGGCCCACGCGGTCACGTCCACAGCGGTCGCCAAGGGCCTCGCCGCGATGAGGCTCGTGCTCGGATTCACGTTCCTGTGGGCGTTCGTCGACAAGACGTTCGGCCTCGGGTACGCGACGCCGAGCGAGAACGCGTGGATCAGCGGCGGCAGCCCGACCGTCGGGTACCTCAGCAACACGCCCAGCGGTCCGCTCGAGGGCTTCTACCACGCGCTCGCCGGCCAGTGGTGGGTCGACGTCCTGTTCATGCTCGGCCTGCTCGCCGTCGGCGTCACCTTCGTCCTCGGCATCGGGATCCGTCTCGGCGCGGCCGTCGGGGTGCTGCTCTACGTGATGATGTGGACGGTGGTCCTGCCCCCGGTCACCAACCCGATCATCGACGAGCACATCATCGGCGCGCTCGCCGTGCTGGTCGCGGGGCTCGCTCTCGCGGGCGACACCTGGGGTCTCGGCCGCTGGTGGGGTTCGCTGGAGCTGGTGAAGCGGTACCCGATCCTGCGCTGAGGGCGCAGAGTCGGAGCCGGCCGGTCACGCACCGGCCGGCTCCGTCGTGTGCGGTGGGCGTCTCGAGCAGGGCGGCGTACGGGTCGGCACCGATGAGCCGGGGCCACGACGGCGGTCTTCTGGATTGACAGGCCCGGCGAGTGCCGGTTCGCTTGTCGTACGAAGAGGGGGTCGCGGATGCGCGCGATGTGGAAGGGCACGGTCTCGTTCGGGCTGGTCTCCATCCCGGTGCGGATGTACGGGGCGACGTCGACGCACGACATCTCGTTCCGGCAGGTCCGGGCGAGCGACGGGTCACGGGTACGGTTCCGGCGGGTCGCGGAGGCCGACGGGGAGACGGTCGAGTACTCCGAGATCGCCAAGGGGTACGAGCTCCCGGACGGCCGGATGATCATCCTGACCGACGAGGACATGGCCGAGCTGCCGCTGCCGACGAAGAAGACCGTCGAGGTGCTCGAGTTCGTCCCGCTCGACCAGGTCGACCCGATCCTCTACAACAAGAGCTACTACCTGGAGCCGGAGTCGAAGCCGGGCGTGAAGCCGTACCTCCTGCTCCGCGAGGCGCTGGAGTCGTCCGAGATGGTCGCCGTGGTCAAGGTGACGATCGGGACGCGCGAGCAGATGGCGACGATCCGGGTCCGCGACGGCGTGCTGACGATGAGCACCTTGCTGTGGGCCGACGAGATCCGCAAGCCGGAGTTCTCGTTCCTCGACGAGGACAACGAGCTGCGGCCGCAGGAGGTCAAGATGGCCCAGTCGCTGGTCGCCAGCATGGAGTCCGACTTCGACCTCGAGGAGTTCACCGACGACTACCAGGTCGCGCTCGACGAGCTGGTCGCGGCGAAGCTCGAGGGCAACGAGGTGGTCGCGCCGGCGGCGGCCGAGTCGGCCGGCGGGGACTCCGACAACGTGGTCGACCTGATGGCCGCGCTGCAGGCGTCGATCGATCGGGCGAAGAAGGGCGAGGGTCCGACGCTGGAGTCGTCACCGGCAGCCGACTCGGGTGCGGACGAGGACTCCGACGACGCGTCGGGATCGAAGACCGCTGCGAAGAAGACGGCCGCGAAGAAGTCGACGGCGAAGTCGGCGAAGAAGGCACCGGCGAAGAAGACGGCCGCGAAGAAGTCCGCGGCCAAGAAGTCGACGAGCAAGAAGTCGGCCGCGAAGAAGTCCGCGGCGAAGCGTCCTGCGAAGAAGTCGGCGTGACTCAGGGCGCCAGGTAGCGGTCGAGCATCACGCCGAGCTGCTCGTCCAGGCGGTCGAGCGCGTGATCCTGCGCTCCGGTCTCGGCGACCACGGGCCCGGACAGGCAGAACGCCATCGCGGTCAGCAGCACGGACCGTGCGCGGTCGGCCGGGTCGCCGGGGCCGATCGAGCCGTCGGCGATCCCGGCGCGGATGCCTTCCTCGACGAGGGCGAGATGGTCGCGTGTGCTCGTCCCGAGACGCTGCAGGAGGTACGGGACGAGGTAGTCCGGGTCGACCTCGACGATCTTGCGGAGCACAGGGTGGGTCCGGATCAGCCGCACCATCGCCACCACCGCGCTGACCAGCCGGTGCCGCCCGTCACCGGCCCCGGGCACGGTCTCGGCGGCAGCCTGGGCGAACTCCCGGGTCAGCAGCGCTCCGACGACGTCGTTCACGCTGCCCCAGCGGCGGTAGAGCGTCGCGCGCGAGACGCCCGCCTGCCGGCCGACGTCGGACATCGTCATCCTTCGGATGCCTCGGTCGACGAGCAGATCGAACGCCGCGTCGAGGATCTGGTCCTCGCCGATCACACCGCCGGTGCGACCGCCCGGAGCGGGACCACTGCCCTCGTTGATCCACTGAGGCATCACGTGCTTCACTGTATCAACCTGACCACCCGGACACGCCGGACGACCTCTGCCGTCGCGCGCCGTACGCGTCCGTAGCCGACCGGAGGACGTCGTGCCCGACACCCCGTACGAGCGGCCGCGGCGGTTCACCGCTCTGGTCAACCCGATCTCGGGGACGCGGCACGCCGCCGGCGACTGGGACGAGGTCACCGCTCGGCTCCGTACGGCCGGGGCCGAGGTGACGACGATCGCGACCAGGAGCGCGCAGCACGCGGTCGAGGCGGCAGGTGACGCGGCGCGCCGGGGCGACGTCGTGGTCGCGGTGGGCGGGGACGGCATGGTGCGGGACATCGCGACCGGCGTCCACACGGCCGACGGTGTGATGGCGATCGTCCCGTCCGGTCGTGGCAACGACCTCGCCCGGACGCTCGGGATCGGCACGGACCCGGCCGAGCTCGCCGTGCTGCTGCTCGAGGGGTCCGTGCGGTCGATCGACGTCCTCGAGGTCGGGGGCGTGATCGCACCCGGCAACGTCTACGTCGGCGTCGACTCCCACGCGACACGGCTGATCAACCGGCTCCGGCGGCTGCCCGCGCTGCTCGTCTACCGGGTCGCCGGAGTGCTCGCGATCAGCACCTGGACCGCCCCGACGTACACCGTCGAGATCGACGGACGACGGATCACGACCCGTGCCAGCACGGTCGTGATCTCGAACTCCGGGGCGTACGGGAACGGCCTGCGGATCGTCCCGCCCGCGGTCCTGGACGACGGGCACCTCGACGTGATGATCGTCGACGACGTGCCACGGCGGGCGATCATCCGTTTCCTGGCGCAGGCCGCGAAGGGCACGCACGTGGGACGGCCGGAGGTGCGGCTGGAGACGGGCACCCGGGTGAGCGTGGCGATCGATCGCGAGGTGCCGGTGTGCGCCGACGGGGACGAGATCGGGACGGTCCCGATCGAGGTCCGCCTCCTGCCCGCGGCGCTGCGCGTGATCGCCCCGCCGGCACCGGTGGTGTGAGCGCGTCTCGATCCTCGCTGCGCTCGGCCTCGACGAGCGGAGGACCACTGCCCGCGGGGCGAGGGTGCGGCCCCGTTGCTCGAGGCGCGAGGGTGCGGCCCCGTTGCTCGAGGCGCGAGGGTGCGGCCCCGTTGCTCGAGGCGCGAGGGTGCGGCCCCGTTGCTCGAGGCGCGAGCGCAGCGAGCGATCGAGAGCCCGACACGCCGACCCACGTCGGGAGAACTGTCAGTGCGCGCCCGCACACTCGAAGCAGTGGGAACGCCCCCGACCCGAGACTGGAAGCGGTGAGCCTGAGATGACCGAGCTGCTCGTGATCTGCGTCGACTGCAGCACGGAGTTCGTCGAGGCCGAGGGCTGGCTCGAGCGCTGCGCGGAGTGCTGCGCGGTGTACGACGACCACCTCAGCGGGCTGCACGACCACGTCATCGAGGGCTGCGCCCGCTGCGAGCGCCGGACCCACGCTCGCAGCGACCGCCACGCCGCCTGAGCGTCGCCACCGTCGGCTCGGACCGCGAAGGGACGGTCAGCGCGCCGTCCCCGTCACCAGCCACGCGTCGGTGCGTTCGCGCAGCACCAGCGTGACCATCCGCGCGAGCATGAAGCCTGCGTACGCGATCCAGAGCCACGCCAGGCCGGCGTCGAGCCACCAGACCAACCACGCGAGCGGTGCGTAGACGGCGAGCGTGACGAGGCCGGCCCACGCGAGGTACGTGCCGTCGCCCGCGCCGATCAGCACCCCGTCGAGCACGAAGACGATGCCGGAGACCGGCTGCGTCACGGCGATCACGACGAGCGCGCCGATCAGCAGCGACTGGACCCGAGGGTCGGGGGTGAAGAATCCGGGCAGCCACGGCGTCAGCACCAGCAGACCGACGCATGCCAGCAGGCCCGACGCGATGCCCCAGCCGATCATCCGCCGCGTCGCCGCGCGGGTCCCCGCGATGTCGCCCGCGCCCAGCGAGCGGCCGGTCAGGGCCTGCCCGGCGATCGCGATCGCGTCGAGCGCGAACACCAGGACCGACACGACCGTGACCGCGACCTGGTGGGCGGCGAGCGCATCCGGGCCCAGGGTGGTCGCGACGACGGTCGCGATCAACAGTGCCGCGCGGAGCGTCAGCGTCCGGACGACGAGCGCGACACCGGCGTGCGCCGCCTCGACGACGCCGGCCCGGACCGGCCGTACGGGCGCGTGCTGCCGGCGTGCGTCTCGGACGACGATCCCGCCGAGGACCGCGGCGGCGCCGAGCTGGGCGATCGTCGTCCCGATCGCAGCGCCGGCGATGCCGAGCCCGGCCCCGTAGACGAGCACGAGGTTGAGCGCGACGTTCACGACGTTCGCTGCGATCACGACGACGAGTGGGGTCCGGAGGTCCTGCATCCCTCGGAGCACACCGGTGGCGGCGAGCACGACGAGCATCGCGGGGATCCCCGGAGCTGCCCAGACGAGGTACGACACGGCCTCGGACCCGACGGCGTCGGTCGGCCCGAAGGCCCCGACGATCATCGACGCCCCGGCGGCGGCGACCACGGCCGCGGCCGCGCCGATGCCGATCGCGAGCCACACCCCGCTCATCCCCGAGAGCATCGCTCCGCGGGTGTCGCCGGCGCCGATGTGCCGGCCGACGGACGCGGTGGTCCCGTACGCCAGGAACACGCAGAGCCCGACCAGCGTCTGCACGACGGTCGAGGCGATCGCGAGACCGGCGAGCGAGGTGGTGCCGAGGTGGCCGACGATGGCGGTGTCGGCCGCGAGCATGAGCGGCTCGGAGACGAGGGCAGCGAACGCGGGGACGGCGATGCGGAAGATCTCGCGGTCGCGCGCGTCCAGGTGCAGCCTCACCGGGTCATTCTGCCGCCGGGGTCGGCGGTCCGGCGCGTCGGGCGCGTTCCGTGCCCGCGCGGTCCCGGTCCGGACGTCCGTGCGGCGCTACGTCTGCAGGTCGCGGCGGCGGAACCCGACGAACCCGACGATCAGCAGCACCGCCGTCACCGCCAGCAGCCACAAGCCCGACGTCCAGTCGTAGTCCTGGGCCGGCACCAGTGCCAGGTGGTCGAACGGGGAGATGCCGTTGACCCAGTCGGGGAAGTCCAGCAGTGCCCCGAACATGAGGACGACCGCACCCCAGCCGACCATCAGCCACGCGAGCGCGGACAGCCGCGGAAGGACTCCCACGAGGGCGACCGCGACTCCGACGACGACCCAGATCGCGGGGACGGCGGCGAGCCCGGCGCCGCCGAGGCGCCACACCTGGTCGAGGTCGTCGGTGAGGAGCCCGAGCGACAGCCCGGTGCACGCCCCGCCCACCACGACCATCAGGGCCGATCCGAGCAGGGCGATCCCGACGTGGTCGGCGAGCCAGCGCGTACGGGACGCCGCGGTGGCCAGCACCGGCTCGAGCCGCCCGCTGGTCTCCTCCCCCCGCGAGCGCAGCGCCGCAGAGGTGCCGTACGCGGCGGCGATGATCGCGATGATGATGACAGCGGAGGAGTAGAACCCGTCGACGAGGGAGATCTGGTCGCCGCCGCCGGTCAGCGCGGCGGTGAGGTCTCCCGAGGCGTCGCCGATCAGGTCGTCGACGTCGTCGCCGACCGACCCGTACGACAGCCCGGTGAGGACGAACGCGATCCCCCAGCCGATCACCGTGGGACGGTGCAGACGCCAGGCCAGCCCGGTGGTGCCGGACGACCACCGGGCGTCGGCGGGCCCGGGCTTGACGGCGAGCAGACCGGCGCCGAAGTCGCGCCGCTCGAACAGAGCGTGCCCGATCGCAACCAGGATCGCGGCGGCGGCGATCCCGATCAGCGCGGGCCACCAGCGCTCGTCGTCGTACGCGCGCATCCGTTGGCCCCAGCCGATCGGGGAGAGCCAGGAGAACGTGGCGTTGCCGACGTCGCCGATCGCGCGCAGGAGATAGGCGGCCCCGATCACCGCGCCGGACATGCCCCAGACGCCGCGGGTGGTCTGGCTGAGCTGGGCGCACACGAACGCGGCACCCATGAACGTCCACCCGGTGGTGGTCACGGCGACGCCGAGGCAGACCGACCCGGCGGCGGGCAGGCCGTACGCCGTGAGTCCGGCGGCGACCAGGACGCCGAGCAGCAGGTTGGCTGCGGTGGTCTCGATCAGCGCGGAGGCGCCGGGGGCGGAGCGGCCGGTGACGTTCGCCCGGATCAGCTCGCTCTGCCCGCCCTCCTCGCCGGCGCGGACGTGCCGGTTGATCAGGAAGGTGCTCATCAGGCCGGCGATGATCGCGCCGAACGCGGTGGTCTGCCAGGCGGTCTGGCCGCCGATCGTGTCGAGGGCGTACGCCGGGCCGGCCATCGCGATGAAGGCCGGGTTGCCGCTGACCGCGGCAGCGGCGGCGTCGAGGTCCGCCTGCGTCGGGTAGGTCCCCTCGACGGTGGCCGCGGTCACGACGTACAGCAGGAAGCCACCCAGGATCCACCAGAGCAGCGCCCAGCGGTCGCGGCGGAGCGCGAACCGCAGCAGGACACCGGTGCCGGCGTAGCGTCCGCTCACGCGGCGTCCTCTCCCGTCTCGATCTCGTCGCCGTAGTGCCGCAGGAACAGCTCCTCCAGCGTCGGCGGCGTGCAGGTGATCGTCGTGATGCCGAAGTCGCCGAGGCGGTCGAGTGCCGCGCCGACGTGGTCGGTGTCGACCTCGAACCGGGCGCGGTGCCCCTCGACGACGAGGTCGTGCACGCCGGTCAGCTCGTCGAGGCCGGTGGGCGGCTGCTGCGTCTCGGCGGTGACCGACGTCCGGGTGAGATGGCGCATCTCGGCGAGCGTCCCGGACTCCACGGCCCGGCCGTCACGGATGATCGTGATCCGGTCGCCGAGCGCCTCGACCTCGCTGAGGATGTGGGAGGACAGCAGGACGGCGCGGCCGTCGTGACGGTACTCGTCGACGCACTCGCGGAAGACCGACTCCATCAGCGGGTCGAGCCCGGAGGTGGGCTCGTCGAGCAGCAGCAGCTCGACGTCGGAGGCGAGCGCGGCGATCAGGGCGACCTTCTGCCGGTTGCCCTTGGAGTACGACCGGCCGCGCTTGGTGGGGTCGAACTGGAACCGCTCGATCAGCTCGGCCTTCTTCGCGCGGTCGAGCCCGCCGCGCAGCCGGCCGAAGAGGTCGATCACCTCGCCGCCGGTGAGGTTCGGCCACAGCGTGACGTCGCCCGGGACGTACGCGAGGCGCCGGTGCAGGTCCGCGGCCTGCTTCCACGGGTCGCCGCCGAGGAGCCTGACCGTGCCCGAGTCCGAGCGCAGCAGCCCGAGCAGGACGCGGATGGTCGTGGACTTGCCGGCGCCGTTCGGCCCGAGGAAGCCGTGCACCTCGCCCTGCTCGACGACGAGGTCGAGCCCGTCGAGGGCGTGGGTGCTGCCGAAGCTCTTGTGGAGCCCGGAGATCTCGATCGCGTTGGTCACCTTGCCGACGTTACACAGGTTTCATAATCTTGTGAAGGCAGATTTCGGTCGGCGGGAGGAGGTGGTGGGCGGATGGCCGGATCCCAGCGGCGTACGGCGCGCGACGAGGCGGTGGCGCGGTTCGTCGAGCGCTTCGGAGCGTCGTTCCGCGAGGCCGGCGTCCCGCCGATGGCGGCGCGCGCGTTCGCGTACATCCTGGCTGTCGACTCCGACAGGGTCAGCGCGCGGGAGCTGGCGGACGGGCTGGACGCGAGCCCGGCGGCCGTCTCGGGTGCGGTGAAGTACCTGATCGAGACGGGCCTGCTCGAGCGCGTCACCGGGTCCGGCGGCGATCGCCAGCACTACTACCGGGTCTTCTCCGGGGACATCTGGGCGACGATCCTTCAGCGTCGGCTGCCCTTGGTCGAGCGCTGGTACGAGAGCATGCAGGAGGGCATCGACGACCTCGGCGGTGTGCGGCGCGCGGGCTCCGCCCTGTACGAGTCGGAGCTGTACTTCGCGTTCATGACCCAGGAGGCTCCGCGGATGCTCGAGCGGTGGCACGCCTACCGCGACCGACGTCTCGCCGAGGAGAGCGGGGGCGGCGGCCCGGAACCGTCCGAGGTGACCGAGGAGTAGGCTCGCGCCGGGACGGTAAGGCCCTCGGGCCCCCTACGCAAGTCGACCACGATCGCGTCGCGAGCAGTTTTGCTCCACACGCTGCGTACGACATCGGTGCAGGTCAGCGGCGGGATCGGACGCGTCCACCGCCGAAATCCACATGGATTCCCACAGACTGTGCACACCGTTCTCCACACTTTTCCACAGGAAATTCTCGGAACTGCACATGGCCGGTGGACACGCGGCTTTCGGTGGGCTGCGGGTCGGCGTACGGTCCTCGGAGTCGGCCCGGGTCGACACGGTCGGGGACCGCCTCGCACGACACGATCGCGCGTGACGGGACCGACCTCCGAGAAGCGTCAGTGCGGCGCCGTAAGGTCACGAACAACAAGCGTGTGGTTCGTCGGCCACGGCGAGCGGGCGAGCCGTAGCGATCACGTTGGAGGAGTGGGACCCGGGTGAGCGTTGCCGAGCTTGATCTTCCCGAGCCGCCGGACGACTACGAGTACGGCGGGAGCCAGGTCGATCGGACCCCGCCGCAGGACTCGAACGCGGAGCAGTCCGTCCTCGGCGCGATGATGCTCAGCAAGGACGCGATCGCCGACGTCGTCGAGTCGGTCAAGGGCGTGGACTTCTACCGTCCGGCGCACGAGAGCATCTTCGACGCGGTGCTCGACCTCTACGGCCGCGGCGAGCCGGCCGACGCCGTCACGGTCTCCGCGGAGCTCGGCCGGCGGGGCGAGCTGACGCGCGTCGGCGGCGCCCCGTACCTCCACACCCTCGTCGCGAACGTCCCGATCGCGGCCAACGCCTCGTACTACGCGCAGATCGTGCACGAGAAGGCCGTGCTGCGTCGCCTCATCGAGGCCGGGACCCGCATCGCGCAGATGGGCTACTCGGGGGAGGGGCAGGTCGACGACCTGGTCGACGCCGCGCAGTCGGAGGTCTACGGCGTCACCGAGCAGCGCACGAGCGAGGACTACGCGATCCTCAACGATCTGATGGAGGCCACGTTCGACGAGCTCGAGGCGATCGCCTCGCGCGACGGGCAGATGGCCGGCATCCCGAGCGGCTTCTCCGACCTGGACCGCCTGACGAACGGCCTGCACCCCGGGCAGATGGTCGTCGTCGCAGCCCGACCTGGTGTCGGCAAGTCGACACTCGGGCTCGACGTGTGTCGCTCGTCCGCCATCAAGCACGGTCTGACCACCGCGATCTTCTCGCTGGAGATGAGCCGGATCGAGATCACCATGCGCCTGCTCTCGGCGGAGGCGCGGGTGGGTCTGCACGAGATGCGGTCCGGCTCGCTGTCCGACGACCAGTGGCAGAAGCTCGCACAGCGCATGGGCGAGGTGTCGGAGGCGCCACTGTTCATCGACGACTCGCCCAACATGACGATGATGGAGATCCGCGCGAAGGCCCGACGGCTCAAGCAGCGCCACGACCTCAAGCTGATCGTGATCGACTACCTCCAGCTGATGACGTCGGGCAAGAAGGTCGAGTCCCGTCAGCTCGAGGTCTCGGAGTTCAGCCGTCAGATCAAGCTGCTCGCCAAGGAGCTCGAGGTCCCGATCATCGCGGTCTCCCAGCTGAACCGCGGATCCGAGCAGCGCACCGACAAGCGCCCGATGCTCTCGGACCTCCGTGAGTCCGGCTCGATCGAGCAGGACGCGGACATCGTGATCCTGCTCCACCGTCCCGACATGTACGAGCAGGAGTCCGAGCGGCTCGGCGAGGCCGACTTCATCGTCGCGAAGAACCGCTCCGGCCAGCCGGGCACGGCGACGGTGACGTTCCAGGGCCACTACTCGCGGTTCATCGACATGCCGAAGGACTTCGGCTGAGCTGATGCACCGACGCCTGGCGCGAGCGGGTGCCCGTCAGCGTCGACCCGAGGGCGGTGCGCCTCCCGCCTGTGGGGCCTCGCCACCTGCTCGGGGCACCGGACCGTACGGCGGCGGCGGCGTCCACGGCGGCGTCAGGGGCGGCGCCACCTTCGTCCTCCAGAGCAGCTCGGCCAGCCGCACCGCCATGCCTCCTGCACGGAATCCGACCAAGACCCACAGGACACCCGTGGCGAGCATCGTCAGAGGGGATCGATCGACGTTCAGGACCAGCGCGGTCGATCCGAGGCCCACGAGCGTCAGGATCCACAAGGCGGTCCCCACCAGGTGCTCGAAGGACGGCGGGCAGCTCGGTGCCTCCTGGGCCCGCGCCGGTGCTCGGAGGATCCAGACAGTGTGCGCGAGTGCGAATCCGGCCCAGAACAGAGCGCACGCCGCCCCCAGAGTCCGAAGCGATGGAGGGTCGACCGAGAGAACGGCCACCTCGACCGCGAAGACCGCCCACACGAGGGCCGCAGCGAATCCGTTGCCGATCGTCACCGATCGCGGCGCACGCCACCAAGAGTCCACCATCGCCTACCTTCGATCCTCAGCCCCGTGCCGCCGGAGTCTAACCGGATGCGGACCCCGACCGTCCCCGTATCGACAGTGGGACCATGAAGCATGACGTCGCGCCTGCTCATGCCGCGCCGGGGACGTTCGACGAGGTCCCCCCTCGCCGCAGACCGGGTGTCCGGAAGCACGACGTCCACTCGCATCCTGGACTGGGACTCGACCCCGGTCGCGCGGCTCGCGGCCGGCTTGACGCCGGTCGGGACGATCGGCGCGCGTGCCTACGTGCAGGCAGCCCACCGGTCCGTGGCACGGAATGTATCGGCTGTCTACGCACTCGATGATCGACAGCCGGCCTCGGTGACGGTCGCACGCGGTCGTGGTTCGTGCAGTCAACGAGCGGCGGTACTGGAATCCCTGGCCCGGCGAGCAGGCATCGTCACCCGGGTACGGGGCATCGCCGTAGACGGGACGTTCTGGTATCCACGGTTCCGCCGCCTCACGTGGCTGGTTCCAGAACGCGTGGTGCTCGCCTGGCCCGAGTTCGCCCTGGAGGAAGGGTGGGTCGCCCTCGGCGAGCTGTTCGACACGCTGCCTCGGTTGGCTGAGAACTCGGCCGGCTTCACGAACGACGGCGAGACGTTGTTCGACGCTGTCGCCACCACGGCCGTCGACTGGGACGGCATCTGCGGGAACGACCGCTGTGATCTCTCGGCCACCGCTGTAGCCGACTTCGGGTACTTCGAGTCGCGCGATGAGCTGTTCGACCGAGAGGGACAGACCCTCAGCCGCCTCGCTCTGGGAGTCGCCGACCCCATCCTCGCTCGCAGGGCCCCCGGGTCCCCAACCTCCCCCTAGGGCCAGGTCAGGCTGCCTCCGGCGGTCGCCAGACCATCGTCTGCTGGTGCACCGGCCGACCCTCGTACCGGACACCGGGAACCAGGGGCGTCGACCCGTGGGCGACGAAGCCGCTCCGCTCGAAGAACCGGACGGCACGGGTGTTCTCGACCAACGTCTGCAGGTAGCAGCCAGGGATGCCCTCGCGAGCGAGCCAGTCCTGCCACGCGGACATCAGCTGCCGTGCGACGCCGGTGCCGCGTGCCTGCGGGACGAGGTTGATGTGCAGGTGGCCGGGGAAGTCCGGGTTCACGAACTCACCGGAGGCGACCTGTCTTCCCCGCAGCTTGGCCGCGCCCAGGTCGACGAGGCTTCTTGCGAAGAACGGGATCGACCGCGGCTTGAGCATCACCCGGTGGCGTGTGATGGCCTGGGTCAGCAGGTCGTCCTCGGACGGAAGCAGCGAACCGTCCGGACACCCCGTCAGGTATCCGACCAGCTCACCGTCGACCTCGGCCAGGAACAGAGTGTCGGGGCAGCGGTCGATGTACGGGTCGAGGTAGACCATGCGCTCCGAGGGCAGGTGTCTCCAGAGCTCCCCGCTCGGGGAGTCCTGACCCGCACGTGCGAACAGGTCGACGAGCGCGGCGTGGTCGGCGGGTGCGTAGGTCCTGATCATCGTGGCCAGAGCATAGAGGTCGGGGACCGATGCGACCGACTCACTCGACGGTCACCGACCAGTTCCTCGTCAGGAGCTAAGTGAGCCCTTCTCCAAGGTGGACTTGATGACGGCCAGGCCCTGTTCGATCAGCTGAGCAACCGCGGGCGCGACAGCGTCCGGGAGCAGGTCCGCGGTCCAGACGAACCGTGTCTGTCCAGACTGCTCGTGCCGGAATGCCTGAGCCGACGCGTTGTAGTGGGTGAGTCCGAGAGATCCGTCGGTGACCGCCCAGGACAGGCGGCGAGCCTCGTCGTCCGCCCCGACGAACAGCTCCTGGACCCGTGAACCGTTGAAGAAGGTGACCACGCGGTCTCTCCCCTGAGGCACGGCGTCCACGACGAACCCGGGCACCAGGCGCTCGTGGAGCTGATACCAGTCACGGAGCGCGTCCCATGCCTCATCCGGTTCGGCGTCGATGATGATCTCGCGGATCAGGGAAGTCATGTCCTGTCCTTCCGATTGAGCTGGCTCGGGCTGGCGTTGGCGCCGGACGCGGAGATTCTGGTCACTGCGTTCGAACGGGCCACTGGACCTCGGTGCGGTCGTGAAGGTAGTGCTCGCGGATGGGATCGGCGAGCGGCGCAGCGTGCCGGATGGCATGACTGCCCAGTGCGCCGTAGGTACGGTCGAAGTCGTCGAGGCTCCCGATGTGGTCGGCCGTCGCGAAGCGCCCGGCTGGCAGCTCCTCGAGTCGTACGCCCGGGTCGCTGCGTCGGGCCGGGAGTCCGCCCCCGAAGGCGACGGGGGCGAAGGCCGCTACCTCGCCGCGCTCGTTCTCGAAGAACGCGTGCGCCCAGGTCGCGCCGTACGGACCAGTCGCGGTCAGCCGGGATTGGTCCAGCGTCGCCTCCAGGCGAAGCCGGGCGTCGTCGTACCACCGAGCGCTGGCGTGTGCCTCGACGACGTCCCGGACGACGAGCACCGGCTGGGCCGGAAGATCGACGAAGGTCACGTCGAGGGCGGGCAGGGGCGCAAGCAGGTCGCGCAGCGACGCGACGACGGCTCGTGTACTAGCGAGTTGGGCCTCCATTCGGGCGAGATGGGTCCTGATGGCACGGTCACGAGCGTCTGCGTCGGAGGCCGCGAGGACGGTGCGTACCTCGGGGACCGGCATCTCGAGGTCGCGCAGCCGGCGGATGAGATGGGCTTGTGATACCTGCTCGAGCGAATAGCGGCGGTACCCGGAACTCGGGTCGACCGCGGCCGGCTCGAGCAGCCCCACGTCGTGGTAGTGGCGCAGCGTCTTGATGCTGAGATAGGTGAGCCGGGAGAACTCTCCGATGGACACCACGGGTTCGCTCATGGGACGAGACTCGACTCTCCTCTCACCGGAGAGTCAAGAGCGTTGTGCCAAGGCCGCGCCTGGACGGGCATCGTCTCCTCAGCCTCAGTACGTCGCGCCGAGAGCCGTCACCGCAGTGGGGCGCTGGGCCGCGGCATGCTCCTGCGGCGTCTCCCCGGCGAAGCGCCCGGCGTCCCGCGTGAAGTGGCTCTGGTCGGAGTACCCGTGCCGTGCTGCGATCTCGGCCAGGGGCAGCCTGCCGAGGTCGAGGCTCGCGCGCTCGAAGCGGACGACGCTGCTGGCCTGCTTGGGCGTCACCCCGACGTGCTCCGCGAACCGTGACGTGACGTGCCGGTGGCTCCACCCCGTCGCCGAGACGAGGTCGGCGATCCTTGCCTGCCCGCCGCTGGCGTGGATCTGGCCCCACATCCAGGGGAGCCACCCCGGCGGGTCGGCCGTGCGGGACGCCCGGTCCAGCAGCAGGGTCTCGACGATGTCGAACCGATGCCGCCACGTCGTCGCGGCGTGCAGCCGGTCGCTGGTCGAACCGCCGAGAGCCGGATCGATGTCGTCGAGGTCGAGCACGCTGCGAGCCGCCTGCATCCCGGGGATCCCCAGGATGCGCTCCACGCCGAGCGGCGTCAGGTAGACCTGCACGCAGTCCTGGCTCCGTTCGAAGGATGTGCTCGCGGGGCCCGTGGAGAACCCGGCGAGGAACGACCCGTACTCGCGGTCGGCCCGCCCGTCTCCGGCGAGCGCATCGACACGGAGCCGGCTCCCGAAGGAGAAGACCAGCGGCACCAGGCTCCCGGCCGGCTGGCGTCGACGGACGACGCCCGGGGCACGCTCGGACATACCCACGATCCCGGCGACGAGCCCGCCGAGGGCCGCGGGCGCGTGGTGGCGAACGAGCTCGATGCGGTGGCCGTCGACCATCCGACCAGTATCACCGGTCGAATTTCTTCAAGCCACCGCTCGTCGACGATCGGCATCCTCGAGCCATGAGAGATCTTGTTGCGATCGAGTTCCTGACCGTCGACGGTGTGATGCAGGGCTTGGGCTCACCCGACGAGGACACCGACGGAGGCTTCACGCACGGCGGGTGGGGTGCGCCGTACGCCGATGCCATCCACGAGGCGGTGACGGCCGACGGCCTCACGGAGACCACGGGGTACCTGTTCGGGCGTCGCACCTACGAGAAGATGGCCGCCTTCTGGCCGTCCCAGCCCGACGAGAATCCCATGGCTCGGCAGCTGAACGAGACTCCCAAGTTCGTGGCGACCCGTACCCTGACGGACCTCTCCTGGGACGGGGCTCGTGTCCTCGACGGAGACCTCGGCGTGGCGGTCCACAAGCTCAAGGAGGACGGTACGGGGGAGATCGCGACGCTGGGGAGCGGTGTGCTCGTGCACGAGCTCATGCTGCTCGGTCTGGTCGACCGGTTCCGGCTCTTCATCCATCCGCTGCTCCTGGGCACGGGCAAGCGGTTGTTCCGAGAGCTTCCGTCCCCTCGCTCGCTCGCGCTCAGGTCGTACGGAACGACCAGCCGGGGCACCGTGATGGTCGAGTACGACGTCCTGCGCGACGACGACCCTTCGTGACCCGGCTTACCCGGCGAGCCAGGCGGACACCTCGTGCACGTAGACCGCAGGTGCCTCGAGGGGCAGCAGGTGGCCGACGTCCTCGATGGGTCGGGCCGTCCAGCCCGGGCGCCTGGCATGCATCCTGAGTGACGGCGGGTCGATCAGCTGGTCGGCCGTTCCCCAGACCACGAGCACCGGCACCCGCACGTCATCGAGTGCCTGGTTCGTCGACTTCTGCGCGACGAACATGGCTCGGGTTGTCGACGCGAAGGCCGCGGCTGCTGGGGCAAGCCGCTCTGGATGAGCGCGGGCCGCGTCGAGGCTGTCGATCCACAGGTCGATCTGTGCACGTGAGATGCGGCTGAGGTCGCTCCCGGTGATCCGGTCCACGCCCGAAGTGGGGGTGCCTGCGCCCCCGACGGCGGTCCGCTTGGTGTCCAGGAGTCGCGGGCCGGCCAGTCGACACAGGATCCGTGCCGCAGGCGGGACTGCCACGACGGCGAGGCGGCCGACCGTGTGCCACCCGAGCGCTTCGCCTCGTGACGTCCGACGCCACGGGAGCGCCGGAGCCACCAGCACCACGGCTCGAACCTGCTCGGGCATCAGCCCGGCGGCGAGCGCTGCCACCAGTCCGCCCATGGACCACCCGTGGAGGACGACCTTCTCGTGGCCGAGGTGCCGGACGAACGCCCTCACGAAACGCGCGTCGAGCTCGGGGCGCGGTCCGTGCCGGTACGGATCGTCCGTACCGCCGGCGATCGAACCTGGCATGTCGACGGAGACGACGGCACCGAGCTGCCGCAGGGGAGGAACCAAGTCCATCCACATGCTCGCGCTCCCGGTCATCGGGGGGACGAGCACGTGGACCGGCGCGTCGGGCGGTGCCTCCGACGCGGGCTCGGCGCGAACGAAGTGCACGCGCACGCCGCACACCCGCGTCGACACGCTCCGTACCCCCGCCCACTGCGGCGAACGGACACCCCAGTCTTCGTAGAGCCCAGCTTCGTCGTGCGCAGCGTCGCCGTGCACGCCTACCCCGCCTGGGTGAGGACGAAGCCGAAGACGGCGCCGCTGAGGATCAGCATGCCGGTGGCGTTGACGAACAGGTTGCGTCCCAGGTCCCGGGCGCGCAGGTGCATCGTGATCGCGACGACGAAGTAGAGCACGAGCATGCCGCTCGTCAGGAGCGCCAACGGCGACAGCCAGATCCCCAGCACGAGTCCCGCTGCGGCTGCCACCTTGATCGGCGGCAACATCCACCACGACCGCTCGGGAAACCTGACGTCGGTCAGGCAGTCGCGGACGAACGACGCCGGGCGCACGCAGAGCGCCGCGTCGACGAGCTGCACCGCAGCCAGCGCCGCCAGCGGCCACCACGGCTCGACCATGGTCTCGATTATGGCCCTCGCGCAGACCGGTGCTCCTTCCTGTCGCCCCGTCACCCGTACGACGTGTGGCTACCCTGAGCCATGCCCGATGCGTGGCGGTCCGACACCCGTGACTCCTACGACGCCGACGCCCTCGGCTACGCCGAGCAGGTCCGCGGCCTCCTCGATCGGATGCCTTACCTGCGCGCGAGCCTGGCCGTCTTCGCCGAGGCCGTTCGCGACGCGGGTGGGGGACCGGTCGCCGACGTCGGTTGCGGACCCGGGTACGTCACCCGGCATCTGCAGGACGCGGGAGTCGACGCGTTCGGGATCGATCTCTCGCCGGAGATGGTCGCGATCGCCCAGCGGGACCATCCCGGGCTCCGCTTCGAGGTCGGGGACATGACCGACCTCGATCTCGCCGATCATTCGGTCGCCGGTGTCGTCGCGTTCTGGTCCGTCATCCACGTGCCTGATCACGCGGTGCCCGGTGTGTTCGCCGAGTTCCACCGGGTGCTGCGACCCGGCAGTCCCGTGCTCGTCGGCTTCCATGTCGGGGACGGCACGGAGCACACCGCGGAGGGCTACACCGGAGCGCACATCAGCGTGGACACCCATCGCCGTCAGCCGAGCCGGGTGATGGACTGGCTCCGGCAGGCTGGATTCGCGATCCAGGCCGAACTCGTCCTACGGCCGGACGACGACGTCCCCGGCGCGGTGATCCTCGCGAGCAGCGCCACGTGATCTTGCAGAGACCCGCATGTGCCCTCGCCGCCCGGACGCGAAGAGTGGTCACCGACCGAAGGGCTCCCAGACGAGCACCTCGGGTCGTGTCCCGTGCTTCGCCTCGTAGGCGTCGATGATCTCGTCGGTCACGTCCTCGCCGGCCCGGAGGCGGACCAGGAACGGGACGAGCCAGTGGAGGTCGGCCGCGTCGAACTCCTCGGTGAACGCCGGATCGGTGTCGTCCTGCAGGGCGTCGACGACCCTGGCGAGGGGGACCTGCCCGCCGACGTTCGCGGCGTGCGGCCCGATGGAGAAAGCGATCCGGGAATCGCGGCCGTCCGGATACACGGCCACCTCGACGGGGTGCGGGTACGGGCCGGGTGCCGTCCGCGCCACCACGAGGAAACCCTGGGGACGATCCCGTTCCCGTTCGTCGTGCTTCTCCATCGGGACCAAGAGGATCACACCGTCGTTCGGTCCGCACCCTGCCGTCCGCGTGCTGGGAAGGCCGGGCGGTGCGTCGATCAGCCGTCCTCCGGCGCACCCTTTCCCCTCAGCCCGCGGATCCAGGCCCGCGGGCGGGTCACACCGGCCCTCCGCGCGTCGCGTCGAGCCCGGCGCCTCTCCAACGCCCGGATGCGATCGCGTGCCGCGGCGAGGATCTGCTCGGGGTACGCGTCGGGATCGATCATCATGACTCGAGCCCCCTCTCTTGATAGGTCGTGCTGAGCTCGACCCAGCGGTCGTGCCAAGCACCGGCGGGACGGTCCGGCGTCCAGCCGTCCGGGTGGGCGGAGCGGCCCAGCGCGAGCGCGCGGCCGAGGTCCTCGATGTGGACCTGCCAGCCGGCGCCGTGGATGAAGAGGTCGGCGACCGGCAGGCCGCGCTCCTCGACGACCAGCCGCGTCTCGTCGCCCTCGGGGGTGAGCCAGGCCTCGATCTGGTTCTCCTCGGCGGTGTCGGGGCGCGTCGTCACCAGCAGGTGATGGGGCGCCTCGCAGAGGTCGATCCGGGCAGGCCCCGTCCACGTGCTCGTGAAGGTCAGCTCGACGGTCCCACCGACCCGCAGGTCGCCGGAGACCCGAGCGATCCACCGGGCGAGCCGCTCCGGCGTGGTGCACGCGTCCCACAGGTCCTCGACGTCGGTGTCGAAGACCTCCTCCATCCGTACGGCTCCGCGCGTCGCGTCGAGCGCGCGCATCGTCCCGATCGTCGTCATCGTCCGGCCTTCTTTCCTCGTGCGACCTCGGTGTGCAGGGCGTCAAAACGGTTCTGCCAGAGGGCTCGGTAGTCGGCGAGCCAGGTGTCGAGCTCGACGAACGCCTCCGGGCGCAGGCGGTAGATCCTGCGCTGGGCGTCCTGCTCGACGTCCACGAGGCCGGCCTCCCGGAGGACGCGCAGGTGTCGTGACACGCCGGGACGCGCGATCGGCAGGGCCTCCGCGAGCTCGCCGGCGGAGGCCTCGTGGTCGCGGAGGATCCCGAGCACGGTGCGTCGGCTGGGGTCCGCCAGCGCCTGCAGGAGAGCGTCCATGGGTCGAATGTACCCGATGCGTTACGTATCCGCAAGGGTACATAACCGACGACGACGGCATCGAGGCGCTCCTGGATACCGCGCTCCGCGGCTCGGCGCCCCGCTGACCGGGTCTGCGGTCAGCGCGGTCCTGCGCGCAGCCCGGTGAGCAGGACGCGGAGCGTCGACCAGGCCTCCTCGAGCGCCTGGCGCCGCCGTGGCGCCGGGCGGGAGGCGATCCACAGCGCCGCCTCGTTCATGGCTCCCGACAGGAGCGCCGCCGTCGCTGCACGGGGGACGGTGGCCAGTCGATCCAGCTCGGCGAGCTCGCGCAGGCCCTGCTCGAGAGAGCGGCCGGAGGCCGCCGCGTCGTACTCCCGCCACGCGTCCCAGCCGACGACGGCCGGTCCGTCGATCAGCAGGATGCGCCGTGTGGGCGCGGACGAGCTGACCTCCAGGAACGCGCGACACCCTGCCTCGAAGCCATCCCACGCATCGCCGCTCGCTGTCCGCGCCCGCTCGGCCGAGTCGGCCACCGCGCCGGCGACGTCGGAGTGCGCCCGCTCGAGCACGGCGGCGAAGAGGCGCTGCTTGCTGCCGTAGTGGTGGTAGACCGCGCCCCGGGTCACCCCGGCGGCGGCGGCCACCTGCTCCAGGCCGACGTCGGCGTAGCCGTCGGCGGCGAACAGGTCCCGTGCGGCGGTGAGCACCGTCGACGCCGTGGCCTCGCTCTCGGCCTTCGTCCTCCGCGGCACGACTCACCCCTTGTCATACGTACGTGGTGTATGTATAACATGGACGTATACATACACGCTGTACGTAAAGGAGTGCTGTCGTGCCGTACACGAGCATCTACCCGGTGCTGATGACCGAGGACGTCACCACCACCGCCGCCTTCTACCGGGAGCACTTCGGCTTCGAGACGGTCTTCGAGACCGACTGGTACGTCAGCCTCCGGCGCGACCGCTGGGAGCTGGCCGTCCTCGAGGCGAGCCACCCCACGATCCCCGCAGCGGGGCGCCCCGCCGCCGGCATCCTGATCAACCTCGAGGTCGACGACGCGGACGCCGAGTACGAGCGGCTGGTCACGAGCGGCCCCCTCGAGCCTCTCCTGCCGTTGCGCTCGGAGGACTTCGGTCAGCGCCACTTCATCGTGGCCGGACCCGACGGCGTCCTCGTCGACGTGATCACCCCGATCGAGCCCACCGGCGAGTACGCCGGGGAGGGCACGGGACTCCCTGCCGGTCACGACCGCTCGTCGTCGACGTAGGGGCGGCGTCGGCGCCACTCGCCCGGGGCGCTGCCGACCTCCCGCTTGAAGGCTCGGTTGAACGACGCTTCGGACTGGTAACCCACGGCCGTGGCTGCCTGCGCCACGGTGACGGTGCCGGACTTCAGCAGCCGGGCGGCGATCTGCAGCCGCCACCGGGAGAGATACCGCATCGGCGGGATCCGGACGTAGGTGGTGAACTGGTCGGCGAACGACGATCTCGACATGCCGACCTCGTGGGCGAGACGCTCGAGGGTCCACGGATCGGCGGGTCGTCCGTGGATGAGACGGAGCGCCTCGCCGACCTGCGGTTGACGCACCCCCGCGAGCCAGCCGCGCTCGTCCTCCCCGAGCTGCGCCAGGTGGCTGCGGAGGGCCTCGACGAACATCAGCTCCGCAAGCTTGGCGAGCAACGCCTCCCGGCCTGCGCCGGCCTCACGATCACTGGTCTGCACGGCCGCGTCGATCAGGCCGGCGACCCACTGGCGGCTCTGCGAGGACACGGGCGAGTGGACGATGCGGGGGAGCGAGTCGAGCAGCGGGTTGAACGGTCGGCTGTCGCACCCCAGGAAGCCGCACACGAACCGCGTTCGATCCGCGGTGGACCTCCGGCTCATGCGGAGGGGGAACGGCAGCGTCCGGTCGGGAGGGCGCTGGTAGAGCGACGGGTCGGGGGCGCCCCGCATCCCCGGGGCGGAGGCCATGACGTTCGCGTCGCCACCCGGGAACGCGACCATGTCGCCCGCCTTCAGGGCCACGGGCGCCTCGCCGGGTGCGACGATCTCCGCCCAGCAGGTGCCCTCGGTCACCACGTGGAACGCGATCACGTGCTCCGCGCCCGGGAGGACCTCGCGGTGCAGCGAGGCGACGCTGGGCGACTGGGTGACGAACGGTGACCTGGCATCGACGTCGAAGAACACGGCGCCCGTCAGTCGCACCGACAGGAGCACGTCGGAAAGCACGTCCATGCTCGCCTCCCGGACCCCCGGACACCCTCATCGGACGTCCTGACACGAATCTCGCACCTCGGGGACGAACGGACAACAGCCTCGGACGAGCGGCCATTCAGTTCGGACTCGCAGCACTCCTACGGTCGATTCCCAGCCCTTCGACGGGAGGGGCGTCCACGGGGAGGAACCATGACCGTACAGACCGCGAGCAGCCTGGGCCAACGGGTCCGGGGGAGGGTCGTCGATCGCGACGACCCCGCGTACGACGAGGCACGGGCGCTCTACAACGCCATGATCGACAAGCATCCCCGACTGATCGCGCAGTGCCTCGACGCCGCCGACGTGGCCGCGTGCGTCGACTACGCACGGGAGACGGGGCTGGAGGTCGCCGTACGCGGCGGCGGTCACAACGGGCCCGGCCTCGGCAGCGTCGACGACGGGCTGGTCATCGATCTGACGCGGATGCGCGGCGTGCGGGTCGACGTCGAGCACGGGACCGTCCGCGTGGCAGCAGGCTGCACGACGGGAGACGTCGACCATGCGACGCACGCGTACGGCCTGGCGGTGCCGTTCGGCATCGTCTCGACGACCGGCGTCGGAGGGCTGACGCTCGGGGGCGGGATCGGGTACCTGTCGCGTCAGCACGGGCTGACGATCGACAACCTGCTCGAGGCGGACGTGGTGCTGGCCGACGGTCGCCTCGTCACGGCGAGCCCGACCAGCCATGCCGACCTGTTCTGGGGTCTGCGGGGTGGTGGCGGCAACTTCGGTGTCGTCACGAGCTTCCTGTTCCAGGCCCACCCGGTCGGCCAGGTCTTCGCGGGTCCGGTCTTCTGGGGCCACGAGCACACGGAGCAGGTCATGCGCGCGTACCGGGAGTTCCTCGCGCAGGCGCCCGAGGAGCTCGGCAGCTTCGTGGGCATCAAGCGGGTCCCGGCCGTCGACCCGTTCCCGGCAGAGCACCACGGCGACCTCGCCTGCGCGGTCGTCTCCTGCTTCAACGGCCCGGCCGACCGGGGAGGCGAGGTCATGGGGCGCCTGCTCGACGCGCTGCCGGAGCCGATGTTCGACTGGATGGACGAGATGCCGTTCCCGGCCGTCCAGCAGCTCTTCGATCCGCTGATCCCGCCGGGGCTGCAGTGGTACTGGCGTGGCGAGTACGTGCACGAGCTCACCGATGCCGCCATCCAGGAGCACGTCGTCCAGAGCCGGGACATGGTGGGCGCACTCTCGATGGTGCACCTCTACCCCATCGACGGCGCCGTCCACCGGGTCGGCCCGACCGAGACGGCGTGGAACGAGCGCGCGGCCAGGTGGGCGATGGTCGTCGTCGCGGTCGACGCCGACCCCGCCCTCGCCCCCGAGCTGAGCGCCTGGGCGAGACGCTACTGGGCCGCCATCCACGAGCACACGCAGAGCGGTGGGTACGTGAACTTCATGATGGGCGACGGTGACGAGGAGCGCCTCGCCGCGAGCTACGGCGACAACTACGCACGACTGGTTGCGTTGAAGGGCAAGTACGACCCGGCCAACTTCTTCCACGTCAATCAGAACGTCGCGGCGAGGAGAGCCTCATGAGGATCACACGGCTCGCACTCGCGGGAGCACTCCTGGCGATCCTGACACCCGCGCCGCTGCACGCGGCGGCGGAGCAGCCGCCGACCGAGAAGGTCGAGCGGGCACGGACCACGGACGCGCCGGTGCTCACCCCGCTGACCGAGTTCGGGACCGGACTGGCCTCCGGAAGCGCGATCGGACCGGACGGAGCCCTGTACGTGACCGATCCGAACGCGGGCAGCGTGCTGCGCATCGATCGGAGGACCGGCGCGACGCGCACGTACGCCGACGGGCTGCCGACCCAGGTCCTCGGGATCGGCGGGGCGATGGATCTGGAGTTCGTCGGTCGGACCGCGTACGTGCTCGTCACGCTCGTCGGAGGGGACCTCGCGGGCACGCCCATCGGTGATCGGACCGTCGGTCTCTACCGGCTCGGTCGGGACGGGCGGTTCCGCGTGTTCGCCGATGTCGGCACGTGGTCGGAGGAGCATCCACCGGTGACGGACTCCTTCATCACCACCGGGCTCCAGTACGCCCTCGAACGTCGCGGTGACGGGTTCCTGGTGACCGACGGACACCACAACCGCGTCCTGCGGGTCGGGCCCCGGGGGCACGTCAGCGAGGCGAGAGCCTTCGGCAACGTCGTCCCCACCGGGCTGGAGGTCGTCGGACCGGTCGTCCTGACCTCGCAGGCCGGACCGATCCCGCACGACCCGGAGGACGGGAGGGTCGTCGCCACGTTCCGGCGTCACCGCGCGCCCGTCGAGGTCGCCCGTGGCGCGAGCCTGCTCGTCGACGTCGAGCTCGACCCTCGCGCGGGTCTGTACGCGCTGTCCCAGGGTCGGTGGGACGGCGCGTCCGAAGGGTCTCCGGCGTCGCCGAGCACGGGTCGGCTGGTCCGCGTGGGATGGCGCGGCGATCTCGTCCCGGTCACCGACGGGGACGGAGACGAGATCGTGCTGGACCGGCCGACCTCGCTCGAGCTGGTGGGGAGCACGGCGTACGTCGTGGGCCTGGCCGGCACCGTCGTGACGATCGACAACCTCTGACGGAGCCGGAGATGTCCCTGCACAGCGCCGGCGTCCTCGCGGGCGCTGTGTCGGCCATGCTCTTCGTGGTGAGCTACCTGCCGATGCTGGTCAAGGCGGCGCGGACACGGGACCTTCACTCGTACAGCCTCGGTCAGCTCATGGTGGCGAACCTCGGGAACCTGGTGCACACCGTCTACGTCCTGTCGCTCCCGATGGGGCCGATCTGGCTCCTGCACGGCTTCTACCTCGGGAGCACCGCGTTGATGACCTGCTGGTGGTGGCGCTACCGCGAGCCACGGTCCGATCCAGCGGGAGCCGCTCACGGCGTGAGCGTCTGACGTATGTCCGCGAGCGAGCCGACGATGGTCAGGCGGTGGTGCCCGGCGGTCGAATGAGGGACATGACCACAGTCCTCGGAACCACCGCCGTCGCGGCCACCGTCACCACCGGTCTCGTCGCCGGGCTCCTCGTCGTCTTCGCCCACGCCGTGATGCCCGGGCTCGGCACCCTCGGCGACCGCGCGTACCTGACGGCCTTCCAGCGGATCGACGCCGCCATCGGCAACCCGTGGATGATGCTCGCGTTCCTGGGAAGCCCGGTGCTGGTGGTCGCGGCGCTGGCTGTCGACCTCGGCGGGGACCGGGTCGCGTCGCCGTGGCTGGTCGCCGCCCTGGTGCTGATCGTCGTGACGATCGCGATCACCGTCGTGGTGCACCTGCCGATCAACGCGCTGGCCCAGGAAGCCGCACCCGCCTTCGCCGACGCCTCTGACCTGCGTGCGCGGTTCGAGACCCGCTGGGTCCCGTGGAACACCGTCCGTGCCGTCACCTCGACGGCCTCCCTCACCGCGTTGTGCGGCGCCCTCCTCGCCATCGGGAGGGCGGCGGGCTGACCCCGGCAGCGGCCTGCCGGACCGCACGGCTCCGTACCTCACGCACCCGCCGTACCTCACTCGAAGGAGACCATCCATGAACATCACCGTCTTCGGCGCCACCGGCACCGTCGGCCGGCTCGTCGTCGAGCAGGCGCTCGCAGCCGGGCACGACGTCACGGCCGTCACCCGCGACGCCGACCGCGTGACGCAACGCCACGACCGCCTGCGGGTCGTCCAGGGGGATCCCACCGAACCGGAGGTGTGCGCGCCTGCGGTGAAGGGCGCGGACGCCGTGATCGTCACCCTCGGTGCCGGTCGGCAGGGCCGGGTACGCGAGGCCGGGACGCGCGCCGTGGTGGCCGCCATGCACGAGACCGGTGCTCGCCGGCTGGTGTGCCAGTCCACGCTCGGCGTGGGCTCGAGCCGGCGCAACCTGAACCTGTGGTGGCGCTACGTGATGTTCGGCGCGCTGCTGCGGCCCGCGTACGCCGATCACGTCCGTCAGGAGGACGTGGTCACGGCGAGCGGCCTCGACTGGACCATCGTCCGCCCCTCGGCGTTCACCGACGCACCCGGCGATGCGCTCGGCGAGCTCCGGCACGGGTTCGCCGGGGACGAGCGGGGGCTGCGGTTGAAGGTCTCACGGGCCGACGTCGCGGCGTTCCTCCTCGCGCAGGCGGCTGATCCGGCGTACCTGCACCGTGCCGTGTCCGTGTCGGCATGACGCGGGTGTCGACATGACCGCCCCGACCGCCGCGCTGGCTAGCATGGCAGGCGTGGACGTGCTGGAGGCACTGCTCGACGGACCACGCGCCCGCGGGGCGTTCCTCCTGCGGGCGCTCCTCGACCCGCCGTGGTCGCTGCGCATCGAGGACGAGGCGCCGTTGACCGTGCTCGCGGTGCTGCGGGGCACGGCCTGGCTCGCCCCCACCGACGGCGCCCCACGCGAGCTGCGCGAGGGGCAGGTGGCGGTGGTGCGCGGTCCCGACCACTACCTGGTCGCGGACCGTCCCGACACCCCGCCGAGCGTCGTCGTCTACCCAGGCGGTCGTTGCACGAGCGCCGCGGACGGTCGGGGCCTCTGGGACGAGTGGTCGCTCGGGATCCGGACCTGGGGCCATCGCGCCGACGCCTCGTGCATCCTGCTCGTGGGCACGTACGAGGGGGCGGGTGAGGCCAGCAAGCCCTTGCTCAACGCCCTCCCTGCCGTGGTCGCCCTGACGCCCGAGGAGCTGGGGACTCCGGTGCTGCCGGTCCTCGCCGCGGAGATGCAGGTCGAGGCCCCAGGCCAGCGCGCGCTGCTCGACCGGCTGCTGGACGTCCTGCTGATCTCGACGCTGCGGACGTGGTTCGCGCTCCAGCAGACCGAGGCGCCGGGGTGGTTCCGTGCGCAGCACGACCCGGCCGTCGCCGCGGCCCTCGGGCTCCTGCACCAGCAGGTCGCTCATCCCTGGACCGTGACCGAGCTCGCCGCCCGGGTGGGGGTCTCGCGCGCGTCTCTGGCGCGACGGTTCACGGCACTGCTCGGCGAGCCGCCGATGGCCTACCTCGCGAGCTGGCGGCTGGCGCTGGCCGCCGACCTGCTCTGCTCCTCGAGCGAGGTCACCGTCGCCTCGGTCGCACGTCAGGTCGGGTACGGCACACCCTTCTCCCTCAGCACCGCGTTCAAGCGCGAGCACGGTGTCAGCCCGCAGGAGTATCGCCGCGGGCGCCGCTCGAGCGAGGTCGATGCGGCGCTCACGGGGTCGGTGCAGGCGCCCTCGTGACCATCGCACCACCCTCTGCTCGATCGTCCGACAGCTGGGAGGACCTACGTTGCCGATCTGCCACGCGACCGGGATCGCCTACGACCGCGCGGGACCCACGGACGACGCCGGCACCGTCGTCCTGATCCACGCCGGCATCGCGGACCGCCGGATGTGGGACCCGCAGTGGTCGCACCTGACCGTGCGTCATGACACCGTCCGGCTGGACCTGCGGGGGTTCGGGGAGTCCACCGCGAGGCCGACGGAGGCCTGGGCCCCGTACCGCGATCTGCTCGAGACCCTCCGGGCTCTCGAGGTCGAGCGGGCCGACCTGGTCGGCTGCTCGTACGGCGCGGGGGTTGCCGTCGAGGCTGCACTGGCCGAGCCGGGCCGGGTGGCTTCGCTGCTGCTCTGCGCCCCGGGCGGCTCGTTGCTCGCCGAGGAGACCGGCCAGCTGGCGGCGTTCGTCGCGGCCGAGGACGCAGCGCTCGAACGCGGCGACGTCGAGGCTGCGGTGGAGGCGAACCTCGCGTGGTGGGTCGACGGACCCGACGGCCCGGCCGACCGGGTGGCGCCCCGGATGCGAGCCGCGGTCGCGACCATGCAGCGCCGCGCCTTCGAGATCACGGCCGACTGGGACGACGTCGACGAGCTGGAGATCGAGCTCGAGCCCGGACCGGACCAGCGCTACGGCGAGATCGCCGTGCCGACGCTCGTGCTCTGCGGCGATCTCGACGTGGACGCGGTGACCGCCGCTGCTGCGTGCCTGACCGACGGGATCCAGGACGCCCGGTCGATCACCTGGCCCGGGACCGCGCACCTGCCGTCGATGGAGCGCCCCGACTCGTTCCTGACGCTCCTCGAGGAGTGGCTCGAAGAGCGCGGGACGGGGCTGTCCTCGACCTCTTGACAAATTATTTTGTCAAGGGCACGCTGGGGTCATGAACGACGTCGAAGTCATCGAGAGCGCGGACGCTGCGGCGACTGCGCTGGACCCGGTCCGGGCGCGGCTCCTCGGTGAGCTGACGGTCCCGGCGTCCGCGGCCGGGCTCGCCGCTCGGGTCGGCATCGCTCGGCAGAAGGTCAACTACCACCTCAAGGCGCTCGAGGCTCACGGTCTGGTCGAGCTCGCCGAGGAGCGCAGGCACGGGGGGATCAAGGAGCGCGTGCTCCGGGCCTCGGCCGCGTCGTACGTCGTGTCGCCGGCTGCGGTGAGTGCGTCCGGGGCCGACCCGGACGCCAACGCCGACCACCTCTCGGCCGGCTATCTCGTGGCCCTCGCCGGTCGGGTGGTACGGGAGGTCGGCGCCCTGGCCCGCCGAGCGGGCTCGTCCGGCAAGCGCCTCCCGACCCTGACCATCGACACGCAGATCGGGTTCCGGTCCGCCGAGGACCGGGCTGCCTTCGCCGACGACCTGACGGCGGCGGTGCTCGACCTCGCCGCCCGCTACCACCACGACGACGGTCGGCCGCACCGGCTCGTCGTCGCGGCCCACCCACGTCCCGAGGAGGACGCATGAGCACCACCCCGAACGTCCCGTACCGCCTGGAGTTCAGCGTCGAGGTCCCCGGGACCCCGGAGCAGGTCTGGCAGGCCATCGCCACCGCCCGAGGCATGAGCGCGTGGTTCGGTCCGACCGAGATGGAGGAGCGTGAGGGCGGCTCCTTGCACTTCACCATGGGGCCGGACATGGGCTCCGACGGTGAGGTCACCCGCTGGGAGCCGCCGCGCCGCCTCGTCTACGAGGAGGACTGGGCCGCGCTGATGGGCAAGGACCCCGATGCGCTCAGCCCGCTGACGTCGGAGTTCCTGGTCGAGGCCCAGTCGGGCGGGACGTGCATCGTGCGCGTGACCAGCAGCGGCTTCGGGACGGGCGCCGACTGGGAGTCGGAGTTCTGGGACGACCTGGCGCCGAACTGGATGCCGTTCTTCGACAACCTGCGGCTCTACCTGTCGCACTTCCCGGGCCAGGAGGCGACGCACTTCGAGGCCGCCGCCAGTCATCGATGCGACGCCGACACGCTCTGGTCGGCTCTGAGCGAGGCGCTCGTGCTCGGGGACGAGGGGACGTCCGTCGAGGTGCGGGGCGCGACGGGCACGGTCGAGCGTGTCGGTGAGCGGCAGGCGCTCGTACGGGTGATCGCGCCGGTGCCCGGGATGCTCAGCGTGTACACGTTCGCGGAGGCCGACGGCAACGCACTGGCCGGCGTGCGGGCGTACCTGTTCTCGCCCGACGCGGCTGCCTACGCGCGCCGTGAGGAGCCGGCCTGGCAGACCTGGCTCGAGGCGCTCGACGTCCCCGCCCCGTCGCCGGCGAGCACCGGTCGATGAGCGCGGAGACGACGTCGGCGGGGCCTGTCCGCTACTCGATCAACGTGACGCTGGACGGCTGCTGCGATCACCGCGCGGTCCCGGGGGACGACGAGCTCCACCGGCACGCAGCCGACAGGCTCGCCGAAGCGGACGCGCTCCTCTTCGGCCGGGTCACCTACGAGATGATGGAGGCCGCCTTCCGGATCGGCGGGGACGCGGGCGCCGATCCTGCCGACCCGTTCGTCCGGACGATGGACGCGGCGAAGAAGTACGTCGTCTCGAGCACCCTCGAGTCCGTCGACTGGAACGCCGAGCTGGTGCGCGGTGATCTCCCGACCGCGGTCCGGACGCTCGCGCAGAGCTGCCCCCGGGGTGTGTTCGTCGGCGGTGTGCAGCTGGCGCAGCAGCTCACGGAGCTGGGTCTCGTCGACGAGTACGAGATCGTGGTGCACCCGTGGCTCGCGGGCCACGGGCCGACGCTGTTCGCCGGGTTGACCCGACCTCTCGCCCTGGAGCTGGTGGGACGGCAGGAGCTCGCGTCGGGAGCGGTCGCGATGCGCTACGTGCCGCGGCGGTCGGAATCGGGATGACCGGCCCCGTGAGGTCGAGGCATGCTGAGCTCATGCCTCGACCTCACGGGTTCACCTACGAGCTGGCCGGCTCCGACGTGGTCATCGCCCACCACGGACGCCGTGCCGCCACCTTGCGGGGAGCCGCGGCCGCAAGGTTCTTGGCCGACGTGGAGCGGCGGGATCCGCAGGAGCTGATGGCCCGAGCGACCGGTCAATACAAGCACGGCAACGAGCGCACGGCCAAGAACCACCCGCGCAACCGACGAGCGTGACCGGCCGCAACGGCTCGGCGACGCATCACTGCCCTCGGCGGTAGCGCGCCAGGACGACGCTGCCGCCGAGCACGCGTGTGTCCCGCAGCTCGACGGGGAGGGTCGCGCCGCCCGCGAACAGCGGGACACCGCCGCCGAGCAGCACCGGTGTCACCTTGAGGTGCAGCTCGTCGATCTCGTCGACCAGCTGGGCGGCCAGGTCGCCGCCACCGCAGAGCCAGATGTCGCGCCCGGGCCTCCGCTTGAGGTCGCGCACGACGTCGACCGGATCGCCGCGCACTACGGTGAGATTCTCGCCCGGCGGCAGCGCGCGGTGCGAGAACACGTACTGCTCGAGGTGCGGATACCCGCTGGTCAGGCCGGCGTCGAGTGCGGGCTGGTGGGTGCGGGCTCCCATCAGCACCGTGTCGAAGTGACGCGCGGGCTCGGTGACGTTCAGGGCGTCCCGGGCGTGCGCGGGGCACGCTTCCGGATACTCGGCGAAGTAGTCGGCCAGTGCTTCGGGCGGCTGCGGGAACATCTCCGTGCCGCCGTCGGGGGCGGCGATGAAGCCGTCGATGCTGACGGCGATCAGGTAGACGAGCGAGCGCACGGGACCTCCTGGGTCAGGGTCGGACGGATCGGTGAAGTCGGGCGGTACGGAGTGCTGCCGCCGCTGCGACGAGGATGGCGAGGGCGCAGCATCCGACGAGCGCGACACCGGCGAGGAACAGGTCCGGGGTCCAGCGTGCGAGCACCGTCACGCTCCCGGCTGCCGCCCGTGACAGGGCCCACGCCGCCGTGGCGGCGACGGCCGCCAGCAACGCCGTCCAACCGCCGAGCAGCCAGAGACGGCCCCGCCGCGGACGCACCGTCCGGCGACGCGCGCCGACGAGGGTGGTCGTGAGCAGGAGGGCTCCCAGGGCGACCAGGGCCCAGGGTGCAGTGAGCAGCAGCGGATCCGGGTCGATCGGGTGGACCGCGCGCCCGGTCGCGAGCCGCGCGACGTCGAACGCCGCCTCGTTGAGCTGGGCGTCGCGCGCCGGAGCGTAGCCGTTCTGCAGGAGCACCACCGCCAGGCCTCGGCGGGGGAGCAGCAGGACGGTCGAGAAGAATCCCGGCGTCGCACCGGAGTGCCACGCGACGCGCTCGCCGTCGCGACGCTCGACGCGCCAGCCCGTGTCGTACCGCGCCTGCTCGACGTCCGGCGCGGGGCCGTCGCGGACGGCGGCCAGCATCGAGGGCGGCCACACCCCACCCGGCCGCGCCACCAGCAGGCTCGACGCCAGGGTGGCGGCGTCGTTCAGGGTCGCGGCCGCGTACCCGTACGGCAGCCCTCCGGCGACGGGACCGACGTCGTACGGCCACGCCCGTCCCCAGGCCAGCCGGTGACCGGGCGGGACCGCGCCCGAGTCGTGGGCGTAGCGCGCGACGCCGGAGAGCCCGAGGGGGTGGAGCAGGTCCTCCGCCAGGACGTCGACGAACGGCCTGCCCGTGGCCTGCTCCACGAGCGCGCCGAGGAGCAGGTAGTTGGCGCTGCTGTACTGGTACGTCCCCGGAGCGGCGACCGGGCCGTTGTCGCGCAGACCGCGGGCCGTGGCGGTCACCGCCTTCCGCGCAGCCGAGCGTCGGTCGGCCACCCGGAGCCCGGCGTCGGCGTCGAAGCCGCTGCGATGACCGAGCAGGCGGGCGGCCGTGATCTGCCGACCGACGTCCGGCGCCGCGGCGTCGAGCCAGGGCAGCGTCTGGGTCACCGGGGCGTCGAGGTCGAGGACGCCGTCGTCGGCCAGGCGCAGGACCAGGGCAGCGGTGAGGGTCTTGCTGACCGATCCGAGGAAGAACGGCGTACCGGGCGTGACACGCTCGCCGTCGCCGTCGATGCCGAGGGTCCCCCTGATCGTGGTCCCGTGGCGGTCGACCACGGCCCAGGCGAGCCCGGGGACGTGCGTGCGGGCCCGGTGGTCGGCCAGGTAGCGCGCGATGTCGTCGGCGCCGCCGCTCTCGACGCCCGGCGCGGCCGCCGGAAGCCCGAGCGCCAGGACGATCGCCGCACCGAGCCCTGCGGTGGCCCGGCGCAGCGGGCTCACTCGCTGCTCCGCGCCGTCGACGCGTTCTGACGACGGAGCGCGGCGTCGAGGAAGGACTCGACGCCGTCGACGACCGAGGTGAACCGCACCGACGAGAACAGGTCGAAGCCGTGCTGGGCCCCGCTCAGCTCGACGTAGGTCACCGGGACGGCACCGTCGGCGAGATGGTCACGAAGTGCACGCGCCTGCTCGACCGGAACCCACGAGTCCCGATCGCCGTGGGCGAGGAAGAACGGCGGCGCCTCGTCGGGCGGGAGGAGGAGCGGTGAGGAGGACGCCGCCTCGGCCGGCCCGTGCCCGTAGTAGCCCCCGTAGTACCCGTACAGCCCGACGACGGCATCGACCCGGCTGTGCGGGGTGCGCAGGTCCTGCGTGAGGGCCAGCACGGAGCCGAGGTGCGCCCCGGCGGAGGACCCGGCCAGCACCAGGCGGCTGGTGTCTCCGCCGTGGCTGCCGGCGTTGCGGTGGGCCCAGGCGAGCGCTGTCCGCGCGTCGGCGAGGTGCTCGGAGAAGCTGACCGCCGGCCGCAGGCGGTAGCCGGCGCTGATGCACACCCATCCCTGCGCCGCCAGGTGGTGCAGCAGCGCACGAGCCTCGCGGTGCCGCCCGCCGGAGTAGTAGCCGCCGCCGTGGAAGTAGACGAGGACCGGCCCGTACGCCCCGCCGCGCCGGGCGTAGACGTCGAGACGCTGACGCCGGTCGGGGCCGTACGCGATCCCGCGCACGCGTCGAACCGACAGCGGTCGAAGGGGCAGGGGCGCCAGCAGCGCGCGGACCCTGCTCCGCAGGGCGGGCTGGATCCCGGACGCGGCGAGCGCGCTGCGCACCTCGACGGGTGCCGAGAGGCTGCGGACGAGCAGGCCCGCGAGGGCAGCCAGGGTGGCGCAGGCGACTCCGGTCAGGATCAGCCCCGCTGGACCGCCGAGGTCGCCCTGCGCCCAGGCGAGCGCGGTCGCGAGCAGCAACGCAGCCCCGAAGAGGTGCGGGATCTCGTTCACCGACGCCGCCAGCAGGTAGCGAGCGTGCGGGGCGGGATCGCTCGGTCGGGTCCACGCGGCAGCCGCGAACACGGTGATGGACGCGAGGAACACGAGGTAGCCGATCGGCATGCGAATCTCCTCTACAGGTGTCGAGGCTGCTACTCTACATCCGTAGAGGCTCTTGAGGTCGAGGAGATCACGGATGGCCCCCAAGGACGATCGGCGCACCCGGATCGCCGATGCGGTGATCCAGACGCTGGCCGAGCGGGGGAGCCGGGGGCTGACGCACCGTGCGATCGACGAGCACCTCGACCTGCCCGCGGGATCGACCTCGTACTACGCGCGCTCGCGGGCCGACCTCCTCGCGTGCGCGGTCCCGCGGCTCGCTGCCCTCGACGCACGCGCTCTCGCCCGCCACCAGGAGTCCGGCCCTCTCGACGCGATCCGTGCGGTGCTGCGGGCGTCCCGGCGGGGCGACGGCCGGGCGCGGACCCTCGCGCGGTACGAGCTCGTGCTCGAGTCGGTCCGCCGTCCGGACCTGCAGGCGGCGCTGGCGGAGGGGACGGACCAGCTGCTCGAGCTGCTCGACGGTGCCCTGCGTCGCGGTGCGCCGGACGCACCCGCCGACGACCTCCGTGACCGTGCCCGTGATCTGCTGGCCTTCCTGGACGGTCTCCTGCTCGCCGACGCCACAGGCCCGGCGCGTCACCGTCGCTCCGAGGCGCAGCTGTTGGCGGCCGTGGAGCGCCACCTCGCGACGAGCTGAGTCAGCCCGTCGTGCCGGACCGCGCAGCGTCGAGGCGTCGCTCGAGCGCGGCGAGCCCGCGGCGGACGAGCTCCCCGTACCCGTCGTCGACCAGGGCATCCTGCGCGCCGAGCCCGGCGGCGAGCTGGGCGGCGGCGTCGTCGATCCGACCCTGGCGGAGGTAGCCGTCGCCGAGGTTCAGGTGGAGGCTCGGCGCGAGACCCCGCGACGACGCGATCCCGGCCGGTGCAAGATCGTCGTCGCGCACCCCGGCGTACAAGGCGAGGGCACGCTCGTCCCAGCCCACCTCGTCGGCGACCTCGTCCTCGAGGTCCGCGAGGTAGTGCGCCAGCACGCAACGGTGAGCGTGGTCGTCGGACGTGGTGCCGGTCCAGCACTCCAGCAGCGCACTCCGGCCCGCCTGCCGGTCACCCGAGAGGGCGAGCCCGACGGCGGAGGTGACGGCGTCCCAGGTGGTCATGGCGCGACCGTAGACCCTCCCGCCGACATGGCATCCTCGCGCCGCACGTAGGCGTCGCGGCAGCTCCGAGCGCAGAAGCCCAGCGTCGCTCCGTCGCTCTCGAGCGTGATCGCGCGGGGCCCGAGCCGGACCCGCATGCCACACATGGGGTCGATCACCGTGCCCTCGGGGAGGTCGACGTCGTCGGTGTCGCGGCGTGCATGGAACGGCTCGCTCATCACCGCCACGACGTCGTCGGCTGTCGCCGGCCTGCCGTCGAGACCGATGCTGCCGTCGACGATGCCGGTGACGTTGATCCACAGGTCGCCGACAGAACGCTCCCGCCCCTGGCGCTCGTCCAGGTGCCGTACGGCGCGTCGCACCCAGCCGATCAGGCTCGGCGCGATCTCGTCGCGCCAGGTCTCCGGCACGGTCACGGTGATCCAGAGCGGCGCTGCTGTGCCCTGCGAGTCGGTCGACTGCGAGTCCGAGTGCCATCGGCCGTGGCCCGTGGTCCATCCCTCGACGGAGCCGAAGACGACGTGCGTCATCGCGCGTGCTCGCGCGAGCGTCTCGTCGGGAACGTCCTCGCTCATCTGGTCGCCGACCAGCCCCGCGACGACGTCGTCGGCGAGCGCCGTCCGATCGGTCGAGTCCAGTCCGTCCGCGGGACAACGGATGTCGATGAGGATCATGGTGCATCTCTCGTTCTCGTCGGTCGTGTCGGGTCGTCACGTCCCCACCGTCGGCCGGGTCGGCGCGCGCTGTCGATTACCTCCGAGGTAGTGGTGCGAGAGCACGAGGCGCGGCACGCTGGCCGTGTGGCTGACACGACCGGGGTGGTTCCGAACGTCACGGGCGCGCCCGTCGGGGAGATGGTGCGCCGCTGGCGCAAGCGACGCCATCGCTCGCAGCTCGACGTCTCGATCGGGGCGGACCTGTCGGCTCGGCACCTGAGCTTCATCGAGTCCGGGCGCGCGAACCCGAGCCGGGCGGTGATCGAGCGGCTGTGCGACGAGCTCGACGTCCCCCTGCGCGAGCGCAACGCCTTCCACCTCGCCGCCGGGTTGGCGCCGGCGTACCCGGAGCGTCCGCTCGCCGATCTCGGCGTCGCGCGGTCGGCGGTCGAGGTGGTGCTGGCGGGCCACGAGCCGAATCCCGCGCTGGCGGTCAACGTGCGGTGGGAGCTGTTGGCCGCGAACGCCGCGATGCAGGTCTTCCTCGACGGCATCGCCGAGGAGCTTCTCGAGCCGCCGGTCAACGTGCTGCGGGCGACGCTGCACCCGGCCGGGCTGGCGCCGCGGATCCAGAACCTCGGGGAGTGGCGCGCCCACACCCTCCGGCGGGTCCGACGTCAGTGGGAACGGACGGCCGCCGACGGTCTGCCCGAGCTTCTCGCGGAACTCGAGTCGTATCCGGTCCACGCCACCGGCGACGCGGGCGGCGCCAGCGGGCACGATCTTGTCGTACCGATGCAGCTGGCGGGCGAGCACCAGGTGCTGTCCTTCCACTACGCGATCACGGTCTTCGGCGCGGCTCGTGACGTCACGCTGGACGAGATCGCGATCGAGACGTTCTTCCCGGCCGACGCGGCAACCGCTGCTGCGATCAGGGTGGCGTGAGTCCCGGCGCGATCACACGCGCAGGGAGGCGCGATCGAGCTCGACCCCGACGACTCCTGCCACCCGGGCCAGGTCGGCGTCCCAGGAGAGCGGGGTCGCGCCACGGCGCCACGCGACCGCCGCGATCATGCAGTCGACCATCCCCCGAGGAGTGATCCCGCTGGTGCGGCACCGGCGGTAGATCCGCGTGGCGGCGTCGAAGTCGCCGACCGCGTCGAAGGCGAGAAGGTCGAACCGCAGAAGGAGACGGCGAAGGTCGCGTTCTCGTGCGTCGGTGCGGGCGCCGGCGGCCACCTCCGTCACGACAGGCTCGGTGACGGCGAGGCCTCCGTCGTCGGTGATGAGCTCGGTGATCCGCTCGTCGACCGAGCTGCCCGTCGCGCGGTCGTACTCGATCCACGCCGAGGTGTCGGCGAGGATCACTCGGCACTCCTCGGGGCGACGTCGCCGGGAGTCTCGTCGAGCGCGCGGGCCCCTCGCATCGCGAGTGCCTCGGCACGGGTCATCGGCTGGCCGGCGAGGTGGCGGAGCGCGAGGTCGACGGCTGCCGTCATGGTCCACGACGACGAGGCGATCCGGTTGCTCGTCGACGTCCTCGCCTTCGAGCTCGACGTGGCCGGCAACCGCTGGGACCTGCTGGGAGCGCCTCCCGGCGCGTGACGACCGCCCGTCGTGGATCGGGTCCTCGTTGACACGGCCGGACGGTCGCTCGACGATGGGGCGATGTCAGAACTCGAGGGACTGCCGACCGTTCCTGCTGCAGACGACACCCTGCCGGGCTCGCTCGAGCTGGGTGCCTCCTCCATCTCCCTGAGCGTCGCGGACCTGGGAGCGTCCCGGGCCTTCTACGAGAAGCTGGGGTTCGTCGTGACAGGCGGTGACGCCGAGCAAGGATGGCTCATCCTCAAGAACGGCGAGACGACGATCGGGCTGTTCCACGGGATGTTCGAGGGCAACATCATCACGTTCAACCCCGGCCTCACGAACCGGATGGAGCGGCTCGAGTCGTACACCGACGTCCGCGAGATCGAGCGGCACGTGACCGACGGTGGCCTCGAGGTCGCCGAGCGCACGGGTGAGGGCGACAGCGGCCCTGCGTCGATCACGCTGAGGGATCCCGACGGGAACGCCGTCCTGATCGACCAGTTCTTCTGACCGCGACGCGCCGGCCACGGCCGGCACTCCGTACGGTCCGCGTCCATCGGTGAAGTCGCCCAGCGCTGGATAGCGTGAGGCGATGACGACCTCGGAGAGCGTGAAGAGCCCGACCCGTCCGTCGCGCACCCTGGCCTGGGTGGTGCTCGTCGCTGTCGTGCTCCAGATCGCGACGCCGGCGGTGCAGGCGATCGGCGGGCTGGGCGATCCGCCGAGCAGCCAGGGCGACGACCTGCTGATCACCCCGGCCGGCTACACGTTCTCGATCTGGAGCCTCGTCTACCTGCTGACCCTCGTGCACGCCGTCGCGGTGCTGATCGAACGCAGCACCGGCACGGCCCAGCCCGACCGGCTGATGCGGGACCTGCTGGTGGTGTACCTCGGCGCTGCGCTCTGGATCGTCGTCGCCGCTGCGGGCCCGTCGTGGGCGACCGCGGTCGTGCTCGTGACGATGGTCGTGTTCGCGGTCGACGCAGCCCGGGTGGCGTCCGGTCCGGCGGCCGACGGCGGCCCGACCTGGCTGGTCGTGCTGGTTCGGGTCACCACGGCCCTCTACGCCGGCTGGGTGACCGCCGCGTCGATCCTCAACGTGTGCACCGCGCTGGTCGACGGCGGAGCGCTCGACGGTGACGACGTGGGGTGGCAGATCGGCGCCCTCGTGGTCGCCGCCCTCGTCGCCGTCGCCATCAGCGTCGTGATCGGAGGGTCCTGGGTGTACGCCGCGACGCTCGCCTGGGCCCTGGTCGGGATCGTGGTGGCGGTGAGCGGGACGTCGACCCCGCTCGTCGTCACGGCGATCGCCGCCGCAGCGGTGGTCGTGCTGGTGAACGCTGCTCTGATCCTGCGGCGGAAGACCTGAGTCGGCCGAGGAACGAGCCGACCTTGCCGGCCCGAGCTCAGCGGGGGCCGTGAGGATGCGCGAGGTCGTAGGCGCGTGACAGCTTCTGCGGCACCACCATCCGCCACGCGTCGACGACGAGCTCACGGGCCTCGGTCGGGTCCAAGGCAGCGAGGTCGGCGCGGACCCAGTGGAAGCGCAGGTCCGACGGCGCGGGCATCGCGAACGTCCCGGGGTTGCTCGCGACGAGGTCCGCCCGCTCCTCCTTCGGGAACGCGAACTCCATCACGGTCTCGTCGAGCGAGAACGCCACGTACACGATCTGCTTGACCCGGAACTTCAGCCGGCCCCGAACGTAGACCTCGTACGACCGCTCGAGCTGGCTGCCCAGCGGACGCACGTCCTCGATCACCGCCATGCGGGTCAGCCCTCGCTCGCGTACGCCTCCAGCCGGTCGGCGAGCTCCACCGGTCGGCTGAGCGGGACGCAGTGGCTCCCGGCGATCTCGTCGGGGACGATGCCGAGTCGTTCGGGGACCACGCGGCGGAAGAAGGCAGCCGGGAAGAACCGGTCGTCGGTGCTGAGCAGGAAGCGCGTCGGCACGTCCGGCCACGCCTCCAACGGCCACGGCATCGCCGTCGCGGTGCTCGACGGGTGCGGACGCTCGATCCTGATCGCCTGCTCGGCGAGCGCCCGGGGCACGTCGTGGTAGAAGCTCACGTAGGGGTCGTCGTTGCCGGTGAGGCCGCCGTCGAGCCGGGCCTGCTGTGCGACCGCGTCCGCATAGCGCGTGTTCGCCCACCAGTCGTCCGGAGTCTCGCCCGGCCGTGGAACCATCCCGGCCAGCAGGACCAGGACGTCGGCCTCCAGCCGGTCGGCGACGAGGGGTGCGGTGAACGCACCGAAGGAGTGACCGAGGACGACCGCGCGCTCGACCGGCCCGACCGCGCTGACGACGGTGTCGGCGTAGTCCGTCAGGGTCGCGGTGTCGTCGCCGGCCGGGAGGTCGGGAGCCACCACGTCGTGCCCGCGTGATCGCAGCTCGGCCTCGACCAGGTGGAAGGACCAGCCGGAGTCCCCGCCGCCGTGGATCAGCACGAAGGTGCGCCCGTCGGCAGCCGTCACGTGACGGCCTTGCGCGTGAACGACAGGTGCGTGACCCCGCTCGGCGACGACACGGTCTCGATCTCGTAGGTGTCCTCGAGTGCCTCGATCCCGTCCCAGAGCCGGACTCCCCGGCCGAGCACGATCGGCACGAGGACGAGGTGCATCTCGTCCACCAGCCCGGCGTGGAGGAAGTCGCGCACGACGGTGGCGCCGCCGCCGATCCGTACGTCGCCACCGGACGCTGCGTCCCGCGCCGCCTCCAGAGCCTCCACCGGGTCGGCGGTGAGGAAGTGGAACGTGGTGCCCCCCTTCATCTCGACCGGCGGTCGCGGCCGGTGCGTGAGCACGAAGGTCGGGGTGTGGAACGGCGGGTCCTCACCCCACCAGCCCGTCCAGTCCGGGTCGTCCTGCCACCCGGGTGGACCGAACTTGTTGGCGCCCATGATCTCTGCGCCGAAGCCCTCGTCGTGGCGCCGCGCGAACGCGTCGTCGATCCCCGCCGGGCCGTCACCGCCGCAGAACGGGGTCGCGAACATCCAGGCGTGCAGCCGCTCGCCGGCGTGGCCGAACGGTGCCTCGAGCGACTGAGGCTCACCGGTGGCGAAGCCGTCGAGCGAGATCGAGAAGTTGTGGATCCGGGTGCTGGACATCGAAGCTCCTTCGTCTCCGCGCCGCCCGGTGGTCGACGACGCTAGGGACGTGACCGCTTCTGCGCGCCGAAGTCATCGGTCCGCGCCGTCGCCTCGACCAGCACCGGGGCGGCGAGCTCGATGGCGAGCAGCAGGTCGTGGAAGCGGTGGGGCCGGCCGAGCGTCGCGCGGGTCGCGAGCCGCCCGAGCCCGCCGAGGGCCATGAGGCCGGCGAGCACGCGCATGCGGTCGAGGTCCGGCTGCGGCTGCTCGGCGGCGGCCAGCCAGCCCAGGCCGTAGCTCGCGAAGATCGGGCCCATGAACCGCAGGTGCGAGTCGACCGTCGCGTCGCCGGACATGCCGGGCTCGGCCCGGACGCCGCCGACGAGCTGGACGGTGCCGATCGTGATGCACGACCATCCGGCGACCCGTCCGAGTGTGCGCAGAGCTGACATGCGGCCAGCATGCCAGCACGGGCGGGTCACGCCGGCGACGTTAGGCTCGGGTCCCTGCGACGACGAGGGCGGACGGGGGGAGCGACGCGGTGACCGACGAGCCGCTGACCCGCGCGGGTCTGCGCCGCGTGACCGCCGTGCTGTGTCTGACCGAGATCACCAGCTGGGGTGTCCTCTACTACGCCTTCCCGGTCCTGCTCTCCGACCTGGTCGCCGAGACCGGCTGGCCGCAGGGCACGGTGGTGGCTGCCTTCTCGATGAGTCAGGTCGTCGCCGGCCTGGTCGGCGTGGCGGTCGGCCGGTGGATCGACCGGCACGGGCCGCGGGCCGTGATGTCGGCAGGCTCGGTGCTCGGGGTCGTCGCCGCGTTCGCGCTGGCCTGGGCGCCGACGCTCGCATGGTTCGTGGCGGCCTGGTTCCTGGCCGGGATCGCGTGCGCCGCGACGCTGTACGCCCCGGCGTTCGCGGCGCTCACGCACTGGGCGGGGACGCGCCGGGTGCAGGCGCTGACGGTGCTCACGCTGGTCGCAGGGCTCGCGAGCACGGTCTTCGCCCCGTTGACGGCGTTCCTCCTCGGCGGCCTGGGGTGGCGCGGCGCCTACCAGGTGCTCGCGGTCGTCCTCGTCGTCACGGTCCCGCTGCACTGGTGGGGACTGCGCCAGCCCTGGCCGCGCCATGCCGCGTCCGAGCACGGTCATGCCGACCGCGGCGGTCCTCCGGTGTGGCGGTCCGGTGCCTTCGTCATGCTGACGGTGGCGATCTGCCTGTCCGCGGCCGCGATCTACGCCGGTCTGGTGAACCTGGTGCCGATGCTGATCGAGCGCGGTCTCAGCACCGAGTCCGCGGCGCTGGTGCTCGGGATCGGCGGCGTCGGCCAGGTCTGCGGCAGGCTCGGGTACCGGCGGCTCGAGCTCGCGACCGGTGTCCGCAGCCGCACGACCCTGGTCCTCGCCGCCGTCACGCTCACCACCCTGCTGCTCGCGGTCGTGCCCGGGCCGTACGCCCTGCTGGCGTCGGTCTCGTTCCTCGCCGGTACGGCGCGCGGTGTCGCCACGCTGATCCAGGCGACCGCCGTGACCGACCGGTGGGGAGTCCGGCAGTACGGAGCCCTCAACGGCCTGCTGTCGGCGCCGCTGATGTTCGCGGTCGCCCTGTCGCCGTGGCTCGGAACCGTCCTGGCCGAGGCGCTCGGCGGCTACCCCGAGGCGTTCGGGGTGCTCGCGGCGCTCGCGCTCGTCTCGACCCTGGCGGCCCCCTTCACGATCCCGCGGGGTCGGTCGGTCTCCGCGCCGTAACCACGACGGCGACCAGCGCGGCTGCGGCGACCGCGACGATCCACGGGGTCACCGGTCGGACCGAGGGGGCGAGGGCGGCGACGAAGACGTCCCACGTCGCGTCCAGCGCCTCCGGGAGCGCATCCGGCAGGCCGCCGCCCGGGCGGAGGTACACCTGGAGGTAGCCAGCGGCGGTGATCGCGGGCCCGACGAGCCACGCGACGGCGACGGCGACCGGCCACCACACCAACCGGACGAGCGGGCGGATCCCGACGAGCACGAGCGCGCACGCGAGCACGCCGGCCCCCGCCCACCGGCCGACGGTCGTGATGGTCGCGAGGTGCTCCGTCGCCGACGTCGACGACACGAGCAACCCGACGAACCAGGTCGGGACGACGCCCGCGAGGACGGCCAGCGCGAGACCACCTCCGATGCGCCGGCTCAGCAGCGCGAGCGTTCCGATCACCCACCCCGCGAGCGTGATCAGGGCGACGGCCAGGCACAGGCCACGCAGCACCCGGTCGTCGCTGTCGAAACCGCCGCCGGCGAGGTCGCGGACCGTGCCGGACGCCTGGGTGAGGGCGAGCGCGGCCGCGACCGCCGTCCCGACGAACCCGCTGGCCGCCGCCTCGACCGGGTGGGCGCGGTTGATCAGCGCGGCCAGCCCCGCGACCACGCCCCCGAGCAGGGCACCCGAGGCGAGCAGCGTCAGCGCGCCGGTCGTCAGCGGCACAGCGAGGAACGCGCCCGTCCGGTCGCCGACGAACACGTCGACGGCTCCGTGCACGAGCCACGGCAGGAACCCGACCAGCCACCACGCGCACCCCGCGGCGACCGCGACGAGGAGGTCGCGCAGCAGGGACCGGCCCGGACGGGGACGCGGCGGTGCGGACTCGTCCGGCTCGACCGTCTCCAGCGATGGCACGAAGGGACCTCCTCGGGTGACGACAGCCAGGCGACGCTAGCAGGGCGAAGCGGTCACACACCGGATCGCCGCCGCGGCCGCGGTCGACCTCGCCCGGAAACCCGTTGCCGGGGCACACCCGCGGACCTACGGTGCGAGGGTGGCTTCGCACCTGCTGGCGGTGACCTTCGATGCGCACGATCCGACGCGCCTCGCACGATTCTGGGCCGACCTTCTCGGCCGCGAGACCCGCGACGACCCGCGCGGACCGCTCCTGCTCGGCGAGCCCGGCCAGCTCGGCCTGCGATTCGCGCGGAGCGACGCCGGCAAGGCGGTCGCCAACCGGATGCACCTCCACCTGACCAGCGCGACGCCGGCCGACCAGCAGGCGACGGTCGACCGGGTGCTCGAGCTCGGCGGTCGGCACATCGACGTCGGGCAGCTCCCCGAGGAGGGGCACGTCGTCCTGGCCGATCCCGAGGGCAACGAGCTCTGCGTGATCGAGGCGGGCAACGCCTTCCTCGCCGGCACCGGGTTCCTCGGCGAGCTCGCGTGCGACGGGACGAGGGACGTCGGCGTCTTCTGGAGCGAGGCGCTCGGCTGGCCCCTGGTCTGGGACTCCGACGAGGAGACGGCGGTCCAGTCGCCGCTCGGCGGGACGAAGGTCGCCTGGGGCGGGCCGCCGGTCGAGCCGAGGGTCGGACGCAACCGCCAGCGTCTCGACCTCGTCGTCGACCGCGACCCGGAGGCGGAGACCGACCGGCTCGTCGGGCTCGGCGCCACCCGGCTCGGACCGAGCCCTGACGGTGGTGGCGCGGTCGAGCTCGCGGACCCGGACGGCAACGAGTTCACGGTCTCGGTCGCACGCTGAGCCTTCACTCGCGCGCGTGACGCGTGCGCGCAGCCTGCCGTACGAGGTGGTCGCGCTCGGCGACGTTCGTGGCGAGCCGTGCGGCCTCGGCGTACGCGGCCGCGGCCGCAGGGAGGTCGCCGTCGAGCTCGTGCAGGTAGCCGCGGGCGGCGTGCCAGCGGTGGCGCGTCCCGATCACGTCGGACAGCCGGTCGACCTCGCGCAGACCGGCAGCGGCGCCGAGCACGTGACCGACCGCGACCGCGCGGCCAAGGACGGCAGCGGGGTCCTGGCGGACCGGGTCCGTGCTCAGGGCGACCAGGTCGTCGTACCAGGACAGGATCTGCTGCCAGTCGGTCTCGTCGGCGGTCGCGGCGTCGTCGTGCAGCGCCGCGATCGCCGCCTGGACCTGGTAGCGCCCCGGTGGACGCTCGTCGGTCTGCTCGGCGAGAGCGGACTGGAGGATCCGTACGCCCTCCGCGATCTCCCGGGTGTCCCAGAGGCTGCGGTCCTGCTGGTCGAGCGTGACGATCCTCCCCTCGCCGTCGACCCGGGCCGGGAGGCGTGCGCGGTTCAGGAGCATGAGGGCGAGGAGGCCGCGGGCCTCGGGCTCGGCGGTCTCGAGGGTCAGCTGGCGCGCGAGGCGGATCGCCTCGGTCGTCAGGTCGACGCGGTCGGCGTGACCGGCCGCGTAGACCAGCGACAGCACGCGCAGCACGACGGCGAGATCGCCGGGCCGGTCGAGGCGGCGTCCGCGCAGCGTCCGCTTCGCGCGGCTGATCCGCTGCGCCATGGTCGCCTCCGGGACGTAGAAGGCGTCGGCGATCTCGCGTGTCGTGAGTCCGCCGACCGCCCGCAGCGTCAGGGCGACCTGCGAGGCCGGCGCGAGGTCGGGATGGCAGCAGCAGAAGAGCACGAACAACGTGTCGTCCGCCTGCTCGGTCGCGCCCGGCGGCGGTGCGGCGTACGCCGTGTCCTCGCGCCGCACCCGGGCCGACTCGCTCCGGCGGGCGTCGATGAGTCGTCGGGTCGCGACCGTCGTCAACCAGGCCCGCGGGTCACGGGGCGGATGCTCGGGCCAGACCCGCAGCGCCTCGAGCAGCGCTTCGGAGAGCGCGTCCTCAGCGTCGTCGAAGTTCTCGCCGCGGCGCACGAGACCGGCCAGCACCCGCGGGACGAGGGCGCGCAGGGCACCCTCGTCCATCCCGAGGGCGAGTTGCTCAGGCACGTCGCTCAGTCCTGCGGCGGCATCTCGGTCATCACCTCGTGGACGTCGATCCACTCGTACAGCGGTGTCCCGCCCGGACCCGGCTCGGAGGACGCGTACGCGGCCACCTCGAGCGCACGCTCGTACGAGTCGACGTCGATCATGAACCATCCCGCGATCAGGTCGCTGGTCTCGGGCAGCGGCCCGTCGGTCGTGACCGGCGCGGCGTCCGGCCCGCCGTAGCGGACCCAGGTCCGCGTGGGCGTGAGCGCCTGCGCGTCCACGAACTCGCCGTTCTCCTCGAGCAGCTCGCAGACGTGCCGCTGGAAGGCGATGTGCGCCTCGAGGTCCTCGGGCTCCCACTGGTCCATCGGGGGTACGGGGCGGTGCGGGACCGGGCCTCCACGGTAGTGCTTGAGGAGCAGGTACTTCGTCATGGTGATCTCCTGGCGTCGTGGGCCGGGCGGTCCGACCCTCCGCCTGGGGAGCGGAGCCGGGCACGGGTTCTCGACATCGAACCACGCCCGACGTCCGCCCCGCTGCGGCCGACGCTCCCCGGACCGGCGTCTAGCGATCCGCGGCGAGCCGGTCGGGCAGGTGGGCGGCGAGGTGCTTGACGAGCTCCTCGACGCGGCGCGTCCGGTGGGACCCGTCGGTCGTGAGGGCGTAGATGTCGGCGGCCGGGGTCGCTGTGCCGGGGAGGACGCGGACCAGCGCCCCGCTCTCGAGGTACGGGCGGACGTGCCACTCGGACCGCATCACGACGCCGCGGCCGTCGAGCGCCCAGGCAGTCACGACGTCGCCGTCGTTGCTCGACAGGGAGCCGCGGACCCGGACCTGGTGGGGGTTCGCTGCCGTGCCGAAGCGCCACAGTGCGAAGTCGCCCTCCCGCTCACGCAGCACGATGCAGTCGTGGTCGGCCAGGTCGTCGACGCGCTCCGGGGTCCCACGCCGCTCGAGGTAGCTCGGCGCCGCGCAGGGGACCCGCCGGTTCCTGGCCAGCCGACGCATCCGCAGGGAGGAGTCAGCCGGAGTCCCGACGTGGACCGCGACGTCGAACTCGCGGCTGTGCGGCCGCAGCGGCAGTGCCGACGTCCGCAGCTGGATCCTGAGCCGAGGGTGGGACGCGGCGAACGAAGCGACCAGGGGCGCGACGTGCGCGCGGCCGAGACCGAGGGTCGTGTCGACGACGATCGATCCCCGCAGGTCCCCGGGCCGGTCGGTGAGGTCGTCCTCCAGCGCACGGATCCGTTGCAGGATCTCGGCGGCGCGAGCGGCGTACAGCTCACCTTCCGACGTGAGGACGAGGCGTCGCGCGCCGCGCTGGACGAGGCGTACGTCGAGGCGGCGCTCCAGCGCGCTGAGCCGCTTGCTGACGACGGGCAGCGAGCTCCCGAGCTCACGCGCAGCCGCGGTCAGCGTCTCGTTCGCGGCGACGACGCGGAAGAAGGCGAGGTCGTCCGGGGACGTCGTCATGTCCGTCCGGATGCTGCGCGAGGTCCGACCAGGCTTTCCACCAGCGAAAGATTACCTTGCCGCGAGCTCCCTTGCGCTCCCTCCGCGCCCAGGCGCAGGGTGGGCTCGCCGGCGCGGGTGGCGCCAGCGAGCGACGAGTCCGAGGAGCAGACGTGTCGGAGCGGTACCGGATCGCGGTCGTGCCGGGCGACGGGATCGGCAAGGAGGTCGTGCCCGAAGGGCTGCGGAGTCTGGGCGCCGCCGCCGAGGCGTACGGGTTCGCTCTCGACCTGGAGCACTTCGACTTCGCCAGCGCCGACTACTGGCGCGAGCACGGACAGATGCTGCCGCCGGACTGGAAGGACCAGCTCGGGGGGTTCGACGCGATCTACTTCGGCGCGGTCGGCTGGCCCGACGTCGTCCCCGACCACGTGTCGCTGTGGGGCAGCCTGCTCCAGTTCCGGCGCGGCTTCGACCAGTACGTCAACCTGCGGCCCGTACGACTCCTGCGCGGGGTCCAGGGCCCGCTGCGCGACCGCGAGCCCGGTGACATCGACTTCCTCGTCGTCCGCGAGAACACCGAGGGCGAGTACTCCAGCATCGGCGGCCGGATCTTCGAGGGCACCGATCGCGAGACCGTCATGCAGGAGACCGTGATGACGCGGACCGGCGTCGACCGCGTGCTGCGCTTCGCCTTCGAGCTGGCCTCGGCACGACCGCGGCGGCGCCTCACCTCGGCGACGAAGAGCAACGGCATCGCGATCACGATGCCGTACTGGGACGAGCGGGTCGCGGCGATGGCGGAGCAGTACCCCGGCGTCACCACGGACCAGGAGCACATCGACATCCTCACGGCGAAGTTCGTGCTCCAGCCCGACACCTACGACGTGGTCGTCGCGAGCAACCTGTTCGGCGACATCCTCTCCGACCTCGGACCCGCCTGCACCGGGACCATCGGGATCGCCCCGAGCGCGAACATCAATCCCGACCGGACCTGGCCGAGCCTCTTCGAGCCGGTCCACGGCTCCGCCCCGGACATCGCCGGCCGCGGGATCGCGAACCCGGTCGGGCAGATCTGGAGCGGCGCGATGATGCTGGACCACCTCGGTCAGCCCGAGGCTGCCGCTGCCGTCGTCGACGCGATCGAGAGCGTGCTCGGCGACCGACCGGACCTGGTGACGCCGGACCTCGGCGGTGCGGGGACGACCGAGCAGCTCGGCAAGGCGATCGCCGACGCGATCGGTTGATCGCTGTCACCGCGTACGCAACGCCGCGTGGGCCGAGGCGCGCAGGATGTGCGCGACCTGGGTCGCCCGAGCGAGCGGGTGGAGGTACGCAGCCGCCGCTGCATCACCGGCCCCGTGCGAAGCGTGAGTCGCGGAGGCGACGGTCGTCTCCTTCGCCGCACGGTGCGCGTCCACGGCCTCCCGCGGTCGAGGGTCGTCGGGGCGGTCGTTCTCGAACACCCGGAGCACCGCCTCCGCGTCCTCGGTGGCGTAGCGGGTCACCGCGCGCAGCTCGTCGGTCGTCAGCGAGAGCTCGGCCTCGGTCACGGCCACGAGCCGGGCTCGGCGGTCCCCAGCACCTTTCCGTCGGCGTCGAGCGCCTGAGCCCCGACGTACAGCGCGTCGGGCATCTCGGCCGAGACCTCGAACGCGTCGGCGTCGACGGTCGCGACCTCCTCGGCGCTCTGCTCGTCGTACCCCGCGAGGAAGCGCCACGAGGCCACCTCGGTCGCGCCGTTCCAGCTGACGTACGCGCTCCCGTCCGACAGCACGAACCGCGGCGGCTCCGACGGACGCCCGACCCAGCGGTCGAGGTAGGCGCGGTAGCTGATCCCGCCCGCGAGCTTCGCATCCATCAGCAGCTCGCCCTCGCTGTCGTAGAGGGAGTAGAACGGGTTCGATCCCCAGCCGATGAACACCGTCCCGTCGTCGCGAACCTCCATGTTGCCCTGGCTGTCCGAGAGGCGGCCGTCGGGCGGCAGGAACTCGCGCACGACCGTCGCCGTGCCCGCCTGCTGGTCGACGTCGAGCGTCAACCCCCGGGACTCGTCACCGATCGGCGGCGCCGCCTGGTTGTCGAACAGCGTGATCGTGCCGTCGTCCTGCCGCTCGGCGTCGTGCTGCCAGGCGAAGTACGCGCCGTCACCCATCTCGAAGTCGCTGCTCTTGCCGCCGAGGATCCAGTCGAGCTCGCCGGTGCGCCGGTCGACGCGGTAGACGGCGTGGGTGTTGCGCGCGGACACGAGGTACGCGTCGCCGTCCTCGGTGACCGAGTTGATGTGGAAGGGGTCGTACGGGGCCTCCACGGTCCCGGACTCCTCCTCCTCGGGGTCGAGCGGCGACTCGGAGTCCGAGATCGGGATGTCGTCCAGCATGTCCCACTCGAACACGACCTCGCCGGTGGCGACGTCGACCTCGTGGACGACCGAGTTCCGGAGGTAGCCGTCGACCGGACCGCCCATGTCGCTCAGGTCGCGCGGCAGCTCGGGATAGCTGATCAGCAGCGCGGTCCCGCGGTCGGTGAGGGTCGCGTCGTGGAAGTCGGCGTGCGTCTCGGGCGTCGTCACGGTCGCGATCTCGCGGTAGGACTGATCCATCACGACGAACTCGCCCTCGCCGTACCCGTACTCGAAGGTGTCGCCGCGCCACCAGGTGAGCACCGGCTCGCCGCGGTACTGCTGCACGCGCAGGTCGTACGTCCAGCGGGTGTCCCCCTGCGGGGCGACCCACACGGGGTTGCCCGCAGCGTCGACGATCACCGGGCCGTTCATCGGCGCGCCCTTCTCCCGCTGGTCCTTCACCCCGAGGAGGACGAGGGCGTCGGCGGGCATCGGGTCCTCGCCTCCGGCGTCGGTCGTCGTGACGTCGATCAGCGGGGGAGTCAGGTCGGGGCGACCGACGAACTCCCACGCGACGGGCTCGTCGGACGCGGGCTTGTCGTCGTCGCCCGAGTCCTGGGTGCAGGAGGCGAGGGCGAGAGCGAGGCCGATCGCCACGAGGACGCGCGTGCGCGCACCACGATGTCTCATGACCCCACATCGTAGGCAGTCGAAGGGAGCGCGGTTGGTCTGCTGCACCGCGCGTCGAACCAGCGGCGCCAGGCAGGCCGCCGGCCACGACGAAAAGCGGACATTCAGAACATTTGCCGAGCGTGATCCAGATCACACTGATGGGATGTGACGGGCCAGCAGTCCCCGGAGCGAGGGAACGGTGCCATGGACAGATCCTCCTTCCGCGTCGCCGCCGCCGGGTTCGCCGCCCTGATCGTCAGCCTCGTGCTGGTGCCGCCGGCGAACGCAGCGAGCGCCGAGCGCTACGTCGCGCTCGGCGACTCCTACTCCGCCGGAGTCGGCGCGGGCAGCTACATCGCGAGCAGCGGCGACTGCCGCAGGAGCACGAAGGCCTACCCGTACCTGTGGAAGTCGTCGAACGCGCCCGCCTCCTTCACCTTCGCGGCGTGCTCGGGGGCGACCACGACGTCGGTGAGGACCGGCCAGCTCGCGTCGCTCGCCACCTCCACCAGCCTCGTCAGCATCTCGGCCGGGGGCAACGACGTCGGTTTCACGTCGGTCATGCAGACCTGCGTCCTGCGGAGCCAGAGTCGCTGCGTCAGCGCGGTCGACAACGCGATCGCGCAGGTCGACGGCGTGCTGCCGGGGCGGCTCGACTCGCTGTACGCCGCGATCCGCAGCCGTGCTCCCGACGCCCACGTCGTCGTCATGGGCTATCCACGGTTCTACAAGCTCAGGGGCAGCTGCATCGTCGGCCTGACCGAGACCGAGCGGGCCGCGATCAACCGGGGCGCCGACGCTCTCAACGCGCAGATCGCCAAGCGCGCCGCCGACCACGGCTTCACCTTCTCCAGCGTCACCGACGAGTTCACCGGGCACGAGATCTGCTCCGGGGACGCATGGCTGCACAGCGTGACGCTGCCGATCTGGAAGTCGTACCACCCGAAGGCGGTCGGCCAGTCGTCCGGCTACCTGCCGGCCTTCCGCTCCGCCGCATGACACGTCGCGCTCACGCGCGGCGGGTGTCGACCGGGTCCTCGGCGGGGTCGACGGGGACGAAGTCCACCTTCTCGCGCACACCGCAGTCCGGGCAGCACCAGGTGTTCGGGACGTCGTCCCACGCCGTACCGGCGGCGAAGCCCTCGTGCTCGTTGCCCGCGGCGACCTCGTAGGTGTAGCCGCAGCCCGGGCACCGGGCGGCGAGGACCTCGGGCACCGCGGACACGCCGGACCCGTCCGCGCCGCCGCGCTGGGTGCGGGCCGAGCGCGCGACCTCGGCGTCGGTCGCGCCGACCTGCGCCAGGATCCTCGCGCGCTTGCGGGGGCTGATGTTGGCGCGGGTGAGGTCGCCGCCGAAGTGCGCGGCGACGCGGGGGTCCATCACGCGTCGCCAGACCGGCGGGACCAGGGCGAGCACGATCATCCCGGCGTACCCGGTCGGCAGGACCGGAGACTCCTCGAAGTCGCGCAGCGTCTGGTAGCGGCGCGTCGGGTTGGCGTGGTGGTCGCTGTGCCGCTGGAGGTGGTAGAGCAGCACGTTGGTGGCGATGTTGTTGGAGTTCCAGCTGTGCGACGGGTCGACCCGTTCGTAGCGCCGACGCGAACCGGCGCCGACCTTCTGGCGGAGCATGCCGTAGTGCTCCATGTAGTTGACGACCTCGAGCAGCGTGAGCCCCATGACCGCCTGGATGATGAGGTACGGGGTGACGCCCCAGCCGAAGAGCGCGATGACCGTGCCGAACAGCACGACGGACATCAGCCACGCGTTGAGGACGTTGTTGCTGATCCGGAACGGGTGCTTGCCGCGGCGCGCGATGCGGCGCTTCTCGAGGCCCCAGGCACTCCTCAGCGAGCCGATGACCGTGCGGGGCCAGAACTGGTAGAAGTTCTCGCCCAGTCGGGCCGAGGCCGGGTCCTCGGGGGTGGCGACGCGGACGTGGTGACCGCGGTTGTGCTCGATGTAGAAGTGGCCGTAGAAGCTCTGCGCCAGGGCGATCTTGGAGAGCCACCGCTCGTTCGCCTCGCGCTTGTGGCCCAGCTCGTGCGCGGTGTTGATCCCGATCCCGCCGATGGCGCCGATCGAGATCGCGAGGCCGACCTTGTCGAGGACCGAGAGGTCGAGGTCGCCGGTCATCCGCTCACCGAACGGCAGACCGGAGGCCCACTCCTGCAGACCGGCCTGGTCGACCATCCACGCCGCCGGGTTGCCGCCGCCGACGACCCAGAACGCGCCGAGGAACCCGAGGTACTGGATCGGGAGGAAGGCGTAGGTGATCCAGCGGTAGTACTTGTCCTTCTCCAGCGCCTCGATCGCGTCGTCGGGCGGGTTCGAGCGGTCCAGGCCGGCCATGAGATCGATCGTCGGGACGACCCCGAGGATGATGATCGGCCCGATCCAGAGCCACAGGCCCCAGCCCGTGACGATGTAGGCGGCTGCGGCGACGAAGGCCAGGCTCGGGACCACCAGGCCGATCAGCCACAGGTAGCGCTTCTTGTCCTTCCACACCTCGGTGGAAGCTGCGGGGACCGTCGAGTTCGCGATGCGGTCCGGTGCGTCGTCTGCCATCGTCACCACTCCTGTGCGTGGGATCCGCCCAGGGACGGGGCGTCACGCGATGAGCAGCAACGTAACCTGCGTCACACCGATTGACAACCGTGTGTTCAGGGTGCGTCACCAGCGGGAGGCGTCGGTCAGGCAGAACGGGTGCCCCGCAGGGTCGAGGGCGACCCGCCAGGTCTCGCCGGGCTGCTCGTCCGGGATGGTCCCGCCGAGCTCGACGACCCGTGCCGCCGCCTCGTCGATGTCGACGCACGCGAGGTCGAGGTGGTACTGCTTCGTGCCGCGCTCGTTCGGCCAGCCCGGTGGCTGGTGGTCCGGAACCTGGCCGAAGCCGAGCGTCGTGCCGACGCCGGTCACCATCGCGTACTCCTCCTGCGCGTGCGCGACGTCCCCGCCGAGCAGCTGCGCGTAGAAGGCGGCGAGCGCGGGCGGGTCCGGGCAGTCGAGGGTCAGCATCTTCCATGCGAGCGGCGCGGTCATGTCAGCGATCCTCCCTACGATCGAGGGGTGGTGGATAGGAGAAACGCGACCTCCACGTCGGCCGGGATCCTGCGCCCCGAGCAGTTCGCCCGGTACGCGTCGCTCACCCGTGTCGCCTGCGACCCTGCCCTCGAGCCGTGGGTCGAGAACACCTGGCACCTGCGCTGGGACCTCCCGGCCGGGACGCAGTTCGTCAGCCAGACGCTGCCGCACCCGGCCTGCACCCTCAGCGTCGAGCTCGGCCACCCGCGCGCGGGGCTGCCGGACGACCGGGTCGTGGTCACGGGGGTCGTCACACGGCGCTTCGACGTCACCTTGGCCCGGAGCGGGTGGGTGCTCGGTGTGAAGTTCCGTCCGGGCGGGCTGGCTGCGCTGGCCGGGATCGACGTCGCCGGCCTGACCGACCGCGTCGTCCCCGCGGCGGGGATCCTGCCGGATGCCGTCGTCGCCGGGATGCGCCTGCTCACCGACACCGACGAGCCGGGCGCCGCGGCCGCGAAGGCCGACCGGGCGCTGCTCGGGATGGGCGACGACGTCCGCGACCGCTCGTACGACGTGGTGCTGCGCCTGATCGACGACATGCTCGGTGACCGGTCGATCGTGCGGGTCTCGCAGCTCGAGGAGCGCCACGGACTCTCGACCCGTCAGATCCAGCGACTGTTCTCCCGCTACGTCGGCACGACGCCGAAGTGGGTGCTGGGCCGCTACCGCATGCACGACGTCGTCACCGCGCTCGACGACGGGTACGACGGGTCGCTGGCCGATCTCGCCGCGGCGTACGGATGGTACGACCAGGCCCACTTCGCCCGCGACTTCACCGCGCTCGTGGGCGTCCCGCCGAGCTCCTACCGCGACCGGGGCTGAGGCGCGACCGGGTCAGCGCACCCCGACGTCCGAGGGTGCGAGCGCGTCGACCCTGCCGGCGACGGTCCGTTGGTCGCCCACGGTGTCGAGCCGTCCGAGCACCTCGAGCACGGCGGACCGGTGCACCGGCAGCGCCGCGTGCTCGAGATCGGCCAGCATCACGCGCAGACGTCGGAGCACGCGCTCGTCGTCGGCACCCCACCGTGCGATCTCGTCGACCGCGAGGGCGAGGTAGTCGCCCAGGCCGGGCTGCGGCACGTCGACCAGCAACCGACCTTCGCGTACGACCTGGCGCGGCGGCAGCGGGCGGGTCGCGAGACGACGCAGCAGGTCGTGCATCTGGTCGACGGCCTGGACCGCCGTCGTCGGGTCGTTGATGCCAGGGGAGATGGCCCGCTCCGCGATGTCGGTGAGCTGACGGAACCCGAAGCCGACGTCCTGGTCGAAGTTGCGCTCGGACCCGACGCCGATCGCCGAGCGAACGGTCTCGTCGTCGAGCCGGTCGCCGCCGTGGATCTCCGCCAGGGGAGCTCTCGCCGGGACGAACTCGCCGACCGCACGGAGCAGGCAGATCGTCACGCCCTGCTGTGCCGCCAGGTGCGCGAGGTCGTCGTCGTCGATCCGCTGGACGACGCCGAGCGTCCCGGAGGCGACGACCCGCCCGGGCCCCTCGGGCAGGGCCACGCGGGGGGCGGGCACCACGTCGGAGGGGTAGCGGCGTTCGAGCACGCGGCGGGTCTCGTTGCCGACCGTCCTGATGATCGTCGCGACCCGGATGCTCTGGGTGATGTGGTGGATGTAGATCAGGAAGACCACGACGCTCGCGAGCACCAGGCCGAAGGCCACCGTGAGGGCGACCTGCGGGACGAACGGGTTCTGCTCGTTCGTCCCGCTGACGTCGCGCAGCACCACCAGGGCGTACACGAAGGTCGCGATGAAGACGCCGAGCGTGAGCTGGTTGAGGCGGTCCTGGAGGAACGTCCGCAGCACACGGGGCGAGAACTGACTGCTCGTCAGCTGCAGGACGACGATCGTGATCGAGAAGACCAGTCCCGTGAACGAGATCATCGACGTGATGATCGCCGAGAGGAGCACCCGCGCTCCCTCCGGACCGCCGCTGAAGAGGAACGGCAGCGCGTCGGCGGTGCCGAGCGTCTCGTCCAGCTCGCTCAGCAGGACCGCGACCACGACAGCCACCGCCGCGCACAGCATCGGCAGCACCCAGAACCGATCACGCAGGCCCGACCAGAATCCGTCCATCCCGGCAGTGTGGCCTACGCCGGCACCGGCGGTGCACCGCCCCACGGACTCACTAGGCTGTGGCACGACCCGACACCGACGTGGAGGAGCGATCATGGGGACCGGGGAAGCGGTCACGCTGGACAACTTCGCGCACGCGGAGACTGCGCACTACTTCACCGAGCAGCTCGCGAAGGCCCCGGTGAACGAGTACTTCCACAACCGCGTGCCGGTCGACGTCGAGAACCAGGTGATCATCCGATCGAACGTCGACCTGATCTACTCGTACGCCGTGGTCGACGTGACCGAGCGCGCGACGGTCTCGTTGGCGCCGTCCGAGGAGTACGCGGTCGACCAGATCATCGACGAGAACCACTACGTCGTCGGTGTCGTCTACCCGGGTGAGACGCTCACGCTGACCGACGACGACCTCTCCGGCGGCACGCACGTCTACATCCTCGGGCGGACCGCGACGACGAGCGGGGTCGAGCGGGCCCACGAGCTGCAGGACCGGCGGCGCATCGACGCGGCCACGGCCCACCCGTACACGCCCCCGGTCTACGACCACGACAGCCTGGTCGCGATGCGCCGCCAGATCGAGGCGCGCGCCGCCGAAGCCGACTTCAGCCTGGGCTTCGGAACGCCCGAGTCGACGACACCGCTGCAGCACGCCCTCGCCGCCGAGCTCGGCTGGGGTGGGCTCCCGCCGCAGCACGCGCAGTACTTCCAGGGTCGTGCGGTGAGCACGGGGTGCGACTCCTGGACCTTCGACGTGCCGCCGCTCGACTACGAGCACAACGGGTACTTCTCCGTGATCAAGTACGACGACGCCGGCTGGCTCGACGTCGACCGTCCCGGCTTCTCCGACACCGAGCTCGAGCGCAACCCCGACGGCACGATCACGATCTGGTTCGGCGACGAGCGGTGCGCCGGCAAGCCGAACGTGATCGAGACCCGCGAGGGGCAGGAGTTCTTCCACGGGATCCGGCTCTATCGTCCGCGCGACGTCGACGAGACCCGCGCCTTCATCGAGCGGCTCCGCTCCACCCCGCTCGTGCCTGGCGATGCCGTCTGAGGTGCGCCTGCGATAGCGTGCTCGACCGAGGACAGGAGGAGCCGTGGGTGCTGCCATCGGCCAGTCGTTGCCCGTCGCCCTGGGCGTGATGATCAGCCCGCTGCCGATCGTCGCGGTGGTCCTGATGCTCAGCAGCGCGAGGGCCAAGGTCAACGCGTTCGCATTCCTGCTGGGCTGGTTCGTCGCGATCACCGCCGTGGCGATGGTGGTGGCGCTCGCGGCCGGCTCGGCCGCCCCCGACGAGGAGGATCCCGCCGGCTGGACCGGCTGGCTGAAGATCGTCCTCGGACTCGCCCTGCTGGTCGTCGCCCTGCGGCAGTGGCGTGGTCGACCCCGACCGGGCATCGAGGCGCCGACGCCGAAGTGGATGGCCGCCGTCGAGACTTTCACGCCCGTGAAGGCGACCGGCCTGGCCGTGCTGCTCGGCGGTGTCAACCCGAAGAACCTGCTCCTCACGGTCTCGGGCGGCGCGACGATCGCGGCCGCTGCGCCCGACGACACCTCCGCGGTCGTCGTCGCCTCGATCGTCTTCGCGGTCGTCGCCTGCATCGGGGTCGCCGCCCCGATCGCCATCTATCTGGCGACGGGCGACCGTGCGGCGGTGCTCCTCGACGAGCTGAAGGCGTGGCTGATCGAGCACAACGCGATCGTCATGGCCGTGCTGCTGCTGGTCATCGGTGTGAAACTGATCGGGGACGGCATCTCGGTCGTCTGAGTCGACCCGGGGACGAGGGACGCGATGACGACGGACGACAGCATCAGGCAGACGATCAGCGACCTGATCGCGCGCGAGCGGGAGCTCCGGGCGCGGCTCGCCGCCGGCGAGATCGATGCGAGCACCGAGCACGCGGAGCTCGCCGCCGCCGAGACGCAGCTCGACCAGTGCTGGGACCTGCTGCGGCAGCGTGACGCCGCGCGCGAGTTCGGGGAGGATCCCGACCAGGCACAGGTCCGGCCGCCGGGCGTGGTCGAGAACTACCTGGAGTAGCCGAGCACGGCCGCGACCGATCCGCCGGCGGCCGAAATCGCGTCGACCGCCCGCGCGCCGGCGCCTACGCTGGCCGGGTGGAGCTGGTGTCGATGCAGTCGCTCGTCGCGGTCGCCGTGATCGAGCTCGGGCTGGTGCTGACGCCGGGTCCGAACATGATCTACCTGACCTCGCGGTCGATCTCCCAGGGACGGCGGGCCGGGATGATCTCGCTCGCCGGGGTCGCGCTCGGCTTCGTCGTCTACCTCGCTGCTGCCGCCACCGGGCTCACGGCGCTGTTCGCCGCGGTCCCCGAGGCCTACCACGCGGTCAAGCTCGCGGGCGCCGCGTACCTGGCGTGGCTCGCCTGGCAGGTCGTACGGCCCGGCGGCGGGTCGCCGTTCGAGATGCGTCCGCTGTCGTCGCACTCGGCCCGACGGCTGTTCGGCATGGGTCTGGTCACGAACCTGCTGAACCCCAAGATCGCCCTGCTGTACGCGGCGCTGATCCCGCAGTTCGTCGACCCTGCGCTCGGGGCGACGTGGTGGCAGTTCCTCCAGCTCGGATCGGCGCAGATCGCCGTGGCGGTGGCGGTCAACGGACTGCTCGTCCTGACCGCGGCGGCGACCGCGGGATACCTGGCGCAGCATCGGCGGATCCTGGCGGTGCAGCGGTACGTGTCGGGCTCGTTGCTCGGCTTCTTCGCGGTGAAGATGGCGGTCGGCAAGCCGGCATGATCCGCCGGTGGCCGCGCTCCGCGGACGGGCGTCGCGAACCGGTCAGGAATCGAGAAGCCGCCCCGGTCTGCTCGTCACTAGCGTGATGAGCACGACGCCGACGACAGCGCCGGCGAAGCCACGAGGAGGAACCATGACCGCAGCGAACAGCGCCGATCGCACGGACGACGGCGGCTTCACCGAGGCCGAGCGTGCCGCGATGAAGGAGCGCGCGGCGGAGCTGCGGGCCAGCGGACGCGGTGGGAAGAAGAAGTCCGACGACCTCGAGGCGGTGCTCGAGAAGCTCGCCGAGATGTCCGATGCCGACCGGGTCCTCGCCGAGCGCATCCACGCCATCGTCCTGTCGGTGGCACCGGAGCTGCTGCCGAAGACCTGGTACGGGATGCCGGCCTACGCCAGGAACGGGAAGGTCGTCTGCTTCTTCCAGTCCGCCGAGAAGTTCGACGCGCGGTACGCGACCTTCGGCTTCAACGACGTCGCCCAGCTGGACGACGGGACCATGTGGCCGACGGCGTTCGCTCTGACGGAGGCCACCGACGCCAACCTGGCGGCGATCGAGGACCTGGTGAGGCGCGCGGCGGGCTGAGGGGGACAGCTCATGTGTCACCCATCAGCGTGGCGTCGAACTCGACGAAGTCGTCGATGCCCAGCACCCGCATCATCGCCGACGCCGGCGCCGGCAGGTCGCCACGGGCCTCCGGGCCGCGGCGCCGGGGGTGGCTGAGGCTGTAGCGGCGGCGCCCGTACGTGATCTGGCCGCGGCCCGTGGCGAGGATGTTGCGTGCCCAGTCGGCGTCGTGCCCGTACGCGAGCCCGACGACGAACCCGGTCGCGGTGCGGTACGCCTGCACCGGGGTCTCGTACGGACGGCCGGTCCGGCGACCTTCGTGGTGCAGGAGCGCCAGGGGCGGGCGTACGCGGGCGAGCGACCGGATCCGGGGATTGACGACGCGGGACAGGCCCGAGAACGGACTGAGCAGGCGCATCGTCGTCCCTCCGTCGGAGAACGCGCGGTGGCACCATCGTCGCACCCAAAATCATCAGGTGAGACTTGTCAGTTCATCCTGATGAAAATAGGCTCGTCCCATGCCGACCGAGAGTGCGACGACCGTGCCCCGGAGCGCGACCGAGCCTGCCGTGGTCGCCGCGAGAGACATCGTCGCCGTCCTGAGCCGCCTGCGCCGGCGCCTCCGCGAGGTCCGCGACCTGTCCGGCCTGTCACCGTCGCAGACGGCCGTCCTGAACCGCATCGACCAGGACGGTCCGATCACCTCGGCGGGACTCGCGCAGGCGGAGCGGGTCCGCCCGCAGTCCATGGCGGCCACGGTGGGGGTGCTCCTGGAGCGCGGACTCGTGCAGCGCACGCCCGATCCCGCGGACGGACGCCGGCAGCTGCTGTCGCTCTCGCAGCACGGACGGGCCTGGCTCGACGACCGGCACCGCGCCCGTGACGAGTGGCTGGTCGCGACCCTCGACGACGGCCTGAGTGCCGAGGAGCTGGCCACGGTGATCGAGGCCGTGCGCCTGCTGGAGCGTGTGGCGCAGTCGTGACCGGGCACGACGTGCGCGCGGAGCACGAGACCGTACGCCCGGGGCCGGCGTTCGACCGGCGTCTGATGGCGCCCCTGATCCTCGGCGCGGTCCTGAACCCGATCAACACCACGATCCTCGCGGTCGCGCTCGTGCCGATCGGACGAGCGCTCGACGTGCCGGCGTCGCAGACCGCGTGGCTCGTCTCCGCGCTCTACCTCACGACGGCGATCGGCCAGCCCGTGGTGGGGCGGCTCATCGACCTCTTCGGACCGCGGCGGCTCTTCCTGCTCGGCGCCGCGCTCGTCGGGGTCGGCGGGGTGCTCGGGACCGTCGCCCCGAACCTGGCCGTCCTGATCGGCGCGCGCGTGCTGATCGGCCTCGGGACCTGTGCGGGATACCCCGCAGCGATGTACCTGATCCGGTCGGAAGCGCGCCGGACGGGCCGCGACAGCCCGCGTACGATCCTCACGGTGCTCGCCGTCGCGAGCCAGACGGTCGCGGTGATCGGCCCTGCGCTGGGAGGACTGCTGATCGGGATCGGTGGCTGGCGCGCGACGTTCGCGATCAACGTCCCGCTCGCCGTCGCCGGGATCGTGCTGGGGTGGATCGCCCTGCCGCGAGACGCCCCGGACAACGGCGACGAGCCGGGGAGCCCGCCGGGCCTCGACCTCACCGGGATGCTCCTGTTCGGGGGCACGCTCACGATGCTGCTGCTGTTCGGCATGGAGCCGTCGGTCCCGGACCTGTGGATGCTCGGTGCGTTCGCCGTGCTGGGTGCCGCCTTCGTGGTCCGCGAGCTGCGTGCCCGGGATCCGTTCCTCGACGTGCGGCTCGTCGGCGGCAACCTGCCGCTGCTCGCGACGTACGTCCGCCAGATGCTGGGCGGGCTCGCGGTCTACACCGTGCTGTACGGAGTCAGCCAGTGGTTGCAGGAGGGGCGTGGTGTCAGCCCGACGGAGGCGGGTCTGCTGCTCCTGGCGCCGACCGCATCCGGGCTGCTGGTCGCGGCGGCGACCGGACGGCGACCCGAGATCAAGGCCAAGATCGTCGTCGGCGCCGCGTTCCAGCTCGCCGGAGCCGCGATGCTGCTGCTGGTCGACGACACCACGCCGTTCTGGGCGCTGGTGCTGATCCTGGTCGCGTTCGGCATCCCGCAGGGCCTGCTGCCGCTCGGCAACCAGAACGCCGTCTACCACCAGGCCGACGGGTCCCGGCTTGCCGCGTCCGCCGGCCTGCTGCGGACCGCGATGTACCTCGGCGCGATCGCCGCAGCCGGCGCGATCAGCGCGTTGGTCGGTCCTCGCGCCGACACGGCAGGTCTGCACGACCTCGCGACGTTCCTGATCGGCTCGGGGGCGGTGCTGCTCGTCCTCGCCGCAGCCGACCGCAGCCTGCGCGCCACGGCCTCGATTCGTCGAGTTCCGGCGTGAACTCACGTCCCAGAAACAGCCTCGACTCGACGAATCGGGGACGGGTCCTCACACCAGCGAGCGGACGATCAGGACGAGCGCCGACGCCCCGCACACGACGAGGACGAGCGGACGGATCGTCGTGGCCCGCATCCGGCGATGCACCACGGCCGCGAGTGCGACGCCGACCAGCAGCGCGGGCAGCATCACCGCGGCGACGGCCCCCTGCTCCGCGCTGAGATGGCCGGTGACCGCGAGGCCGCACAGGCTGAGAGAGGTCCCGATCAGGAAGAACACCGCCAGCGTCGAGCGGATCTGCCGCGCCGGCCTGTGCTGGTAGAGCACGGCCATCGGGGGGCCGCCGATGGCCGAGGTCGTCCCCGCGACCCCGCTCACGAGGCCGCCGACGCTCAGCGACCGACGGTTGAGCGGGACGACGATCGCACGAGCCGTGACCACCACGGCCAGCAGCACGACCACGCCGACTGCCACCCCGAGCTGCTGCACGCTGACCACCGAGACCACCCACACACCGACCGCGGTGCCGACGAGCCGCCCCGGCAGGCTCCACCCGATCCCGGCCCAGTCGATCTCGGCGTGGTCACGGGCGAGCGTCGCGACGGGGAGCGCCAGCGCGAGCAGCAGCATCGACCCGGGCATCAGCTCCGGCGCGACCAGCGTGACGACCGGAGCCGCGACCAGACCCAGGCCGAGCCCGACGACGGACTGCACGAGGCTCCCGAGGACGAGCGCGACCGCGATCACGACCAGCGAGCCCGCGGCGACATCGATCACCGCGGCTCGCTCACCGGTCGGCTTCGCGGAGCTCGCCGCCCGGCCGGCCGCGCGGGTAGATCATCCACCGCGCGAGCCACACGGCGGCGTACGCGATCGCGAGGCCGGCGATGTCGTCTGCGATGTAGTGCCAGCCCAGGTAGAGGGTCGAGACGATCGTGAGCAGCAGGAACACGAACAGCACCCAGCTCGTACGGCGCAGGCCGTAGTAGCGCGACATCAGCCAGACGATCGCCGTCATCGCGACGTGCAGGCTCGCGAACGCGGAGATGCCCGCGACCGCACCCGGGGTCTCGGGCGCGTTGAGGATGACCAGTCTGCCGGCGACGATGTCCTCCTGCATCGTCTGGATCGCCGTCCGGGGCAGGTCGGTGTACTCCTCGGGCGTGAGCCAGAACGGGCCGAGGGACGGGATCGTGTAGTACGCGGCCGTGCCGAGGATCCACCCCCACATCCCCGCGACGACCATCACGTACCCGTCGCGCACCCGGCGGTGGAACACGAGCGACCCGATCAGGAACGCCGTCACGACCGGGGTGAACGACCGGTAGACGAACGTCAGGGCGTACATCGCGACGTCCGTGCCCAGCAGGTCCTGGAGCAGCACCGCCGGGCTCTGGCCGCCGAGCAGCCACCGGTCCCACCCGTCGAGCAGCTCGTCGTACGGGCCGCGGAAGACGTCCCAGCTCTTGAGGTTGCGGTAGCTGACGTAGACCGCGTAGTAGGCCACGATGCCCGCTGCGACCAGCGCGGTCCGCTGTCGGGTCCAGCGCTGCACCAGGGCGTCGCGCAGCCGGCCGACGGTCCAGTCCGGTCCCCGGCTGCGGACCACCGCGTCGACGAGCGCGAGGAAGACCCAGGCGCCGGCCGCGATCGCCAGCTTCCCCAGGAAGAAGCGGTTGCCCGGGTCGCGCAGCGGGATGTCGACGATCAGAGAACCTGCCACGGCGACCCCGAAGAAGACGGCGACGAGGATCCAGGTCCGCCAGAACCACCCGGGAGCGTGCCACCATCGGCGCTCGGTGGTCTCACGGTCGCGCTCGCGAGCCGGGTCGGTCACGGACATGCGAGGACTCCTCGGGCACGGACGGGCACGGGCAACCGCGGACGGGCGTCCATTCTATGGTGACCGGTCTCCACGGAGCTCACCCGAGCGCCACGACGACGGATGCCGCGCAGAGCAGCGTCGACACGGGGGTCATCACGACGCGCTCCGCCCGGCTGCGCGAGGCCGCGTTCATGATGGTCCCGATCGCGAGGTAGCCCGCGATCACCCAGGTCAGCACCCCGATGACGGGTTCGGGAAGCCCGAGCGCCACCATGCCGGCGTCGGCGAGCACGACCGCGGCGAAGACCGCGTAGATGACGATCGCGACGACACTCCCGACGCGCAGCCGCGTCGGCAGGACGACGTGCGACCCGCCCCACGCGTACCGGCCGAGCGGCGCACCGGCCGCGAGGGCGACCTGGAAGGCGGCGAGGCCCACCAGCACCGTGCAGAACAGCGAGGCGGCCAGGGTGACGAGGTCCATCCGTGCCTCTCGGTCGCGGTCGGGCAGGCATGCGCTCGGCGCGCCATCGTATCGAGGGAAGAGGCTCGTACGGCCCGCCCTTGCGGCGGTGCTTCTCGTGAACACCGGTTGCCGCGCACAGCCCGACGCACAAGAGTGTGAACGTCGAGCAGAGGAGCGTGCGGTGGCTGAGCTGTTCATCGACGGGACCTGGCGTGATGCCGGGGACGGAGCGACCCGCCAGATCCGCTGCCCGGCCGACGGCTCGCTCGTCGTCGCGGTGGCGGAGGCCGGGCCTCGCGATGCCGAGGATGCGGTCCGCGCGGCGCGACGGGCGTTCGACGACGGAGCGTGGCCGTCGACGTCGTCGCTGGAGCGCGCCCGCATCCTGCACACCGTCGCCGACCTGCTGGAGCGCGACAAGGCCGAGGTGGCGCGGCTCGAGTCGCTGGACACCGGCAAGCGTCTCGTCGAGTCGGAGTACGACGTCGACGACATCGTCGGGGTGTTCCGTCACTACGCAGGCCTCGCCGGCGCCGAGAGCGGGCGCGTCGTCGACACCGGCCAGCCGGGAGTGGTCAGCAAGGTCGTGCACGAGCCTGTCGGGGTGTGCTCGCTGATCACCCCGTGGAACTACCCGCTGCTCCAGACCGCCTGGAAGGTGGCACCGGCCCTGGCGGCGGGCAACACGTTCGTGCTGAAGCCGAGCGAGCTGACGCCGTCCACCGGGATCTGGCTGATGCGGGCGCTGAGCGAGGCCGGCGTCCCCGACGGGGTCGCGAACCTCGTGCTCGGCGCCGGCGCCCAGGTCGGCCCGACGCTCACCGAGCACCCGGACGTCGACCTGGTGTCGTTCACCGGTGGCCTCGCGACGGGCAAGCAGATCATGGCGTCGGCTGCCGGCACCGTGAAGAAGATCGCGCTCGAGCTCGGCGGCAAGAACCCGAACGTCGTCTTCGCCGACGCCGACCGGGAGACCGCCCTGGACTACGCCCTCACCGCGGTCTTCCTGCACTCCGGGCAGGTCTGCTCCGCAGGTGCGCGCCTGATCGTCGAGGAGTCGATCCACGACGAGTTCGTCGACGAGCTCGTACGGCGGGCCGCGCGCATCCGCCTGGGCGGTCCGTTCGACGACACCGCCGAGACGGGGCCGCTGATCAGCGCGGCGCACCGCGACAAGGTCGAGGCGTACGTCGCCGCGGGACTGGCCGAGGGCGCGGTGCTGAGGACCGGCGGAGCGCGTCCCGACGACCCGGCGCTCGCCGACGGCTTCTACTACCTGCCGACGATCCTCGACGGCTGCGACGCGTCGATGTCCGTCACGCAGGACGAGTCGTTCGGGCCGGTGCTCACCGTCGAGACCTTCGACGGCGACGGCCAGGAGGCATCGGAGGACGCTGCGGTCGCGATCGCGAACGACAGCACGTACGGGCTGGCGGGCGCGGTCTGGACCTCGAACGCGGGGCGCGCCGAGCGGGTGGCGGCGCGGCTGCGGATGGGCACCGTCTGGATCAACGACTTCCATCCGTACGTTCCGCAGGCGGAGTGGGGCGGATACAAGCAGTCGGGGATCGGCCGGGAGCTGGGGATCGCCGGGCTCGAGGAGTACCGCGAGACCAAGCACGTCTGGCACAACATCGATCCGTCGCCGCAGCGGTGGTTCTCCGGTGACGAGCAGGAGTCGTGATGACCAAGGCGTACGACATCGTGATCGTCGGGGGCGGCTCGGCCGGCTCCGCACTGGCCAACCGGCTCAGTGCCGACGAGTCCACGAGCGTGCTCGTGCTCGAGGCGGGCCGCAACGACAACAGGCTCGACCCGTTCATCCACATGCCCGCCGCGCTGCCGTTCCCGATCGGGAACCGCCTCTACGACTGGAAGTACGAGTCCGAGCCCGAGCCGTACATGGGGGGACGGCGGGTCTACCACGCCCGCGGGAAGGTGCTCGGAGGCTCCAGCAGCATCAACGGGATGATCTTCCAGCGCGGCAACGCCCTCGACTTCGAGCGCTGGGCCTCCGACCCGGGGATGGCGAGCTGGGACTACGCGCACTGCCTGCCGTACTTCAAGCGGATGGAGACGTGCCTCGCGGGTGCCGACGCGTGGCGCGGGGGGAGCGGGCCGCTCGTGCTCGAGCGCGGACCCGCCACCAACCCGCTGTTCGGTGCGTTCCTCGAGGCGACCGAGCAGGCCGGGTATCCACGGACCGACGACGTCAACGGGTACCGGCAGGAAGGGTTCGCGCCGTTCGACCGCAACGTGCACCGGGGGCGCCGGCTCAGCGCGGCACGCGCGTACCTCCACCCCGTGATGAGCCGTCCGAACCTCACCGTCGAGACGCTGGCGCACGTCACCGGGCTGCGGACCGACGGGACACGGGTGGTCGGGGTCGACTACCTGCGCGCCGGACGCGCGCGTCGCAGCGTGACGGCCGGTGAGGTGATCCTGTGCGGCGGCGCGATCAACTCGCCCCAGCTCCTCCAGCTCGCCGGGATCGGCCCCGCCGACGAGCTGAGCGCCTTGGGGATCGATCCTCTGGTCGACCTGCCCGGTGTCGGCTCCAACCTGCAGGACCACCTCGAGGTCTACATCCAGTACGCGAGCAAGCAGCCGGTCTCGATCGCGCCGTGGCTCAAGCACCGGCACAAGCCGCGGATCGGTGCCGAGTGGATGTTCCTGCGGCGCGGGGTGGGGGCGAGCAACCACTTCGAGGCCGGGGGGTTCGTGCGCAGCAACGACCAGGTCGACTACCCCAACCTGATGTTCCACTTCCTGCCGATCGCGATCCGCTACGACGGGTCCCAGCCCGCCGCGGAGCACGGCTACCAGGTGCACATCGGTCCGATGTACTCCGACTGTCGCGGCACCGTGAGGATCCGCTCGACCGACCCGCGCGAGCACCCGGCGCTGCAGTTCAACTACCTGTCGACCGAGAACGACCGGCGCGAGTGGATCGAGATGGTCCGGATCGCCCGTGACATCCTCACCCAGCCCGCCTTCGCTGCCTTCAACGCCGGAGAGATCTCGCCCGGGGCCGCGGTGCAGACCGACCAGGAGATCCTCGACTGGGTCGCCGCCGACGCCGAGACCGCGCTCCACCCCTCGTGCACCGCGAAGATGGGGACCGGTGACGACAGCGTCCTCGACCCGACCAGCATGCGGGTGCACGGCGTCGACGGGCTGCGTGTCGTCGACGCGTCCTCGATGCCCTACATCACCAACGGCAACATCTATGCGCCCGTGATGATGCTGGCCGAGAAGTCGGCGGACCTGATCCTCGGGAACGAGCCGCTCGCCGCGGCGACCGACGTGCCCTTCTACCGCTACCGCGACGACACCCCGCTGTACCCGCCCGGCGACCCCCGCAACCAGCCGGCTCCGCCGGCCCAGCCAGAACGGACGAGCAGATGAGCACCGAGGTACCGACCCAACCGAACCCGAGCAGCGAGCCCCCCACGAGCGACGGCGAGCGCCGGTGGTGGCACTTCCTCACCGCCGGTCCGCCCGTACGCAAGCCCGTCTTCGTCTCCTCCGTGGTCGGCGTCCTCGTGATGGCCATCTGGGCGATGGTGGCGCCGGAGCGTGCCGAGGCCGTCCTCGGCGACACGGTGGGCTGGGTCGTCGACGTGTTCGGCTGGTTCTACGTCGCGCTCACCACGGTCGTGCTCGTGTTCGTGCTGTACCTCGCGCTGTCGCGGTACGGCAGGATCAAGCTGGGCCCGGACCACTCGAAGCCGCAGTTCTCGACGTTCGCCTGGGCATCGATGCTGTTCGCCGCCGGGATCGGGACCGACGTGATGTTCTTCGCCGTCGCCGAGCCGGTCAGCCAGTACATGGCTCCGCCGACCGGTGATGCGGAGACGATCGAGGCTGCACGGGAGGCCACGGTCTGGACCCTGTTCCACTACGGCATCTCCGGCTGGGCGCTGTACGCCCTGATGGGGCTGGCTCTCGGCTACTTCACCTACCGGCTCAACCTGCCGCTGGCCGTCCGCTCCGCGCTGTACCCGATCTTCGGCAAGCGGATCGACGGCGGGATCGGCCACGTGGTCGACACGGCCGCGGTGCTCGGCACCATCTTCGGGGTCGCGACGAGCCTGGGCATCGGGGTCGTCTTCCTCAACCAGGGCCTGAACATCCTCTTCGACGTCCCGGTCGGGCTCGGCGCGCAGATCGCCCTGATCGTGCTGGCGGTCGCGATGGCGGCCATCTCGGCGACGACCGGGATCGACAAGGGCATCCGGCTCCTGTCGCAGCTCAACGTGATCCTGGCGCTCGGACTGGCTGCCTGGGTCCTGATCACCGGACGGACGAGCTTCATCCTGAACGCGATCGTGATGAACGTCGGGGACTACGTCCAGACCTTCGCGACCCGCACGATGGAGACGTTCGCCTTCGAGGGCGCGGAGGCGACCGAGTGGATGTCCTTCTGGACCCTGTTCTTCTGGGCGTGGTGGATCGCCTGGGCCTCGTTCGTCGGGCTGTTCCTCGCGCGCATCTCCCGCGGTCGTACGATCGGCCAGTTCGTCGCGGGGACGATGCTCATCCCGTTCAGCTACATCCTGATGTGGATCTCGATCTTCGGGAACGCCGCCCTCGACCGGATCCGTGAGGGCGACGCGGACTTCGCCGAGACCGCGCTCGCCTCACCCGAGGCGGGCTTCTACGACCTTCTGGAGAGCTACCCGCTCTCGGGTGTCGTCATCTTCGTCTCCGTCCTCGTCGGCCTGCTCTTCTACGTGACCTCGGCCGACTCCGGCGCCCTCGTGATGGCCAACCTGTCGTCGAGGCTCCGCTCGGTCCAGGACGACGCGGCGCCGTGGCTCCGGATCGTCTGGGCGTCGGCGACCGGTCTGCTCACGATCGCGGTGCTCGCGGTCGGCGGCATCTACGCCCTCCAGTACGCGACCGTGATCTTCGGCCTGCCTTTCGCCTTCGTGATCGTGCTCGTGATGGTCGGCTTCATGAAGGCGCTGCGCGTCGAGGGCCGCTGGGCAGCCTCGGGCGAGCACGCGCTGCCCCTGATGCTGTCGGCTCGCGGCGGCTTCGGCCCGGACCACGAGAGTGCGTCGTGGAAGGCCCGCCTGTCGCGCGCGGTCGACTTCGCGGAGGAGGACGAGGCGGTCGCGTTCCAGGACTCGGTGGTGACCCCTGCGCTGGAGCAGGTCGCGGCGCAGCTCGAGGCCGAGGGTGTTCCGTCGGGTGTCTCGAGCGGCGTCGGCGACGGCGACGACGAGACGGAGGGCGGCCGGCTGCCCTGGGTCGAGCTGCGGACGACGGCGGAGCGCCCGTTCGTCTACCGCGTCCAGCTCACCGAGTCGCCGGTCCCGACGTACGGCGGGCGGATGATCGGCGACCGCGACCGGTACGCACGCCTCGAGGTGCACACGGCCGACGGCGGTCAGGACTACGACGTGATGGGCTACTCGACGTCGCAGATCATCCACGACTGCCTCGACCAGTACGAGCGGCACCTGGAGTTCCTCCGCCTGGCGTGACGCGCTGCAGGGCCGCGCGGGAGCTCCTACGCCGTCGTACCGCCGCGCAGCTGCGCCGACAGCGGGCAGTCGAACGGGTCGCGGGCGCGCAGCCCTACGTTGTTCAGGTAGTCGACCACGATGGCGTACGAGCGGAACAGACCGACCTCCGTGTAGGGGATGCCTTCACGGGCGCAGTACTCGCGCACGATCGGCTGTGCCTTCTTCAGATGGGGGCGTGCCATCGACGGGAAGAGGTGGTGCTCGATCTGGTAGTTGAGCCCACCCATCAACAGGTCGACGAACGGGCCGCCGCGCACGTTTCGTGAGACCAGCACCTGGCGCCGCAGGAAGTCCAGCTTCATGCTTTCCGGCACGGTCGGCATGCCCTTGTGGTTCGGGGCGAACGACATCCCGAGCAGCACGCCGAACACCGCCATCTGGATCGCGAAGAACGCCGCGGCGAGCCCCGGCGGGAGCACGAGCACCAGCACCACCACGTACGCGGCGAGGCGAGTCGTGACCAGCGTGAGCTCGACGCGACGCCACGGGTGCCGAGCGGACGGGAAGGCGAGACTGCGGACGCTGGCGGCGTGCAGATTGAGTCCTTCGAGGGTGAGGAGCGGGAAGAAGAGCCATCCCTGGCGTCGTGCGAACCAGCGGGCGAACGCGCTCCGTCGGCCGTCCACGACCGCGGGGGTGAAGGCGAGCGCGCCGGGTGCGATGTCGGGGTCGACGCCTTCCTGGTTCGGCCCTCGGTGGTGCTGGTTGTGCTTGGCGCGCCACCACGCGTGGCTGAGTCCGGCGAACCCCCCGGCGAGGACGCGCGCGGTCCAAGCGTTCCAGGCTGCGGAGCGGAACATCTGGCGGTGCGCCGCATCGTGCCCGAGGAAGCCGAACTGCGTGATGACGGCGCCGAGGCCGGCGGCGACGAGCAGCTGCCACCAGGAGTGGCCGATGAAGCCGAACGCGACCCACAGCCCGGCGAATGCCGTGATCGTGAGCAGGATCCGTGCCCAGTACCAGCCATGACGCCGGTCGAGCAGCCCGTGGCCTCGAACCTCGGCCAGCAGGTCGGAGAAGCGCGCTGTGTAGGGAGAGGTGGCGTCCCCGCTCGTGCCGGTCGGCGTCAGCTGCACGGTCATGGGGCGGACCTCGTTCCGTCGGGTTGCACGGCGTGTGCATCGATCTCGACGCTAGGAGCGATCAGCGGGTGCATCGAGGGGCCTGGACGGTGGATCGTGGTGGTGCCAGCACCCTTGTCCCCCCGTGCTCCCGTTCGAGGGCCGTGCCGTTGACTGTACGGGTCACCCCTCGGCGTGTCCGATGGCGACGCCGCACTCGCTCGACGTCCTGCGTGTCGGTGCGGCGTGGTTCGATGCTCGCAGTGGGACGGACCGCAGCGAGGCGAGGGAGCCGACATGAGCCGTGACGTGCAGATCACCTTCGACGCTCACGATCCTCGTGGGCTGTCCACGTTCTGGCGGGACGTCCTCGGCTACGTCCATCCGCCGCCCCCGGGCACAGAGCTCGCCGAGGGAGCCGATCCGCTCGCGGCGTGGGACGAGTTCCTCGCGGGCCTCGGGGTCCCGGAGGCGCAGCGCAACACCCGCTCGGCGATCGAGGACCCGGACGGCACCGGTCCGCGGCTGTTCTTCCAGCAAGTTCCGGAGGACAAGGTCGTCAAGAACCGTCTGCACCTCGACGTCCGGGTCGCTCCTGGTCTGGCGGGCACGGAGCGGATGGTCGCGCTCGAGGCCGAGTGCGAGCGGCTCGTGGCGCTCGGCGCGAGCCGGGTCCGTCGGTTCGAGCCGGACCCGCCGATGGAGACCGGCTTCATCGTGATGGCCGACCCCGAGGGCAACGAGTTCTGCCTGGACTGAGGCGAGCGCGGGTCGGGATGCTAGTCGTGCGTCGGCACGCGGTCACCGGTCGGGTCGACTGCGACCGTGTCCTCGAGGCCGTGTCCGCCGAGCGGGTCGCTGTGCCACTCCTCCAGCGACCATCGGGACCCGTCGGTCCGCAGCGTGGCCATCCCGGTGTTGAGCAGCGGCATCCCGTCGGCCCGCTCCACGTCGATCCCGGCGGCGATCGCACTGAACACACGGATGGCCGCGCCGTGGGAGACCACGGCGACCGTCGCGTCGTCGTCGTGCGCCCCGACGACGGCGTCGATCGCCTCGGCGTACCGCCCGAGGAAGTGGTGCCCGTCCGGGCCGCCCGGCATCGCGTGCCCGAGATCGCCGGTCATCCACGCCGCCAGCGTGTCGATGTAGGCCTGGCGGGCATCGGGGTCGCGACGCAGCTCCAGCTCGCCGGCCGAGATCTCCTCCAGCCCCGGCCGTACGACCACGTCCAGGCGCCGGACCGACGCGAGCGGGGCTGCGGTCATCTGGGTCCGGACCAGCCGCGACGCGTAGATCCCCGCGACGGGGACGTCGGCGAGCGCCTCGGGCACCGCCTGGGCCTGGGCCTGGCCGAGCGGGGTGAGCTCCGCACCGGGGATCGCCGTGTCGAGCGCACCCGAGACGTTGTTGGTGGTCTGGCCGTGTCGGATCAGCAGCAAGCGCACGCTGTCGATCGTACGGAGGGGTGCTCAGGCTGCGGGCAGCGTGCTCGCCAGCCAGCGCTCGGTGATCGACCACGCCGCCGCGCTCGCCTCCGCGTGGTGCGCGACGAAGTCGTCGTTGTCGAAGGCGTGACCGGCCCCGGGATGGACGTGGAGCTCGACGGGACCGCCGGTCGAGACGCTGACCCGGATCTTCTCCACCGTCTCCGGCGGGATGTAGGTGTCGGCGTCACCGAAGTGGTGCAGGCTCGGCGCCTCGATCGCCGGGACCGCCTCGATCAGCGACGGGAGGGCGGAGCCGTAGTAGGACACGAGCGCGTCGACCGGGGAGCCTGCCGCCACGGCGTACGCCAGGCCGCCGCCGAAGCAGAAGCCGACCACGCCGACACCGGCGTCGACCTCAGCGCGCTCGCGCAACGCGGACAGCGCAGCGGTCGCGTCGGCGACGGCCAGGTCCCAGTCCGCGCGACCGGCGACGGCGAGGGCCTCGTCCAGCATGTCCGGACCGGTCGCGACCTCGCTGACTCCGAGCCGCCAGAAGATCTCCGGCGCGAGCACGACGTACCCGAGGGCGGCGAGGTCGGCGGCGCGGCGCCGGATGTAGGCGCTGACACCGAAGATCTCCTGCACCAGCAGGATCCCCGGCCCACGGCCCGTCTCCGGGAGCCAGAGGTGGGCCGGCATGGCGCCGTCGTCGGTCTCGACCTTCACGCGTTCGCTCACACCCGTGAGTATGCCGCCTGCGTCCGGGGCCGGCCGTCAGCGATCGGTCGCGTCGGCGAGACGCACCGCGGCGTCGGCGACCCGGGGCCCGAACATCACCGGGTCGTTGTGCCCGGCGCCGTCGATGACCTCGTGCTCGACCAGGGTGCCCGCGGCCTCGGCGACCCGCGCACTCTGCTCGGGCGGGACGATCGTGTCGGCGTCGCCGGAGACGACCGTGACGGGGACGGAGCTGTCCGAGAGCCGGCTCGCGACCTCGAACCGGTCACGGAGGAGCCACCGCACCGGGAGGTACGGGTAGTGGTGCGAGCCGACCTCGGTGAGTGAGACGAACGGCGACCGCAGCAGGATCGCGGCGGGTGGGACCTCGGCCTGGAGCTCCGCCACGACACCGCACCCGAGCGACTCCCCGAGGTACAGCGTCCGCGCGGGAGGGTATCCCCGCGACGCGAGTGCGCCGACGGCTGCGCGGGCGTCGGAGAGCAGTCCTTCCTCGGTCGGGTCGCCCGGATTCCCTCCGTAGCCGCGGTAGTCCATCAGGAGCACGGCGAAGCCGCGTGCACGCAGCGCCTCGGCGAGGTCGGCTCGCCCGGCACGATGACCTCCGTTGCCGGGCGCGACCAGCACGGCCAGGTCGCGGTCGGCGGCTGGAGCAGGCGGCACGAACCATGCGGCGAGCTCGAGCCCGTCGCTGGTGGTGAAGGTGACGTCCGTGGCGCCGGCGATCACACGATCCGCCGGCGGAGGGGCGCTCGCGTCGGGGAAGTAGATCAGGGTCCGCTGCATCGACCACACCAACGCCACCACCGCTCCGAGGACTCCGAGGACGACCGCACTCACGACAGCGGTCCGGACCGCGCGCTGCCGAGGGGTCCGTGACGTCATCCCTCCATGGTGCGGCGGTTCCAGGGTCGGCGCCGCTGTGCGCGCGGGCGCGGTGGGCGCCACGATGGGTCGGGTGAGCACTCTCAACGGACGACAGATCGCCGAGCACGGGCTCGACGGGTGGGCCTTCCTCGTCGGCGGGCTCCAGACCCGGATCGAGACCGGATCGTTCGCGGCCGGGCTCGCCCTGGTCGACGCGATCGGCGCGGAGGCGGAGCGGGCGCAGCACCATCCCGATGTCGACCTGCGCTACCCGCACGTCGACGTGCGTCTGACCAGCCACGACGTCGGCGGCGTCAGCGATCGCGACGTCGCGATGGCACGCGCGATCGCCGACCTCGCGCAGTCGGCCGGGCACCGGTTGGACGCGACCGCGGTGAGCCTGGTCGAGATGGGCCTCGACACCCCCGACCGTACGGTCGTGATGCCGTTCTGGGCGGCGGTGCTGGCGTACGAGGCCCCGGGAGGTGATGCCGACGACGAGGTCCGCGACCCCGCCGGGGCAGGGCCGACCGTGTGGTTCCAACCCTCGGGCAGCGAGGAGCCGCGACAGCGTTGGCACCCCGACGTGTGGGTCGACCCGTCGCAGGTCGAGCCGCGGATCGAGGCGGCGCTCGCGGCCGGTGGTTCGCTGGTCAGCGACGCGGAGGCGCCGTCGTTCTGGGTGCTGGCCGATCCGGAGGGCAACCGGGTCTGCCTGTGCACCTGGCAGGATCGCGAGTCGTGAACCGGATCCCGCTGCCGAACCTCCTCCTCGTTCTCGCCCTGCTCTGCCTCGTACTGAGCATCGTGGTGACGAACAGCGTCCTCACCCTGCTCGTCTCGGCCGTCGGTCTCGCGCTCCTGGTCGCGGCGATCGTGCTGCGGGCACGCGAGCGGAACTGACCGCGCCGCCCCGACGACGACCGACGCTCAACGGAACCGCCTCAGCGCGGTGCGCAGGTCGTCGAGCGCATCGGGCAGGCCGGCCAGCTGCTGGGCGGCGTCCGCGCGGGCGCGCCGCGCGGACGGGGGTGCGTGGTCGTGGCTCGCGCCCCCGACGTGGTCCGCGAACGCGAGCGCGTCCCGGTGGTCCCCGAGCAGGTCCTGCACGCGTTCGGCCGCCTCCTCGAGGATCCGCGCCCGGTCGCCGAACATCCCGACGGGTGGGTTCCGGACCGCACCGATCGCGTAGCGGAGACGCCTCGCCGCCTTCCTCAGGTCGTGCAGCGCCGCCGGGTCGTCCGAGCCGAGCGCATCGGCGCGGCGCAGGACGCGGTCACCCTCCCGGGCGAGCCGCCGGCGCAGGTGCTTCTTCGTCGATCGTGCGGCCTTGGCCGTACGGGGCGGGTCGTCGAGGAGCGCAGCCAGCGCACGGCGGCGCTCGAGGGCCTCGAGGCTGACACCCTGGTGGACCAGCGTGCGGTGGGCCCGGTGGTGCGCGGCGCGGTCGGCCTCCACGAGTGCGTCCGCGGCCGCGTCGACGTCCTCCTGGTCGGGGAGGTCCGCTCCGACGTCCGGCGCGTTCCTGCCGTAGCGTTCCGCGACCGCGATCCGGACCTCGAGGTCACGAACCTCGCCGAGCGCGCGCCCCCAGCCGCGGTAGGCGTCGCGGAGCTGCTCGATCTGCTCGCGGTCCAGGTACGGGCGTACGACCACGAGGGCGGTTCTGAGCCGGCGGACGGCCTTGCGGTGAGCGTGCAGCGCGTCGGGCCGGTCGAGCAGCGCCGGGCCGAGCGTCGCATCGAGCTCCTCGCTGATCACCTGCAGGACCAGCACCGCCGCGTCGCCGACGTCGGCGGCCTCGTCACCGGTCGCAGGCCCGCTCATCGTCCTCGACCGTACGCGGTGGTGCGGCCGTCGTCAGACTGCGCTTCCCGCGCCGGTCTCCGAGAGAGAGACGTGGTCTCACGTTGCCGCGCGACCCTGTCGCCGGGCAGGCCCGGGTCGTTAGCGTGCCGTGCGGGCGGCCGGCAGTGAGCCGCATCACACCACCCCGGGGAGCTCTCTGTGCAGCAACGACACCGATCCCGCCGAGTCCTCGGTCCGCTGATCGCCGCACTCGGAGCCGGAGCGCTGGCGGCGGGTGTTCTCGCGGCGCCGGTCGCCGCAGCACCCGGGCACGACGGTCCGGGCCGTGGTGCGCACGACCGGCACGACGGTGGCGGCCGGCACCACGACGCGACGGTCGTCCGCGTCACCGGCGGCACGGTCCGCGGCACGGACGCGGGCGCGTACCGCACCTTCGAAGGGATCCCGTTCGCCGCACCGCCCGTCGGTGACCTGCGCTTCGCGCCGCCGCAGCGCGTCGAGCGCTGGTCAGGGACGCTCGACGCGACGGCGCCGCGCAGCCAGTGCGCGCAGATCACGACCGGCACGGGCAACCCCACGACGTACGACGAGGACTGCCTCTATCTGAACGTCACGACACCCGCCGGCGCGTCGTCGCGCCGCGCCGGACTCCCGGTGATGGTGTGGATCCACGGCGGCTCCTTCCTGACCGGCACGGGCGGCAGCTACGACGCGTCGAAGCTCGCGACCCAGGGCGACGCCGTCGTCGTGACGGTCAACTACCGGCTGGGCCCGCTGGGGTTCCTGGCTCACCCCGACCTCACCGGCGAGCGCCGGTCCGGGTCGGGCGTGGCGGGTCTGCTCGACCAGCAGGCCGCCCTGCGGTGGGTCCAGCGCAACATCAGGACCTTCGGCGGCAACCCGCGCAACGTCACGATCTTCGGCGAGTCCGCCGGCGGCGCGTCGGTCTGCGCGAACCTCGCCTCGCCCGACGCGCGACCGCTGTTCCGGCGCGCGATCGCCCAGAGCTACTCCTGCGCATCGGACCTGATCACGCTTCCGCAGGCCGAGACCGTCGGCGCCGGCGTCGCCGGCGAGGTCGGGTGCGCCGAGGCCGTCGATGTCGCCTCGTGCCTCCGGGACGTCGACGTGGCGACCCTCCTCGACGCCTGGCCCGGCGGCGTGCCGGCGGTCGGTGGGACGGCGCTGCCCGTGCAGCCCGGCCGGGCGCTCGAGGAGGGCGTCGCCCGGCGGATCGACCTGATGCACGGCAACACCCTCGACGAGAACCGCCTGTTCATCCCGCTGGAGTACGGGACCTCGCTGACCGCCGCGCAGTACGTCGGCGTGGTCGGGGCCGTCTTCGGCGACGCCGCGCCCGCGGTGCTCGGCCTGTATCCCTCGGAGGCGTACCCGTCGCCCACGATCGCCCTGTCGACGATCTTCAGCGACTACGGCAGCGCGTTGTCGACCTGCACGCACGTCGACGCGTACGAGGCGGCGTCCGCGTCGCGAGGCCGGGTTTACGCGTACCAGTTCCAGGACCGCACCGCCGACCCGCTGATCCCGCTCCTGGGTGACCAGAACGGTGCGGCGCACGCGACCGAGCTGCCCTACCTGTTCCCGGGGCTGTTCGGTGACGGGCTGACGCCGGAGCAGGAGACCCTGTCGGACGCGATGGTCGCCTACTGGACCAGCTTCGCCGCGACGGGCCGTCCGCGTGCCGCGGGCCTGCCGCGGTGGCCCCGCTACAGCGGGCACGGCGACGTGCTCGCGCTCGATCTCGCCGCGACCGGCGGGGTCAGGACCGAGGACGTGGCCGCGGCCGCGCACTGCGGGTTCTGGTCCGCGTTCGGTCAGCCCCCCGGCGGCGACGTCATCAGCAGATGACGCTGGAGGTCGGCCGCGAGCTCGAGATCGGGCTCGCGGTCGGCCAACAGATCGGCGTAGATCATCGACTCGCCGATCCGTACGAACATGTACGCGAGGCGCTCGGGCTCGACCTTCAGCTCGAGCTCGCCCGAGTCGACGGCCTCCTGGAGCACCGCCTGCCACGCCGCGACGTTGCGCAGGTGAACTCGCGCGGCCGGCATGAAGAGCACGCGGAAGGCGAGGTCGGGCTCTCGCGCCAGGAAGGTCCGCAGGGGGCGGGCGCGGACGATCGCGGTGTTCAGGTGCCGGGCGGCCCCGACGATCAGGTCGACGCCGGGTGCCAGGCCGCGTGCGCGTGCCCGGTCGAACGATGCGGTCATGATCTCGGTCGCCAGCCCGATCATCACGTCGCCGAGCAGGCGTTCCTGGCTCCCGACGACGCGGTAGAGCGTGGCGCGCCCCACGGCCATGGCGTCGGCGAGCGCGCGCATGTCGACCGGACGACCCTCGAGGAACCATCTCGTCGCGAGCGCGACGGCGTCGTCGGACTCGATCACCCGGTTCGGCATGGCGGAATGTCACCACGGCCGGGGCTCGTGCGGCAAGCCACGGCAGCGCCGGAAGTTGGGTGAGCGTCCAACACTCCGTACGCTGGGCGGGTGATTTCTCGGGCCATCACGTCGTTCGGTGCTGCGGTCGCAGCCACCGGAGTCGTCTTCACCGCACTGTCCATCCCTGCCCCGTCGGCCGACGCCGACGTCGCCGCGCTCAACCCCGTACGGGTCGACGAGGCCGACCCGTACAACGCCGGCTTCCTCGCGTTCGTACGCGACGACGTGACCGTGCGCGGTGGTGAGTCCGAGGGTTCGATCGCGCTCGGTGGGGACCTGGCGCTCACGGCGAACTACAACGTGATGCGCAAGACGGGCGGCTACCACCTCGAGACGCCGACCGCGGCCGGGGACGCGCGACCGACGATCCTCTTCGTCGGCGGCGACGTGGCGTGGGGCCGCAGCCCGAGCGGCACCCTGAGGGTGCTGGACCAGGGCTTCCTGAAGGTCGGCGGCGAGGACAACGACGTCGTCGCGAAGAACCCGAACGAGCCGCAGGTCGTCGCACCGGGAGCCGGTGTCGACTCGGACCCGCGCCTGGCCGGGACGGCCGTGCAGTCCGAGCAGTCGATCCGCGACGCCGAAGGCCTGGGACTCGACTTCGAGCGCGCCTTCACGGCGTACCGCGGTCTGACCGAGCAGATGGGGCGCTGCGACCGCACCGTCGAGACGAGGGAAGAGGGCGACAAGCTCTTCGTCACCCTCGAGCCCGGCATCACCAACGTTCTGGACATCACCGACGCGCAGATGGCCTCGCTCGCCGAGATCCAGTTCGACGGCGCCGTCCGTCCCTCGCAGGACACGGTCCTGCTGGTGAACGTGCTCGGCCTGCCCCGCTACGAGGGCCGGTTCCTCAAGATCGCCGGGACCTCCGGCGACACGGCGCCCTGGACGCTCTGGAACTTCCCGACCTCGACCTCGCTCACCTTCACCTCGGGCGACTCGGTCAACGGCACGATCTACGCGCCGCTCGCCGACCTGCGCTTCGTCACGGGGTCCAACATCCAGGGCAACGTGATCGCGCGCTCCTTCGTCCACAACGGCTCCGCGATCGCCGGAGGGTCGACGACCGCGGGCGAGCTGCACGACTACCCGTTCCGCGGGATCGTCGACTGCGAGAACGGTGCGCCGGCCCCGCCGACGGATCCGACGACCGCGCCGACACCGTCCGACGAGCCGACCACGGAGCCGACGACGGAGCCGACGACGGAGCCGACGACGGAGCCGACGACGGAGCCGACGACGGAGCCGACGACGGAGCCGACGACGGAGCCGACCGCTGCCGTCGCCGGGAACGACGAGACCGGCGGGACAGGGCCCGGTGCCTCCCTCCCGAACACCGGCGGTGCGGCCGGGTGGTTGGCGCCGACGGGGGTGGCACTCGTCATCGCCGGTGCGGCGATCGCGCTCGTCAGCGCCCTGCGACGCCGGGTCGGCGCCTGACGCCCGCCGCGAGCCTAGACTCGCGGTATGACGACGGCCGACGGACGACGCCTGCGCGGTGACGCGACCCGTCGCCGGGTCGCGAGGTACGCCGCGGACGCAGCCACGCTCGGGGGCCTCGACGCGTTGTCGGTCGGTCGGATCGCCGGGGACACGGGCCTGAGCAAGAGCGGGATCCTCACGGTCTTTCCCAACCGGGAGGCGATCCAGCTCGCTGCGGTCCGCGAGGGGAGACGGGTCTTCGTCGAGGAGGTCGTCACCGGTGCCTGGTCGACCGAGCCCGGAGCGCGGCGTCTGCGCGCGCTGGTGCAGAGCTGGGCGGCGTACGTCCGTCGCCGGGTCTTCCCCGGAGGGTGCTTCCTGGTGGCGGCGTCGGCCGAGTTCGGAGCGCAGGACGGCGCCGTGGCGGATGCCGTCCGTGCGCTCAAGCGCGAGTGGTTGGACCTGCTGGCCGCCGACGCCGTGACCGCCGGGGGCGACGGCCCTCGGGTCGCGTTCCAGCTCGATGCGTTCCTCGCGGCCGGCAACACCCGGTTCGTGCTGTTCGGTGACGAGAGCGAGCTCGATCTGGCTGTCGCGTGCGCCCTCGAGGTCATCGACGCGCTGGGTTGACCGGGCTCAGCCGCGCGGACGCTGGACGTCGGGCCCGAGCAGCGGGGCGGCGAACTGCCACATCGCATCCGTCAGCGGGCTCGGGCGCAGGGTGCTCGGGTCGAGGTTGACCAGGCGCCGCGAGCCCTCGGCGTGCAGCGTGCCGCGGTCCTCGGAGAGGATCCGGAACCGGTAGTTCACGCTCGTCCGGCCGGCCTCGGCGACCCACAGGTGGACCATCACCCGTCCGATCGTGGTGATCGGCTGGTGGTAGGTCAGGTGCACGTCACGGATCGCCTGGACCGAGCTCGACGGGTCGGCGACCCACCCCGCGTCGGTCCAGAAGTCGATGACCGCGTGGTCGAACAGCCGGGCGTACTCGACGTGGTTCAGCATGCCGAAGCCGTCCAGGTCGTCGAGGTAGATCCGGACCGGGATCACCACCCCGTACGGCACGGCCTCGGTCGCGTGTGCAGCGCTCTGTGCGATCGTCATTCCCAAACAATACGACCGATCGAACGTATTGTCACGTGCACGCTCGCGCCCACCCCGTACAGTCGGCTCGTGATGACCGGATCGCGGGCCGAGCGCACGGACCTCGACGCGCTGGCGGCACGCCTGCGGGCAGCCGGGTGCGTGTTCGCGGAGGACGAGGCGCGGGTTCTTCTCTCCTCGGCCGTCGATGCCGCACACCTCGAGGAGATGACGCGACGGCGGGTCGCCGGCGAGCCGCTGGAGCAGATCGTCGGGTGGGTCGAGTTCGACGGCCTGAGGCTGGCGGTCGCTCCGGGCGTGTTCGTGCCCCGCCGGCGAACGACGGTCCTGGCGGAAGCCGCGGTGGCCGCTGCGCCGGCCGGGGGCACCGTCCTCGACCTGTGCTGCGGGGTCGGCGCGGTCGGTGCCGTCGTCGAGCAGCGGCGGCCGGACTGCACGGTGGTCGCCGCCGACCTGGATCCCGCCGCGGTCGCCTGCGCACGACGCAACCTCCAGCGGGGTGTGACGTACGAGGGCGACCTGTACGACGCGCTGCCTGCGGATCTGCAGAGCCGGGTCGACGTGATCGCGGCGAACGCGCCGTACGTTCCGTCGGCGGACATCGCGACGATGCCGTCCGAGGCTCGTGATCACGAGCGACGACTCGCCCTCGACGGCGGTCCGGACGGCGTCGACGTCCACCGACGGGTCGCGAGCGGTGCGCGCTCGTGGCTGCGGCCCGGCGGGGTCGTCCTGATCGAGACCAGCACCGCGCAGGTGCCGTGGACTGCGGAGGCGCTCGCTCGGCAGGGCCTCGGTGCGCACGTCGCCGACCTGGACCTCGAGGTCGGCACGGCCGTCGTCGGCGGGACCGCGCCGGTGCCGGACCTGGAGCCGGACGACCTCCCGGTGTGCGAGCTCGCGTTCCCCGGGCCCGTGCGCGACCGGCTGGTGGCCGCGGTGCTGGAGGGGGCGAAGACCTCGACGACCTCGCTGGTCGCCGAGCTCCTCGCCGCGCCGGGCGGCGGCGAGGGCGTCACCGAGCCGATGCCGGCCGTAGGGCAGCGGTGGCGACTCGTCGACTCCGCCGGGTCCGCGGTCTGCGTGATCGAGACGACGGACGTCGCCGTACGGCGCCTGGCCGAGGTGGATCTCGCCCACGTGGTCGACGAGGGCGAAGGCGACAGCACGGTCGCGCAGTGGCGCGCGGGGCATGCCGCCTTCTGGGAGAGCGAGCCGATGCGCGACGCGCTCGGCGACCCGGCGTACGTCACCGACGACGACACCCTGGTCGTCCTGGAGCGGTTCCGCGTCACCGGCCGCCTCTGAGCCCTCTCGAAGGTCGGCGGCCGATGTCGGCGCCGTGGCGCAGACTGACGACATGACAGCCGACACCGCTGTGACGATCGTGCCGGCGAGCGACGCGACCGCGCCCGATCTGGAGGCGATCTTCGGGACGCGGGGCGACGCCGCGCGCTGCCAGTGTCAGCACTTCAAGATCCGCGACCGCGACTGGTCCGCGCACAGCCGTGAGGAGCTCCGCGAGCGGCTGCGGGAGCAGACGGCGTGCGGTCGTCCGGACAGTCCCAGCACGAGCGGGCTGGTCGCGTACCTGGACGGCGAGCCGGTCGGGTGGTGCGCGCTCGAGCCGCGGGCGGAGTACGCCCGGCTGCGGAGGATGCGCACGCCGTGGGCGGGTCGCGACGAGGACAAGGACGACAGGGGAGTCTGGGCTCTGGTCTGCTTCGTGGTCCGGGCCGGATACCGCAGGCGTGGGATCAGCTACGCGCTGGCGCGAGCCGCCGTGCCGTTCGCTCGTGAGCGAGGAGCCACGCGCCTCGAGGGCTACCCGATGGACGTCGACGCCGACACCACGATCACCTGGGGCGAGATGTACGTCGGGCACCGCCGTGTCTTCGAGGCGGCAGGTTTCCGGGAGGTGACGCACCCGTCACAGCGGCGGTGCGTGATGGTTCACGACCTCTGACCCGGCACAGGCGCCGTCTCAGGTCTCGCGTCCGTCGCGCGGCCCGAACGCCCGCAGTGCGTCGGCGTCGCTGTGCCGTGCGCGGAGGTACTCGTCGGCCCAGGCGGCCCGGTCCGGATAGGTCGACTCGGCGATGATCCGGGCGACCGCCGCGTCCACGTCGATGGCGGTGTGCCGCAGCTCGATCCGTCCCTCGCGGAGCAGCGCCCAGGCGCCGCCGACCCGCCCGTACGGCATGCCGACGCTGCCGGGGTTGACGACCGTGCGTCGGTCCACGAGCCGGACGAACGGCATGTGCGTGTGACCGCAGACCACGGTGCCGACGTCCGGTGGCAGCGCGGCGAGCACCTCGACCCAGCGCGCGAGGCGGGTGTCGACGAGCACCACCTCATCGTCGTCGCGTGGGGTGCCGTGGCAGAACACCACCGGTCCGAAGCCGGCGACATCGATCGTGACGGGGTGGGGCAGCCCGGCCAGCAGGTCGATGTGGTCCGGGCGCAGCCGGCCTGCCGCCCAGACGGACTCGGCGTGCTCGGAGGTGCCTCCACGCGCGACCTCGACCAGCTCACGGTCGGCGTTCCCGCGGACCAGGACGACGCGTTCGCCGAGGGCCGTCAGCCGGTCGAGGGTCTCGGTCGGCATCGGCCCGGCAGCGTGGTCGCCGGTCACCACGACGAGGTCGGAAGCGGTGACGTCGGGCTCGGAGAGGACGGCCTCGAGGACCGGCAGCACGCCGTGGACGTCGGACAGGACCGCGACCGACCGGACGACCATCGTCGTCGGTCAGCCGCGGTCGGGCGCGGTCTCGGCGAGCGCGGCGGCGGCGCGGTCCGCGGCGATGCGACGGTGGCGCCACCCGACGGCGACCAGGCCGGCGGCGGCCAGCCAGAGCCACCAGTTCGACGCGCCCTGGGTCGCCTCGTAGACCGCGATCCCGGCGACGACGAGCGCCAGCACCGGGAACGGCAGGCTCGGCGCGCGCTCGACCATCTGCTCGAGCCTCGCCTCCCGTCCCTCGCGCGCCTCCTCCGACGCATCGGCGGGCAGCGGTCGCAGCAGGTGCTCGGTGAGCCAGATCGACCCGAGGGCGACGAGGCAGATGGCGGCGGGAATCACGACCGCGAGGATACGGGACCGGCCTGGGAAGCGGCTGGGAAACGCCGAGGAGGATGCGCGGGGTCAGGCGTAGCGCTGGACGAACCCGAGGGCCAGGTCGGCGACGTCACGCCACCCGTCGTCGATGGTCAGCGAATGGCCCCGGTCGGGCACCTCGACGATCTCGGTGACGGCGTGCTCGTTGCGCTTCTGCTTGCCGAACGCCGCGTTCGTCAGTGCCCACGGCACGGTGTGGTCCTTCTCCCCGGACAGCAGGAGCAGCGGTCCACGCCCGGCGGCCTTCGTCCTGACCTTCGTCTCCGACCACGGGTTCAGGTTCGACGTCGAGGCCTGGAACAGCGGCTGGCCGGGCGCGGGGACGGCGAACTCGTCGTACAGGCGGTGCGCCTCGTCCTCCGAGACCGCGTTGGCGAAGCCGTACCGGAACTGCTCGTACGTCAGCGGTACGGCGCGGCGGTAGTTCAACGGGTTCTTCACGGCCACGCTCGCAACCCGCAGGGCGGAGAACGGGAGAGGGAGCACGCCGTGGAACGGGGCCGGGTCGATCGCGACGGTCGCGACCGAGAGGCCGCGACCCGCGAGGATCTGGGCGAGCAGACCGCCGAAGGAGTGGCCGACGACGGCCGGGGTGCGCTCGAGGGTGCCGATCAGGCCGGCGTAGTGGTCGGCCACGTCACCGACGCTCTTGCGGGCGAACACCTCGGGGTTCGCGCCTGCCTCCTCCACCGTGTCCGGGTCGTCGGGCCAGCCCGGGGCGATCGCGGCGTAGCCGGCGTCCTCGAACAGCTCGACCCAGCGGTCCCAGCTCGTCGGCAGCAGCCAGAGTCCGTGGACGAACACGACCGGCTGCCGGCCGGAGGCGTTCGCGGCGGCGACGAGCGCTGCGTCGCGGTCGGCTGGGGAGACATCAGGGATCTCGGTCATCGGAGTGCTCCTCGGGATCGTGGCGACCAGGTCGTCGGCACCCCGCGACGGAGCGTCAGCAGAATCGTAGGACCGCCGCGGCGGGTCCGCTCGATCGTTGCTCAGGCGGTCGCAGCCGGCTCGGCGGTCGTGATCCGGGGGAGGAGCAGCGACTCCCACAGCACCGCGTGGTCCCGGTGGAAGAACCCGTGGTGGCCGATCCGCTGGAGGCCGTGGGCGGTCGGCTCGACCCGCAGCACCTCGGTCTCCGCACCCGAGTAGCGGCCGGCGAGGTCGCGCATGCTCGCTTCTCCGAGCAGCTCGTCGTCGGCGATCACCAGGGACGACACCGGTGTGGTGACCTCCGCGTACCGGGCGGTGAGCTCCGGCCTCCGCCCCCAGAGGTAGTCGCGGTGCAGGCACCACGACGCCCACTCCCGCATCACGTCGGGCGGCAGGTCGCCGATGATCCCGAAGCGCCGACCCGGGAAGTAGCCGGTGAGTCGGATCGCCACCGGTGCGAGGGCGGCCCACAGCACCGGCGCGACGAACCGGCTCCGACCGACGCCGTAGCGCCAGTGGCCGCTGCCGGCCGCGACCAGGACGAGCCGTGCGAAACGCGTGTGGTCCGCAAGACCGAACGCCTGGCCGCCGAGGCTGTGCCCGAGCCAGGTGACGGGGAGGCCCTCGGCCCGGTCCAGGGCGTACGAGCCGGCGGCGGCCGCGTCCCGCAACCAGCGGGTCGTGTCGGCCTCGACGTCGCGCAGGTGGCCGGTCGCGGAGGCGCCGTAGCCGCGGTAGTCGAACAGCAGCACGGCGATCCCGCGGTCGCGGAGCCAGGCGGCCATCGGTCGGTAGTACGCCGCCGGCGTTGCCATCGCCGGTGCGACGACGAGCACTCCACGGCGGCGGCCGCGCGGCTCGAGCCACTCGCCGGACAGCTCGCTCCCGTCGTCGGTCGGGATCCGGACCGCGTTTAGAACAGTCGTCATAGTCAGCACGATGACTTATGACGGACGTCATAGTCAAGGGGTAGCATCGGACCATGGCCGATGACCCCAGGACACGGATGGTCGCCGGTGCCGCGTCCCTGATCGGGATGCGCGGCGTCGGCGCGACGAGCGTGCGCGAGCTGGCCCGGTTCACCGGCGCGCCGCTCGGCTCGACCTACCACTACTTCCCAGGAGGCAAGGACCAGCTCGTCGACGAGGCGCTCGCCTGGGTCTGCGTGCGGACCGAGCGGCTGATCGCGTCGTGCGACGACGCCGTCGCTGCCCTCGACGCGTTCGTCGCGAGCTGGCGGCGCCTGCTGGAGGAGACCGACTACCGGGCGAGCTGCCCGGTTCTCGCGGTCGCGGCCGAGGAGCCGGGGCGCGGTGACGACCCGCCGCCGTCGACGGCCGTCTTCCAGCGCTGGCACACCTTGATCGTCGACACGCTGCGCCGCGACGGCGTCGCTCCGGAGCAGGCGGACGCGCTCGCGTGGACCGTGCTCGCCTCCGTCGAGGGGGCGGTGGTGCTCGCGCGCAGCCAGCGCAGCGCGGCGCCGCTGGACGCCGTGGCCGGCACGCTGCGCTCCCTGGTCGCCGCGGCCGTCGAGCGCTGACCCCGCCCGGGCACATCCGCACGGTGAGCGCCGCTTTCTCATCAGCATTCGAAAGTGATGGCGCCTTGTTCAAGCGATGCGGCCAGTGCTTCCACCAGGGGCTCGCCATTTTCTAATCTCTTGTAAAAACAGGCGTCTTCGCGTTACGGTCTTCTCACCGGCCTCCGTGCGAGGCGACGACCACGAGGAGGCCACGCCGATGAGCACCCGCACGCTGTACGACGCCGAGCACGAGGCATTCCGCGAGACGGTGCGCGCGTTCGTGGAGAAGAACGTCGTACCCAACGCCGATCGCTGGGAGGCCGAGGAGAAGGTCGACCGCGAGCTCTTCACCGCGGCGGCGGGCGACGGCATCCTGGGGTTCTCGATCCCCGAGGAGTTCGGCGGGGGCGGCGTCGACGACTTCCGGTTCAACGCCGTGATGCTCGAGGAGCTCGGCCGCAACCCGGTCAGCAGCGGCATGGGCTGCGTCGCCCTGCAGAACGACATCGTCTTCCCCTACTTCACCGACCTCACCAACGACGAGCAGAAGCGGCGCTGGCTGCCCGGCATCGCCCGCGGCGAGCTCGTCACCGCGATCGCGATGACCGAGCCGGGCACGGGCTCGGACCTCTCCGGCATCCGCACCCGCGCGGTGCGTGACGGCGACGACTACGTCGTCAACGGTGCCAAGACGTTCATCTCCAACGGGCAGAACGCCGACCTCGTCGCGGTCGCGGTGCGCACCGGCGACGACCCGCACCGCGGTCTGAGCCTGCTGGTCGTCGAGGAGGGCATGCCCGGTTTCACGCGAGGGCGCAACCTCGAGAAGATCGGGCTGCACGCCCAGGACACCAGCGAGCTGTCGTTCACCGACGTGCGCGTCCCGGCAGCGAACCTCCTCGGCGACGAGGGCGCCGGCTTCCTCGGCCTGGTGCGCAACCTCCCGCAGGAGCGGCTCTCCATCGCGGTCGGCTCCGTCGCGGCGGCGGAGGGCACCTTCGAGCGCACCCTGGAGTACGTCAAGGAGCGTACGGCGTTCGGGAAGCCGATCGGCTCCTTCCAGAACTCTCGCTTCGTGATGGCCGAGATCGCCACGCAGCTCCAGGTCAGCCGTGTCTACATCGACGAGATGGTCCGCAAGCACCTCGACGGCGCCCTCACCCCGGAGGAGGCCGCCGCGGCGAAGTGGTGGTGCACCGAGCAGCACGTCGAGATCGTCAACCGCTGCCTCCAGCTGCACGGCGGGTACGGATACATGCGCGAGTACCGCGTCGCCCGCGACTACGAGGACGCGCGGATCACCACGATCTACGGCGGCACGACCGAGATCATGAAGGAGATCGTCGGCCGCGGCCTGGGCCTCTAGCGCCTGCACCCCACACCCCACCGGACCCGGCTCCGCGAGCCCGGGGCCCCTGACTGCGGAGGACCCATGCCCGACACGGCGTACATCTACGACGCACTGCGCACACCACGTGGCAAGAACCGCGGCGGAGCGCTGCACGGGACCAAGCCCGTCGACCTCGTCGTCGGACTGCTCGACGAGCTCGTCCCACGCAACCCCGGGCTCGACCTCGAACGCGTCGACGACCTCGTGCTCGGCGTGGTCTCGCCGGTCGGGGAGCAGGGAGGTGTGATCCCCCGGACCGCTGCGCTGCTGTCCGACCTCCCGGAGACCGTGCCCGGGGTCCAGCTCAACCGGTTCTGCGCCTCCGGTCTGGAGGCGGTGAACTCCGCCGCCGCCAAGATCGCGATCGGCGACGGCATGGTGGTCGCGGGCGGGGTCGAGTCGATGTCGCGGGTGCCCATGGGCAGCGACGGCGGAGCGTACGTCCAGGACCCGACCACCGCGTACGACCTGTACTTCGTCCCCCAGGGCATCGGGGCCGACCTGATCGCGACCCTCCAGGGCTACTCCCGCGAGGACGTGGATGCGTACGCCCTGGAGTCGCAGCGCCGCGCCGAGCACGCCTGGACCAGCGGCTACTTCAAGCGCTCGATCGTGCCGGTCCGCGACATGAACGGCGTCGTGCTGCTCGACCACGACGAGCACCGACGTCCCGACGCCAGCGCCGAGTCGATGGCGTCCCTGCGGCCGGCGTTCGCGGGGATCGGGGCTCAGGGCGGCTTCGATGCCGTGGCGCTGCAGAAGTACCACGCGGTCGAGCGGATCGAGCACGTCCACACGGCGGCGAACTCGTCGGGCATCGTCGACGGTGCTGCGCTCGTCCTGATGGGCAGCGAGGCCGCCGGTGCCGCGATGGGCCTCACTCCACGCGGGCGGATCGTCGCCACCGCCGCCGTCGGGAGCGAGCCGACGATCATGCTGACCGGGCCGACCCCGGCGACACGGAAGGTGCTCGACCGGGCCGGTCTGACCGTCGACGACATCGATCTGTTCGAGCTGAACGAGGCGTTCGCGGCCGTGGTCCTCCGGTGGATCGACGACCTCGACCTGCCGCCGGAGAAGGTCAACGTCAACGGTGGCGCGATCGCGATGGGCCACCCCCTGGGCGCCACCGGGGCGATGATCCTCGGCACGGTGCTCGACGAGCTCGAGCGCCGCGAGGCGCGCTACGGCCTCGTCACGCTGTGCGTGGGCGCCGGGATGGGCGTCGCCACCATCATCGAGCGCCTCTGACCCGCCGCCGAGACCGACCGGAGAACACGGATGACGAACGAGCACACGGACCCGAACCCCGGCGAGACCGTCGAGGGCATCAGGTGGGAGCAGGACGACGACGGTGTCGTCGTCCTGACGATGGACGACCCGACCCAGCGGGTCAACACGATGAACGACATCTGGGCCACGTCGTACGCCCGCGCCGCCGATCGCCTCGAGGCCGAGCGCGAGTCGATCACCGGGGTGGTGCTGACCAGCGCGAAGAGCACCTTCTTCGCCGGCGGCGACCTCAACCTGCTGCGTCAGGGATCGCCGGAGGACGCGCCGCAGCGCACAGCGCACATCGACGGGATCAAGGCCGTGATGCGGCGGATCGAGACGCTGGGTCGACCGGTCGTCGCCGCAGTCAACGGCGCCGCGCTGGGCGGTGGCTTCGAGGTCGCGCTCGCGACCCACCACCGGATCGTCGCCGACGTTCCCGGCGCCAAGCTCGGCACCCCCGAGGTCACGTTCGGGCTCATCCCGGGCGGGGGCGGGATCACCCGTACGGTGCGGATGCTCGGCCTGCAGCGGGCGCTCTCGGAGGTGATCCTCAGCGGGACGCGGATGACCCCGGCGAAGGCGCTCGAGCTCGGCCTGGTCGACGACGTCGTGTCGTCGGTCGACGAGCTGCTGCCCCGTGCCCGCGCCTGGATCGCGGCCAACCCGGACGCCACGCAGCCGTGGGACCGCACGGGCTTCACGATCCCCGGCGGCGCCGTGACCAGCCCGGCGATCGCCTCGACGCTGCCCGCGATCACCGCCCTGCTGCGCCAGCAGCTCAAGGGCGCTCCGATGCCCGCGCCGCGGGCCGCGCTCGCCGCCGCGGTCGAGGGCGCGTACGTCGACATCGACACCGCGACGCGGATCGAGACCCGCTACCTGGTGAGCCTCACGAGCGGGCAGGTGGCGAAGAACATGATCCACACGTTCTTCGCGAAGCAGCGCGTCGACGCCGGCGCGAGCAGACCCGACGGCGAGCCCGCGTCCACCTGCCGCAGGCTCGGGGTCGTCGGCGCCGGGATGATGGGCGCCGGGATCGCGTACGTCGCCGCGAGGGCGGGGATCGAGGTCGTCCTGCGCGACACCGATCTCGACGTGGCCCGTCGAGGCAAGGGGTACGCCGAGCGACTCGAGGCCAAGGCGCTCGAGCGGGGCCGTACGACAGCCGAGCGGTCGCAGGCGCTGCTCGACCGGATCACCCCGACCGACGACCTCGCGGACTTCGCGGGGGTCGACCTCGTCGTCGAGGCCGTCTTCGAGTCGGTCGAGGTGAAGCAGGCGGTCTTCGCCGAGATCGAGCCGGTGGTGCTGCCGGACGCGGTGCTCGCCTCGAACACCTCGACGCTGCCGATCACCACCCTCGCGGGCGGCGTGAGCCGGCCGGAGGACTTCATCGGCCTGCACTTCTTCTCGCCGGTCGACAAGATGCCGCTCGTCGAGATCGTCCGCGGTGCGCAGACCTCCGACGCGACGCTCGCGAAGGCGTTCGACTTCGTCCGGCAGATCCGCAAGACCGCGATCGTCGTCAACGACCAGCGGGGGTTCTTCACCTCGCGTGTGATCGGCACCTTCATCAACGAAGCCGTGGCCGCCGTCGGCGAGGGCGTCGAGCCGGCGAGCGTCGAGCAGGCCGCGCTCCAGGCCGGCTACCCGGCCGGCCCGCTCCAGCTGCTCGACGAGCTCACGTTGACGCTGACCCAGAAGATCCGGGAGGAGACCCGGGCCGCGGTCGAGGCGGAGGGCGGGACGTGGACGCCGCACGGTGCCGACGCCGTCCTGGACCGGATGATCGGTGAGCTCGGTCGGGGAGGTCGCTCGACCGGTGGGGGGTTCTACGCCTACGCCGAGGGTCGACGCGTGGGCCTGTGGCCGGGCCTGCGTGATGCCTTCGGATCGGGGTCGGCCGACGTGCCGCTGATCGATCTCCAGGAGCGCATGCTCTTCGCGGAGGCGATCGACGCCACCCGGTGTCTCGACGAGGGCGTGCTCACGTCCGTCGAGGACGCCGACATCGGTTCGCTGCTCGGGATCGGCTTCCCCGCCTGGACCGGCGGGGTGCTGCACTACGTCAACCAGTACGAGGGCGGCGTCGCCGGGTTCGTCGCGCGAGCACGCGAGCTGGCGGCGGCGTACGGGCCCCGCTTCGAACCGCCGGTGTCGCTGGTCGTGCGGGCGGAGGCCGGCCAGGCGGTGGACGCGTGACCCCGGTGGTCCCGTGGGGGGTGGCGTGGTGATCAGGACGCGGTTCACCGAGACGTTCGGGATCACCCACCCCGTCGTCCAGGGCGGGATGATGTGGGTGGGGCGCGCCGAGCTCGCCGCGGCGGTCTCCGAGGCGGGTGGGCTCGGCATCATCACCGCGCTGACGCAGCCCACACCTGCCGACCTCGCCGCGGAGATCGAGCGCGCTCGTCGGCTCACCGACCGCCCGATCGGCGTCAACCTCACGATCCTGCCGACCATCTCGCCGCCTCCGTACGCCGAGTACGTGCGGGCCGCGATCGACTCCGGGATCACGATCCTCGAGACCGCCGGCGCGAACCCGGAGCCGTACCTCGACCTTCTCAAGGCGCACGGCGTCCGGGTGATCCACAAGTGCACGAGCGTGCGGCACGCCGTCAAGGCGGAGCGGGTTGGTGTGGATGCCGTCAGCATCGACGGGTTCGAGTGCGCCGGCCATCCCGGTGAGGACGACATCGGTGGGCTGGTCCTGATCCCGGCGACGGCGGACCGGATCACGATCCCGTTCATCGCCTCCGGTGGGATCGCTGACGGGCGTGGACTCGCCGCCGCGCTCGCGCTCGGGGCCGACGGCGTGAACATGGGGAGCCGCTTCCTGTGCAGCACCGAGTCCCCCGTGAGCGACGCGGTGAAGCAGCGGATCGTGGAGGCGTCCGAGCTCGACACCGAGCTGATCTTCCGCACCCTGAACAACACCGCCCGGGTCGCGAGCAACGAGGTCAGCCGCGAGGTCGTCCGGATCCTCGACGAGGGCGGCGACTTCGCCTCGGTGCGAGATCTGGTCGCGGGTGCGCGCGGCCGACGGGTCTTCGACGACGGCGACCTGGACGCCGGGATCTGGTCCGTCGGCGTGGTCCAGGGGCTCATCCACGACGTGCCGAGCGCCGGCGACATCGTCCGCCGAACGGTGGCCGAGGCCGAGGAGGTCCTCCGCCGCCGCTCGTCTGCACTCCTCCCCGTCTGACGGCGGCGAGACGCCCGTGGCGGTGAGCACGCCGCACGTGACTCGTCAGGGACTGCCGACGCCGTTGAGTACGAGCTTCTGCGTCGCGGCGACCAGGTCGTCCAGGGTGCGCTGCTCAGGGTTCCACCACTCCGCGGCCCAGTTCATCGCGCCGATGATGAGCAGCCGGGTGAGGTTGACGTCGAGGTCGCCACGCAGCTCCCCGGCATCGCGTGCCTGCTCGAAGAGGTCGCGCCACATGTGCGTGTACGCCGTCTCCTCGGCGGTGGCGCGTTCCCGTACCTCGCGCGGGACCTGCCCGGCGTTGCGGACCGAGGCGGTCGTGTAGTCGCTGATCAGCAGTTCGTAGCGCAGGTGTGCCTCGACGGCGGCGAGGATCCGGCCCATCGGCGTGGTGTCGAGCGGCAGCCCGGCGAGCACGTCGTTGACGTGTCCGCGCACCCGGTGTGCCCCGACGTACATCACCTCGGCGATCAGCTCGTCGCGCGACGAGAAGTAGTAGTAGATCGCCGGAGCCTGGACGCCCGCCTCCGTCGCCACGTCCTGCAGCCGCGTGCCCGCGTAGCCCTTCCGGCTGAGCACGCGTGCGGCGGCGTCCAGGATCCGCTCGCGCGTCCGGTGAGACTTCGGCAGCGGCGCGCTCGCGCCCGCGCGGGAGCGTCCTCGGGTCTGGTCGGCCACGAGAGGGAATCTAACACAGATTCAAAAGAGCCCGCCTGTGCATCGGCGACCAGGTCACGGGGACCGCTCGGAGGCTGCAGCCGTTCCGAGTGCGGCGGTTGCCATCGCATGGATGCGCGCGCGGGTCGCGGCGTCGTCGCGCCAGTGCGTCCGCCGACCGAGGTCGGTCACCACACCGAGCGCCGCGTGCACCAGGAACCGCGCCTCGCGAGCATCGATCTCCGGCCGCGCCGCCGAGAGCAGGCTGACCCACAGACCCACGTGGTCACGCTGCAGGGTCAGCAGCCGTGCCTGGTCCGCCGGCGGCAGGCTGGCGACGTCGGCGTAGTAGACCGACATCAGCTCCTGGTGCGCGAACGAGTGGGCGACGTACGCCCGGCTGAGCCGTTCGAGTGCGAGCTCGGGCGGTGCCCCGCCGACGCCTGCGGCGGTCACCGTGGCGTCGAGGTGGTCCGACGCGAGCAGGCACGCAGCCAGCAGCACGTCGGACTTGCTGCTGAAGTGCCGGTAGAAGCCCGACGGGGTGAGCCCGGCCTCGGTCGCGATGGCCTCGACCGTGACCTCCGCGAAGCCGACCGAGTGGAACAGCCGGACGGCCGCGGCGAGCACCTGGTCGCGCCGCGTGGTCGGCTCCGTGGCGGGCGGCCTCGCGAGGTCGGCCGCCGCAACCCCGTCGCCGGACCGCGGCAGGTCGCCGGTCGCGACCCGTACGGCCGCGTCGCCGATCACCGTCACGGTGCGGCGCTGCGGGAGCGAGGTCCGGTGGGCTGTCACGCTGGCCACGACGCTCAACGTCCCGGCGCTGACCAGGTCGACGTCCGCGGCACCCGACTCCGGCCGCAGCACCGACACCACCGACGCGACCCGCGCGATCATCTCGGCGAACAGCGCCCCGGTCTCGCGCCGGTCGTCGGCCTCGAGGTAGCGACCCTCCCACCGGTAGATCCCGCCGGTGCGGCGGGAGCGGAGAGTCGCCCGGGTGACCGAGTCGAGGATCGCGTCGAGGTGCGCGCGCGCGGCCTGCGGATCGGTCAGATCCACACCGGGCGGCGCGGGCGCCCAGTCGTCGAGCAGCTCCTGGGCCATCGACCGCGCGCACTGCGCGAACAGCGCGTACTTGCTCGGGAAGTGGCGGTAGAGCGCTGGGCCCGAGATCCCGACCGCGACGGCGATGTCGTCCATCCCGACGGCGTGGTACCCGCGCTCGGCGAACGCGCGCGAGGCCGCGGCCAGGATCAGCGCCTTGCGGTTGCGCGGGCGGCGCGCCGGTTGCGTGCCACGCGGCCGACCGGACGCCGTCGTCGAGCTCGCCACGGCTCCACCTCCTCTCGAAACGTCCCGCAAAGTTAACCACGACTCACGTTCGTGTCGAGCCCAGGATGCTAGGAACCCCAGGATCCGGCCGGATTCGCACGTGACGTGAACCTCCGCTAACAAAAATGTGAGTCTCGATTAACAAGAGGGGTTGTCAGGGAATGTGATCTACGGCATGCTTCCGGCCAACTGCAGCACGCCGCACAGAAGGGCAGCGCCATGACCGACCTCTTGAACACCGCTCCGGAGTGGACGTTTCGCAACCACTGGATGGCCCAGGTCGCCGGCCACGCCTTCGGCAAGGCCGACGAGACCGCGCTGCGGCACCGTGGTGTGAACACGACCTGGAGTCAGCTGCACGAGCATTCACTTGCTGCGGCCGGGGCGCTGGCTCGCCGCGGGGTCCGGCGGGGCGACCGCGTGCTGCTGCTGACGCTGAACCACTCCGAGTTCGTGGAGGCGGTGCTCGCGATCAACAGCCTCGGCGCGATGGCCGTGCCGGTGAACTTCCGGCTCGCGCCCGGCGAGGTCCAGTACATCGTCGAGGACTCCGGGGCCACCGTGATCCTGGCGGACCAGATGCTCGCGCCGCTCGTCGGCGCGGTGGGCCAGCTCACCGACCGGTTGCGGACCCGGATCTGCTTCGGCGAGGCGGAGGGCTTCGAGTCGTACGCGTCGCTGGTCGCCGAGGACGATCCCGCCGAGCTCGCCGACGTCGCCGAGGACGAGACGGCCCTGATCATCTACACGTCGGGCACCACCGGACACCCGAAGGGCGCGATGCTCTCGCACCGCAACCTGCAGCTCCAGGCGCTGACGTGCATCCGGGCCAACGGCATGAACGACGACTCCGACGTCGGCTTCCTGACGGCGCCGTTCTTCCACATCGCCGGTCTCGGTTCGATGGTCGCGAACCTGCTGCTGGGCATCCCGACGGTGATCCACCCGCTCGGCGCGTTCGACCCGGCGGCCGTCGTGGATGCGTGGGAGGCGGAGGGCGCGACGATCGTCTTCAACGTCCCGCAGCAGTGGCAGGCGATCTGCGCCCTCCCGGACATCAAGGACCGCAAGCTCGACCTGCGGATCATCAGCTGGGGTGCGGCGCCGGCCTCGGAGACGCTGCTGCGCACCATGTCCGAGACCTTCCCCGACGCGGTCAACGTCGCAGTCTTCGGCCAGACGGAGACGTCGCCGATCACGTGCGTGCTCAGCGGCGACGACTCGCTGCGCAAGCTCGGCTCGGTCGGCAAGCCGATCCCGACGATCCAGTACCGCGTCGTGGACGATGAGATGAACGACGTCCCGCGCGGCGAGGTCGGCGAGATCGTCTACCGCGGCCCGACGGTCAGCCGCGGGTACTGGAACAAGCCGGAGGCGACCGCGGCGGCCTTCCACGGAGGGTGGTTCCACTCCGGCGACCTCGTTCGCCAGGACGACGAGGGCTTCGTCTGGGTGGTCGACCGCAAGAAGGACATGATCATCACCGGCGGCGAGAACGTCTACTGCGCCGAGGTCGAGAACGCGCTGTACGCCCACCCGGACGTGGTCGAGGCGGCCGTGATCGGTCGTCCGGACGAGCAGTGGGGCGAGATCCCGGTCGCCGTCGTCGTCCAGCGCGAGGGCGCCGCGCTGGACCTCGAGGCGTTGACCACCTTCCTCGACGGCCACCTGGCCCGCTACAAGCTGCCCAAGCGCCTGGTGATCATCGACGAGCTCCCACGCAACGCCGGCGGCAAGGTCCTCAAGACCGCACTGCGCACCGAGGTCGAGTGATGACCGCGCTGAACGAGCGCCAGCGGGCCGCGCTCGCGTCGATCTGCGACACCTTCGCCCCGGGCGACGGCGACGCGATCCCCCCGGCGAGCCGGCTCGGCACCGTCGAGATCGTCGAGGGCATGGCGATGCACAACCCGCGGGAGGCCGAGGCGAAGCAGCTCGCCACGCTGCTGCGCTTCTGGGACACCCGTGCGCTGGGCGTCGCCCTGGGGTTCGGCCCGCGCCGGTTCTCCCGGCTGAGCCAGGAGCAGCGCGAGGCCGCACTGATCGGACTCGGCGACTCCCGTGTCGCGCAGAAGCGCGCGCTCTTCCAGGCACTGAAGGGCGCCGCCACCCTCGGCTATTACCTGGCCCCGGGACCGACCGGGCGCTCGCCGCTGTGGGACGCCATGGGCTACCCCGGGCCGTTGGGGTTCCGTGACGACGCCGCAGCCCCGCCGTTGTCGCCGATCACGCCGACCGGCGACCTCGAGGTCGACTGCGACGTGGTCGTCGTCGGCTCGGGCGCTGGGGGCGGGACGGCCGCGGCCGTGCTGGCCGCGGCCGGGCACGACGTCGTCGTGCTGGAGAAGGGCGACTACCTCGACGACCGCGACTTCGACGGCAGCGAGCTGAACGGACTCACCCGGGCGTACGCGCCGGGACCGACGGCCACCGCCGAAGGACAGCTCAGCATGCTCTCGGGCCAGTGCCTCGGCGGCGGCACGGTCGTCAACTACACGACGTCCTTCAAGACGCCCGACCACGTCCGTGCGGAGTGGGCGTCGATCGGGGCGAAGCAGTTCGCGACCGACGAGTTCGATCGTTCGCTGGACGCCGTCTGGGAGCGGCTCGGTGTCAACCAGAACCACAACGCGATCTCCTCGCGCGACGTGATCCTCGAGCGCGGTCTGAGCAAGCTCGGCTGGCACGTCGACGAGATGCCCCGCAACGTCAAGGGCTGCGACAACGGCATCGAGTGCGGACGCTGCGGCATGGGTTGTCGGATCGGTGCGAAGCAGTCGACGGCGAAGACGTGGCTCGTCGACGCCGAGGTCGACGGCGCACGGCTCTACACCGGGGTCGACGTGCGCACCGTGACCCGCCGCGGCCGTGTCGCGACCGGGGTCGAGGGCCGGACCGCCGACGGTCACCGCGTCACCGTACGGGCGCGTGCGGTCGTCGTCGCCGGCGGCAGCCTGCAGACGCCGGCGCTGCTGCGGCGATCGGGACTGACGAACCCGAACATCGGCCGGCACCTGCGCCTGCATCCGGCGACCGCGGTGTGGGGTGAGTTCGAGGACGAGGTCCGCCCGTGGGAGGGCGGCATCCAGACTCGCTACTCCACCGAGCACGCCGACCTCGACGGCTCGGGGTACGGCGTGATCTACGAGACCGCGGCGACGAACCCCGCGCTCGGTGTCGCCTTCATGTCGTGGCGCGGAGCGGCGACGCACCGGGAGCGGATGCTCAACCTCGCGCACCTCAGCGGCGTCGGCGTGATCACCCGCGACCAGGACTCCGGTGAGGTGAAGGTCGGCAAGGACGGCGAGCCGGTCGTCCACTACACGCTGTCCGCCCGGGACGAGGACCGTCTCCGCGCCGGTGTCGCGGGCGCGGCCCGCATCGTCGAGGCAGCAGGGGCGGCGTCGATGTTCTCCGGGCACCAGGCCGGGATCACCTGGACGCGCGGCGAAGGCTCGGTGGACGACTTCGTCTCCCGATGCGACGACGCCGGCTACGGTCCCGGGCGCTGCGCGATGGCCGCGCTGCACATCATGGGCTCGGCCCGGATGGGCGGCTCGGCCGACGAGACCGCCCTCGACCCCGACGGCGCGACCTGGGAGGTCCCGAACCTCGTCGTCGCCGACGCCTCGTGCTTCCCGACCTCGTCCGGCGTCAACCCGATGATCTCGATCGAGGCGATCGCCCACATGAACGCCTCCCGTCTGGCGGCGCGCCTCTGAGCTCCGACCGGAGCCGACCCGTACGCCCCACGTCCCTCACCACCCGTCTGCCCCAACGCGCGCGAGCGCACACCTAGGAGAAGGAGAACGCCGTGCGAACCAGAGCGGCATCACTGAGAATCACCGCCTTGCTGTCCGTCGCCGCCCTGGCCCTCGCGGGCTGTGGCTCCGACGGCGACTCGGAGGCCGACGCCGACCCGGCGGCGAGCCTGGACGGCCCGCCGATCAAGGTCGGCTTCCTCAACCCGTCGAGCGGAGCGGTCCCGCAGCCCGGAGCCGACACCGGCGCCGAGGCAGCCGTCGACTACATCAACGGCGAGCTGGGCGGCATCAACGGCAGCCCGCTCGAGCTGGTCTCGTGCGACACCGACACGACACCCGAGAAGGCGACGGCCTGCGCGAAC